>CAYXUZ010000031.1:26383-44056 GCA_964467705.1 uncultured Ardenticatenaceae bacterium | reverse complement strand
AATCACGATTTGTTGCCGAATTTGGGGCAAAACCACTTCTCGAAAAAAATGGATCAGCCGCTGCGCCAACGCCATCTGGCTAACCGACACCCACCAGGCAAAAATATCTATGTTTATATTGAGTTCCAGTGCCAGTTTTAGAATCAGCCCCAAGTACCATTCGGAGGCCGAAGCCTGCACGCCCAATTCCGTCAAATCAATAACGGCCGTGCATATGCCTTCTAAAGCCAGTTCTTCCGCAGTGCGCACCATCAGGCTGGATTTGCCCAATTGCCGGGCTGTAAGAACGTAGGCAAAGTTGCCGGCCCGGCAGTGTGCCAGCATCTCAAGATCAGCCTGGCGTTGCAGATAAACACCACCACTCGCCTGTACTGTACCGCCAACTGTGTAGATGTTACGGTCTGACATGGCTCAATTGTTGCTGGAAGAACTCAGCATACAACGGACAACGAGGCACAATCCGGTGATCTTTCCGTACCACCAGCCCCGCCCCATGAAGCCGGAAAAACTGTTCATCACTGCAAGCACCCGTTTGTAAAGCCTGGTGCAAACTTTGCAACAACATCTGGTTATGGTGTAATCTCAAGAAGAGAGAACGTAAATGGTCCCCAAATGGCCCATAAGCTTCTGTGGCTTGGGCCAGCAAATCAGTGGAAGTAATGCGCTGATCGGCCACCAGATATAAGGCGCGCCGCACCAGGTAAGGGTGGCCCTGTAACAAAATCATTAACTCTGTTAATGCCGTGGGGGAAAATGGAAAACGATGACGTTCATTCAGTTCGGCAACCTGCTCAGGGGTAAAGTCCGCCAAATCAATGATCTCGCCAACATTGAAGGGGGATTGCGAAAGGCTTTGCACAAAATAGTATGGTTCTGTGGAAGTAACCAGCGCCATATCTAATTTTTTAAAGTGAGGGTCACGCGCCCGGTTGTTGTGCCAACTGCGCAACATGCCAAAAAAATCAGTGCGAAAAGAGGTCTCAAAAATACCGTCTACCTCATCCAGAGCTAATAGAATGGGCGTGTCCAGGTGCCCCAGAACTTCTTGCCTGAGGTAATGCGTACAACGAAAAGCATTCGTGATCGGCGTTTGCCAATACGATTCCGTTTTGTCTGGCAGCTCTAACTGGTGGCTGAGCAAGGCACAAAATTGGCGGAAGAATTGCGCCGCATCTTGTAAAGTGGCAGACAACAGTTGGAAATCTAAAAAGACTGTTTTTTTGCCTCTTTTTCTGGCGGCTTCAGCAATGCGGATGAGTAGAGAGCTTTTACCCATCTGGCGCGGCCCTTTGATGGTGATGGTAACGCCTTGTTGGGCAATGGCTTTTAAGGCTATGCGGTCGCCTGGCCGTTCAATATACAGCGTAGATTCCAGATCAATGGCTCCTTCAGGAACCTCCAACCGAAACGGCCGTGCTGCCGGCGAAGGGGTAGGCATATAGCCCGATGTGCTCGGAATGGTGGCTGGGGAGGTGGGTTGCGGTGAGAAACGGCCGTGAATCAGTGCTGCCTGCAACGGCGTCATCAAAGATGACAAATCGTCTTCCGGCTTCCACATGAAGGCCGGAATGTTTTCCAGTGAAGGCGGAATTTGCCGCACTATCTGATCAGAATACTGAATGAGTATGGGCAATAAGGTGGGTTGGCCCCGTTCCTGATTCAGCTGCCCAGCTATTTCTAATTCTGTTAAAACCACTTCATTAGCAACTGCTTCTGGTGACAAAAAAACAATGAAAAAATCACAGGCCATCAACTCATGTTTGATGGTTTGCGCCCACCCTTCCATTTGCGCCGGCTGGTCAAAAAATACCAGGTATTCGTGGCTTAACTCTTGGGCCAACGCCAGGGCTTGGTCTTGTTTGCTGTCGCGGGCATAACAGATAAAGATGCGCTTTCGCCCGGTTGATTCTTCTTTGAATAATTCCGCCAATAACCGTTCTGGCTGGAAATATCCCCCTTGCACAAGCATTCTTCTGGCCCAGGTTATGGGCAGACGGCCGTGGTGGACACAATAGACAACAATTTGGGCCAGCGTCTCTTGTTCCGGCGGGGGATTCCCGCGCCGCCAATGATGCACAGTTGCCCGGCTGTATTCCGTTTTTTCGGCCAGTTCCATTTCCACCGCTTCCAGGGATTTACCTTGCCGGGCAGCGGTGGTGCGGACACCTTCATCTAACAATAATTTGAATGGCTGGTTTTGGGTCATGGAAGCTGTACACTCCAAACTAACTCCTGACAATACAATGCCCGTATGATACCACCGCTCCATTATACGAACCGGCAACCAGGCTACGAATTTTCGTAATCATTCATGGGCAGGCCATGATCACCCAATGATTACGACTTTCGGTAACGACTGCCTAATAAAATTAAGTGAAACTGGTACAATGTACCTGCCTATGAGGAGAAGAAAATGCAAATCCAGCGCTTTCTTTGGAACCATTTGTGGGGCCTATATGACAGGATAATAGAGGCTGCCGTAAAGGGATTGCCAAAGCTAAATAAAATCATAAGTTTATTACTGTTCATGGTCGTTTTGCTGATAGTTGCCTGGAATCAGACGATGGCAAATATGCAACCAGCCACTGCCAGACTTTCAGATAAAACCAGCGCAAGTATAGCCCCGCCATATAACCTGGAATTTTTGAACCTGGTAGGCGGGAGTGTGCTGGCCACGGCCGTCCAGGGCAATTATGTGTATGCCGGTATAGGTTCCAGGTTTGTCGTCTTTGACGTGTCTAATCCAGCTACACCAACCCCTGTAGGCGAAGTGCACTTAGCCGCAACGATCAGGGAGATAGAGCTAAGTAATGGGTATGCTGCGGTGGTTATTTCCTCCCCCTACGAATGTACATATCATAACCCTGTATCGTTGTGCGGCGGGTGGTATGTGATAAGCCTCAACACCCCCTCTGCCCCCGAACTTGTATTTTATCAAGAAGACTTGTTTTCGGATGTCGTTTTGTCTGATCATTATCTCTATGGGGTTTCAGGAAGTCACCTACTAATATTTGATGTGGCGAATCCATTGGTTCCGGTTCAAGTTGGTGCCTATAACTTCAGTTCAGTGGACTATGTAACCGTTACCCATCTTGATGTTTCCGGTCGCTATGTTTATGCATTCAGCTTAAGGAGTGCCAAGTTGGTCACTGCTACAAGAGTAATGATTGTAGATGTGCTTGATCCGACATCCCCTGTCTTGTTGGGCCAGTGGGATGGCCCTTCTCTGGGAGATGTATCGGGGGCGGGTAGTCTGGCTACAATTGATACGTATACTTATGTTAGCCTTCCAAGTTCTAATGGTTATTCCAGTCCCAATCTCCGCGTATTAGATGTGTCGAACCCCCAATCTCCTACTGAGATAGAAGCTGTGGAATTGCCGTATCTCGCAAACTCCATAACGGCCGTGGCAAATACTCTGTACCTGACGCACGGGGAAAATGGCGTATCGCGTTTGGACATTTCCAATCCCGTTCAACCCACTCTCACGGGATCAACAGATACCCCAGGTACGGCCGTGGCCATAGCCGCTGCCGGTGATTTTGCTTATGTAGCTGATAGCGGGCGCGGCCTGCGTATATTGGACACTAGCAGCCTCAGTGACCTGAACGAAATAGCCGCGTATGATGAAGTTGGTATCGTCAACAACATCACCATAGCTAACAGTAATGCCTATATTAGCGGACACGATATGCGCATTTTGGATTTGATTAATCCCCAATTTCCGCTTCAATCAGGTCTATATGAAACAGTGAGCGAAACAAATAGCATTGCTGTTTCCGGAACGATGGCTTTTCTGGTCAGCAATGATGTGCAATTGGTAGATGTCAACAACCCCTCCAACCCATCACAAATAGGGGAATATGTGACTCCGGATATTGCCAGGGAGGTTGCTCTCCGGCAGGGTGAAATGGTTGTCGCCAATGATTTTGGAGGTGTGCAAATTGTGGATATTACCAACCCGCAATCTCCGAGCCAGGTAAGCATGTACAACCCTTGGCAGATGGTAGGCTCTGTTTTTGTGAGCGGAACGTACGCCTATGCTGGCGAAAATTCTCCATGGAATACCCATACCAGCGGCTTACACATCCTTGATATTTCAGATGGCAGGCAACCAATATTCATCAGTCAGTTATTGGGAGTGCATGTATCAGGGGTAATTGTTGATGGTGACTATGCTTTTATGGCTGCAAGTGAGGACGGTTTACAAATAGCGGATGTAGCCAATCCTTATCAACCTTTTCTTGTAAGCAGTCTGGACACACCGGGAACAGCCAGAGAGGTTGTTGTGTCTGGCAGTACCGCCTATGTGGCTGATGGCGATGCTGGCTTACAGATAATATCCATCGCTGATATGACAAATCCACAGGAGTTAAGCTCATTTCCGGTTTTCGGTCTTGCCAATCACGTTGTTGTTGCTGATCCCTACGTTTTCCTGGTAGATAGCAATTTTCTCCAACAAGCTTCTGTGCTCGTTATAGATGTAACCAATCCGATTATACCCACGCAGGTGAGTTCATTTGTGGTAGATAACCTTATTACTGACATATTTTACGTGGCCAATAAGCTGTATATAGGAACAGGCGATACGGGCAGTATGATCATCATAGATTATTCCGATCCCGCCAATCCCGTCGAATTGAGTACATTCTCGCTTCCTACATTTGCGCAAAGTTTGGCTGTGAGTGGTGATTACGCCTATATAACAGCGGGAAATGAACTTCACATTGTAGATGTTTCTGATCCGGCCCAACCAGAGGAGGTCTCCAGCTACCCAAGAGGAGGATGGGAAATAGCTGTTAATGATAACCGTGCTTATCTGACACTTTTTTCGGCATTTGAAATTGTGGATGTAACCGACCCGACCAAGCCGGCTGAATTGGCAATTATTAACTCGACTGTGCCGGCAGTGACTTTATCTTCAAATGGCGATCACTTGTTTGTAGGTAGCCCCGGTCATCATTTCGTTTCGGAGCAATATGGCCTGGTAGCCATCAACGCCATGACCTCTACCCAACCGTATCAGACCGATTACTTACCGGGTCGTATTCGCCAACTATCCACACGGGGCGACTTCGCTTATGTGTTGGATGTTGATTATGATGTACTATCGGGGATTCTTGATGGGGTTCTTACCATTATAGATATCAGTGATCCCACCGATTTAGTGCAAGTAAGTATTTATGAGACACCTGGGGATGCCCAAGACACGGCCGTGACCGGAAATTTTGTCTATGTGGCTGATGGTTGGGCGGGGCTGCGGCTGCTGGATGTGTGGGATCCGGCCCAACCGACCATAGCCAGCTCCCTTTCTACTCCATGTTTTGCACAGGCGGTAGATACTCTTGCCGACCATGTCTATGTTGGCTGTGGGGAAGGGGGTCTGATGGTCGCTCGCCGCAGCCAGCCTTCTATCACGACAATGGTCACGGCAGTTAGTGGTGGAAATTTAACATTTACCGACGCGGCCGGTACGGTTACAGCGGTTCAAATTCCACCAGGAGCGGTCACGGAAACGGTGGATCTGGTTTTGGTTCCTGTCACCAGCGCCCACGGGCCGCAAGGTATGGCCGTGGTTCAGGCCTTTGACCTGTTGACCTATCAGGACGGACAGGAGCGGGTGGAGTTCACCTTCTTACAGCCGGTTACCTTGACCATCACGTATGCCGACACGGCCGTGGCCGTCATCACAGATGAGGCAGACCTGGCGCTGCAATGGGGTGAGCAGGGCCTATGGGAAACAACAGGCAGCAGTTGCCCCGCCCCGCCACCGGTAGTGGATGAGGGGAACAATCGGGTTACGGCCGTTATTTGCCGGAATAATCGGTACGCCTTATGGGGACCAACACGCCAAGCGTTTTTACCGGCGCTGGCACGGCCGTAGCAAGATAACAACCCTCATTGTGAAGGGATAGGAGGCAGTATGAAAAACTTGTTAACCCTGTTAGTGGTGCTATTGACGGTGTGGCTGGGAGCACTGTCTGGCCGCACCCCATCGGCTCAGGCGGTAACAGTAACCTCGCCGCTGGCCCCCGATGGCTTTGATTGTGCCGCCGTTGTGGAAATTCCGCAGCTAGAATGTGAAGCGTTGGTGGCCTTTTATCACGCCACAGGTGGACCAAACTGGTTCAATCAATGGTATTGGCTGGTAACGAATACGCCGTGCAGTTGGTATGGCATAGTCTGTCAGGCAGGCCATGTTGTCGGTATGGAACTTAGACAAAATAATTTATCAGGCGCCGTGCCGCCAGAAATTGGCAATCTGGGCAACCTCACGGAGCTTGATTTGGACTTGAATCGGCTGACGGCCGTACCCCCAGAAATTGGCAACCTGGGCAATCTCACAGAGCTTGATTTAGCCTTGAATCGGCTGACGGCCGTACCCCCAGAAATTGGCAACCTGGACAATCTCACAAACCTTTGGTTGCATGAAAATCAACTGACGGCCGTACCCCCGGAAATTGGCAATCTGGTTAATCTGACAGAGCTTAATTTGGGCTACAATCAACTGACAACCGTACCCCCGACAATTGGCAATCTGGGTAATCTCACAAGGCTTGATTTTTTCAACAATGAACTGACGGCCGTGCCGCCAGAAATTGGCAATCTGGGTCATCTTACAGAGCTTGAGCTGAGCTACAATCTACTGACAGCCTTGCCGCCGGAAATTGGCAACCTGGGCAATCTCACAGAGCTAATTTTGTGGGCCAATCTACTGACGGCCGTGCCCCCGGAAATTGGTAATTTGGGTCATCTTACAGAGCTTAATTTGGGCGCCAATCAACTGACGGCTGTGCCGCCGGAAATTGGCAATCTGGGCAACCTCAGATCGCTTTATTTGGACAACAATCAACTCACGACATTGCCGCCGGAAATTGGCAACCTGGGCAATCTTACAGAGCTTTATTTGGGCGCCAATCAACTGACGGCCTTGCCGCCGGAGATTGGCAGTCTGGGCAATCTCACAATACTTGGTTTGGACAATAATCAACTCACGACAATGCCGCCGGAAATTGGCAATCTAGGCAATCTCACAGAGCTTTATTTGGATATCAATCTACTGACGGCCGTGCCGCCAGAGATTGGCAATCTGGGCAATCTCACAACACTAAGATTGAGTGATAATCAACTGACGGCCGTGCCGCCAGAAATTAGCAATCTGAGTAATCTCACATATCTTGAGTTGTACGGCAATCAACTGACGGCCGTGCCGCCGGAAATTGGCAGTCTGGATAATCTCACAACGCTAGGCTTGATTGATAATCAACTCACCACATTGCCGCCGGAAATTGGTAATCTGGGCAACCTTGGAGGGCTCTATTTGGGCAGCAATCAACTGACGGCCGTACCGCCGGAAATTGGCAACCTGGACAATCTCCATTATCTCTCATTGGACAATAATCAACTGACGGCCGTGCCCCCAGAAATCGGTAACCTGACTCAGCTAGTAGAGCTTCGTCTATCTCAAAATATATCGCTTACTGGGTCATTGCCAGATTTTTTAACGACCCTGCTCTCGCTTCAAGTATTTGCCTTTGAAGGTACCCAGTGGTGTGTCCCTCCCACGGGAGTAGTGCCTCTATGGTTGTACTATATCCCCACTGTATATGGCACTGGGATCATTTGTGGCGTTCTGGACATCAACTATACAGAGGGCGCACCGGGCAGCTTTTTTACCCTGACAGGCAGCGAGTTCCCGCCAAACGCCCCAGCCACAGTCTCGGTTAATGGGGTGCTGTTAGGTTCCGTGGCTACCGATGACCAGGGCAATTTGACTGTGCTGCTAGACACGGCCGTGGCGGACGAGGGCGCTTATTTTGTTACGGTGATGGACAATCACCAGGCGGTAGCCAGCTTCATGTTGGCTGCCACCGCCCCCCTTCGGCCGCAAGAGGGAACGGGACCTATCTTTGGTGTGCCTGCCGGCATTGCCCTGACGGAATTTGTCTATGTGCCCGTGGTCATAAGTCAGGTGGGCATTCAGGAACTTGAAAACAACTGAGATTACTGATCAACCACGATAGATGAGACCACTTAATAAAGCAACGCAGTGATGCAGAGGGGTTAGACGCCATTTGGCTTGTGGGCCATCCTGGACGAGACAAATCGCACCTATTTGCCGATGTTGATACGGCCGTGAATGCAACTTTACATAATTCTCACTGTTGATTTGGTGCACATAGTGGAACAAGGGAGGATATACAGATGAACCGTATCTATCATTTCTTCATATTGATTGTATTGGTATTTGGTGGTGTCTGGCTTGTGAATTCTTTCTTCCAGACTTTGTCCCCCGCAGCAGCCTTTAACCCTGTAAACTCAGAAGTAATTCCCGCCCGGTGGGATATACAGTGCATTGAGTGTCCCGAAGGGGCAGGGGCAACATATATCCACAATGATCGAAGCCTGAGGATAGACAGCAATGGCACGCCGCACGTGGCCTATGGTTCCACGAAACTTTACCATGGCTGGTATGATGGCAGTCAATGGCAGCAGGAACTCATAGACGTATCTATGCATTACTTTGAGCATGTGACTTTTGCGCTGGACACCCAAGATCGACCTTCCGCCAGCTATTATGACCTGGCCGATCACTCAATGAAATTTGCTTACCGCCAAAACAACGGCTGGATCACGGAAACCGTTCCAACTGAAGGTTTTTCCCGCCCGTTAGCCCTGACCATTGACAACACCAACCAGCCCCATGTCATTTTTGAAGACTTTGACTTCATAGATGTAGAGCTTCGTCATGCCTGGCGTGGGAGTAACGGCCTTTGGCAACATGAGGCGATTGCCGTCGAATCTTTAAGCATTGTCAGTGCTTCACTCGTATTCGATTCCGCTGGCCAAATGCATGTAACATATATGGTCGATACTAATGGAAATAGCGGCAGAGGTGATTATTATCTGAAATATGCCTGGTATGAGGCTGGCGCCTGGCAGATAGAGGATGTGATCCGGTCTGGGCCATGGGGCTTTTATCATTCGCTCGCCATTGATGAGAACGACCGTTTACATATAAGTTTTATGGATGGCGTAGCCCAAACCCTGCAATATGGCTGGCGTGAGAACAATATGTGGCAGTTTGAAACGGTGGACAATGCGGGCAAAGTAGGCATTCAGCCCTCCATTGCCGTAGATAGTCAGGGGCAGGTGCACATCAGCTACTTTGAATTCCTGGATGAATATTTTGATTTTCGCAATATCAAACTGAAATATGCCCGATACGATGGCCAGGACTGGACGATTGAAACAGTAACTACAGAGGGTGCCAATTTTTACGGCACATCATTGGCCTTACGCGAAGAACAGCCTTATATTGTCTACTATAATGTGCATGCGTCTGAACTCAGGTTGGCTTTACGGGATGTGTCTGGTTGGGAATCATCTTTGATCCGTGCGGATGCCAGTGGAATCGGGGCAATATCCTTTGCTTTGGATAGTAATGCCCAGCCGCATTTTAGCTATGTTTCAGGCCTGGGAACAACCTGCAAATTGTGGTATGCGTATCTTGACGGTGTTAACTGGCAATATACTTTGCTATCAACCTGGGTCGGTTGCTACTATCAGCGCGTCTCACTGGCTATAGATTCAGACAATCGTCCTCACATTGTTTACTGGCAAAATGATATGTTGAAGTATGTCTGGTTTGATGGTGCTGAGTGGCAGATTGAGGTCTCAATATCTGGGGTATCTGGTGGAGGCTGGAAGATACCGTTGGCCCTGGATCCGGCAGATCAGCCACATATACTTTACAGGCCTGAAACGAGACACATTACGCATGGTTGGTTTGATGGCACCACCTGGCAAGAAGAAGTCATCTACAATAACCCTGATGGGTGGCCCGGAGATATTGCCGTGGACAGCGACGGCCGTGTTCACGTGACATTTTTTGAAGCCGGCGACGGGGAATTCCGGTTATACCATGCGTGGAAAGACGGGGATGTCTGGCAAATTGAGGCCGTAAACGAACCTGGCGAAGGGGGCGAAGGACATGATCTGGAATTAGATGCGTTGAACCGGCCCCATATTGCTTATATTGATTCAAATCATGAATTCAGCTTAATCTATACCTGGAAAGATGGCAGCCAATGGCAATCAGTGCCTACAATGGCAAATGCGACCCAACTGTCGCTGGCTCTCGATAGCGATGGACAGCCTCATATCAGCTATTGGAATGAGATCGAGATGCCGTGGCAAGTGCGATATGTTTATACCAAAGACGCTAACTGGTATGATGAATTGATCAGTAATAATGCCGCTTATGCGGCCATAGCAATAGATTCGCTTGACCGGCCCCATATAGCTTTTCATAGTAACGGCGGCTTGATGTATGGCAAACGGCCGTTGCCCCTTGCCCTGGATACGGCTGTTTCGCCCATAGCCGAAGTGCAGGCCGATGACATCATGACCTATACCCTCACATTCTCGGCGCCGGAGCTAAACGTGCAATTTTGGAACCCATTGCCCGATACAATGACTTACATCACCGGTACACTCACCACGCCCGCCGTCTACAGCCCCACCGCCCATGCCATCAGTTGGCAGGGCACCCTACTGGCAAACGAAGACATGACCTTCCAGTTTCAGGCCACATCAGCTTTGTCCGGAACGGAACTGATCCCGCCTTTAGTGAACACCACCTGGCTGACAGAGACCACCACAGGTGAAGGCATCAGCCGTACCCAAATTGTGAATGGCAAACTGCGCTGGCTGCCCATCATCAATTTACCGAACGACTAATTGCGTCTGATGGCAGGCAAAAACAGATAGTTGGTAGGGAGGTCGAAATAGTCAATGAGCATTTGCTGGAGGGTTACGGCCGTGTCTGGTTCATCGTCAATCACGTTGTTTACTTCATATTGAGAACCTGTCTGCATCTCATACAGCTCATCCTCTCCCTGAAAAACAACCTGATGAATGTACTTCCAATTATCGTAACGAACAGCCCGCAAATCGTGTCTTGGCGCAATCCAATAATCTGGGGCATTCACATCTGTTGTGCCGTCTGTTTCACTGTAAATAGGCCGTATGCCCGAACGAACCTCACCTTGTATTATTGTCGCCAGACTGATACCTTGCATATTTTCCGGCAATGGAATCCCCAGCCAATCCAGTAGGGTTGGCGTCACATCAATGGTGGACACAGGTGTCGTAATGATCGTGCCCGGAGAGATGACTCCGGTATAACGGATGAGTAAGGGCACACGCAGCACCTCTTCATATACCGAGTTGTGATGAATCCACTTGCCATGTTCACCAAACATTTGCCCATGATCGCTGGTCAGGACGATTATGCTGTTATCCAGCAATCCAATACTGTCTAGATAGGCCATCATGGTGCTAAATTCTGCATCCCAATAGGTGATTTCCCCATCATATAGGGCCTGTAGATGCGCAATATCACGCGCGGTGGGGGTAATGATACCACTGACCACATCCTGCCCATCGCGGTAAACTTCAGCCGTGAGTGTACCGGTGTACGTCGGGTCATATAATATGTCATAGGGTGGTGGTGGATTGTACCAGGTGTGGGGATCATAGTAATAAAGGTAAAGAAATAGTGGCTGCGTTCCACTAATGACAGGTATCCATTCTGTTTGGAACCAGTCCATTGCTAAAGTATTTATTTCTTCCGCATCGGTGGTTGTAGCTCCATTACCCACCAACTCTTCATAGACGTTAAATCCTTGATTGAAGCCAAACTGTCCGCGTGTATAGTGAGCGCTGATAAAACCGGCCGTGTAATATCCAGCGTCTTGCAGGTATTCCGCCAGCATCGTCTCACCGTCTGGGATGCGGGCATCGTCGTCAGTCCAATTGACACCTATTGCTGATGGCATTCGGCCAGTCAGGGTGCCGGTATTAGATGGGAATGTCCAACTTGATGGGGTAGTGGCCTGGGTAAACAACACCCCCTGGTCAGCCAGAATTGCATCCAAATTGGGTGTTGTGGCACGGCCGTAGCCGTAAGCGGAGATATGGTCGGCGCGGGTAGCGTCTACTGTGATGAAGATAACATGAGGAAGGGAAGTACCGCGGGAGTTTGCATAGGGAGTGATGTGGGATACGGTCGTCGCCGGTTGTAAAACTAAAAAATATAAGAGCATCACCGGTAGCAATAACACTGCGATGACGTAGGAAAATGGGCGTGTATTCGGCATATGATGTTCTCCGAGAGCCTCACTGAGGCAACGACTATGCAGTTGTACTGCTGGGCTAAAAGATAACTACCTGTTTAAGAGTTCTATCCGGCCCATGTGCCTCTGATTACTTCTGTTATAATCCGAGGCTGTTTGTTAAACATGTTATGTTGGAGGCAAATTTTTGGCAGACAGTTTGATGGTTGGCCGCAAACGGTATGGGCTAATAGGGATGATGCTGGTTACGGCCGTCTTCGTGAGAATTTATGGCCTGGATTTTGGTCTACCATTTGCCTATCACATAGACGAACCCCGCTATCTGTACGCGGCGGTAGGGATGTTACAGGAGCGCACACTTGACCCCGGTTGGTTCCATCAACCCACATTATATACCTACCTGGTGGCTTTGGTATTAGCTCTTTATTATGCCTGGGGAGCGGCGGCCGGCCAGTTCCATACCACTATGGATCTCTTTCGCCCTCCTTTCCATTTTGATGGTCTGATCCCGCTGCCCACCGAATTCTTGCTGGCCCGTCTGTTAACTGTTCTATTAAGCGTGTTAACTATCTGGTTGGTCTATAAAATGAGCCAGGAATGGTTTGGGCAGCGAGGGGCGATTATGGCAGCGGCTTTCTTGACCCTTTCTATTTTTCATGTGACTTCTTCCCACTTTATCGCTACCGATGTTCCCGTCGCCTTGTTTATTATGGTTGCCTTATACTTTTGTGCCCGCCTGGCGGAAAGGGGCCAGACATTAGATTATCTGTTGGTGGGATTGTTTGTGGGACTAGCTGTTGGCACCAAATATAGCGTCTATGTTTTAGGTGTACCTGCCGCACTGGCTCATTTGCTGGCCTGGAAGCGAGGTATGGTTCGTCTTTTTGACCCAGCCTTGTTTTTGATGGGGGGGGCGGCCCTGGTCGCTTTTTTTATTTCTACACCCTATTCTGTTTTCAACAACAATCAGTTTGTTGCCGATCTACGTTACGAATGGGAACACAACAAAGTAAGCGGACATATTGGCGCTGAGGGTGACAGTGGGCGCTGGTATTTGCGGCAGCTGCTGGGAAGTTCGGATCGTTGGCTGACAATCCTGGCAATCGGTGGTTTTATGTGGGCTTTACAGAAACGTGATTGGTCTGTCGTACTGGTGGGCAGTTTTGTCCTGGCTTATTTCCTGAGCATAGCAACCACGCTGGTCCATTTTGAACGATTTTTAGTGCCTATGATGCCACCTTTGGCGGTGGGAGCAGGTTATTTTTTTGCGGCTCTGGCAGAAAAGGTGCCAACTCAATATAAACCGCTTTTAACGGTGCTGGCACTCTTGTTGCTCATAGAGCCGGCTGTGCGTGTGGCGCAGTTTGATTGGCGACTAGCGCAGACGGATGTACGTACAACAGCACGCAATTGGATTGCCGAAAATTTGCCGCCAGGAACGCGGGTGGCGCGTGAACTTTTTGCGCCGGATATGGAGGATAGTGACCTGGCGATACAACGAGTGGATCCGCTGAATTTATATCCTGCCGCATGGTATCGTCAGCAGGGCTTTGAATATGTGATATTCGCTGAGGCGCGTTTTGGGGTATTATGGCGTGACCCAGAACGATATGCCGACCTGATAGCCCGGTATGAAGCGTTATGGCAAGAGATGGAATTGATTGCTGACTTTACCGGGCCATATGTGGGTCGCCCTGACCATGAAATTTTGGTATATAAAGTGACCCCATGACAAAAAAGGTGGCTGTGGTCATTCCCAGTTTAAATTCACCGTTAATTGGGCAGGTGGTTACGGCCGTATTATCATTGCCAGACGCCGCCGCCATTCAAAAGGTGGTGGTTGTCGGTATGGACGAGGCCCAGATTTTGCCTCAGTCTGATCGTGTGCAGTTCATAGAGACGGGACAGCCAGTCCTGGCGGCTACGGCCCGAAACAGGGGTGCGTCTGTTACAAACGCCGACCTGATCCTTTTTCTGGATAGTGATTGCCTGCCAGAGCCAGGTTGGCTGGCCGGCCACCTGGCCGCACACCAGAATGGGCACTCTGTTGTCAGTGGCAGTGTGTTACCGGAAGGGAGTAATTACTGGCATCTGGTTTATAACCTTACCTTGTTCCATGAACTGTTGCCCACAGCGCCACGGGGTCCGCGTGATTTTTTGGCAACGCTTAATCTCTCGGTAGATAGAGCGGTGATAGACCAGGTTGGCGGCATGGATGAGCATATCAACCGGGTTGAGGATGTGGACTGGACAACACGCATGCGGCGTGCAGGTATTCAGCCTTATTTCTGGCCAGAAGCGGTGATCAGACATGAGCACGGCCGTACCACATTCCGGCAGGTATGGCGAGATTGCGCTCTGTCTGGGTACCATATGCGCCGATTACGCTTGCATCATGCCGACCTGTTGCAAGCGCCAGGCGCATTGCGCTATCCTAGTTTACTCTTGTTGTTATCCCCGTTTGTTGCCGCCTGGGCTACTGCCCGCATTATGTGGCGGCAGCCAGAACTGATAGTTCGCTTTTGTCATATCTGGCCGGGGATTTTTTTAACCAAGATTGCCTGGTGTTGGGGTGCAGCCCAGAAACGAGAGCCGCGATGAATCAAAAGCGAGTTCTTGTCATCATACTCAACTGGCGTCAGCCAGAAACAACCATCGAGTGTGTGCAAACTGTCCGCGCCATGCCCACGGCCCACGTAGATATTTTGGTGATAGACAATGGTTCTGGTGATAATTCTATGATGCAGCTTCAGAAGAAATTACCACCAGAGGTTTCACTATTGGCCCTGCCACAAAATCTGGGATTTGCTGGTGGCATGAATTGTGGTCTGCGACAGGCTATAGAAGCAGGATATGACTATGCCTTGTTATTAAATAACGATGCGTTCCCGGCAGCTGATATGCTTGATTGCTTATTAGCGGAAGCGGCTGCTGATGTCGCCTTGCTTTGTCCAAAGATATACTACGAAGCGGCATACACGCGCATCTGGTTTGCCGGTGGTCGGCAAGATAGATGTTTGTTGGAAATGCGAGACAGTGGTAAAGGGAAAGAGGATGGGCAATTCTGGTCAATTTCGCGCGATGTGGATTATGTGGTGGGTACTGGGGTGTTGGTGAATGTAACTGCCGTGACCCATGCCGGCCTGTTGGATGAGTGTTTCTTCATGTACTATGAAGACCTGGACTGGTCCATTCGTTTTAGGCGGGCAGGCTATCGCTTAAGATATGTGGCATCAGCCCATTTATATCACCGCATTTCTCTCAGCTCTGGTGGTGAAAATTCGCCGTTGCAGCGTTATTACCAGGCACGGAGCAGCGTCATATTTTTTATGCGCCATGCCCATGCGGCTTGTGCCTGGGCTATTGCCTTGTTTAGATTTGGTAGCGCGGTTAAAACCGTTTGCCTGTTCTTACTGCAAGGGCAAACAAATACAGCCAGGGCTTACCTGCGTGGACTGTACGATGGCTGGCAGATGCAACGAAAACTGACCTGATCTGCCTGTTTGTTTAAGACGTGATTTTGGAAGATAGAGATGATGAAACCATTTTCCTTTGGTCGTGATGGACAATTGGCGGCGATGCCCAAATGGCTGCGGGATCGAATTCAGGTTAACCGCTATGAAAGTTATCGTTTATTGGAACAAGCTCAAGGGCAAATCGCCGCGGGCGCTTTGGTGCTGGATGCTGGTGCTGGCGAGGGCCAATATAAGCATTATTTTGCCCACACGAAGTATATTGGTATCGATCTGGCCGTAGGTGACACCACCTGGAATTATGCCAATCTGGATGTTTTGGGGGACTTGTGTTATTTGCCCTTTGCCGATGATAGTATAGATGCCGCTGTGTGCATTCAAACCCTGGAGCATGTCAATGAACCAATGCGGGTGATTAATGAGATAGGGCGGGTGTTGAGGCCACACGGCCGTTTCTATTTATCTGCTCCCATGTCCTGGCATCAACATCAAAAACCACACGATTATTTTCGCTACACCTCGTTTGGGTTTCACTATCTTCTCGAAAACAGCCACATGCGTATAGTAGAGATGCGCCCCATGGGGGGATATTTTTGGTTCCTGTCATTTAATCTACAACTATTCCATTACTGGCTCTTCCCTAAACCCAATTCACTGTTCTGGCAATTGATACAGTTACCCTTCAAACTAATCACCCAGTTTGTTTTTTTCTTTTGTTTACCGCTCATATTTTTTTACCTGGATCGCCTGGACAAAGTAAAAGATCACACCATGGGTTGGGTTTGTATTGCCGAAAAGTTGGCCCCGAATGAATGCAGCACGACGATTACTGAGTAATGCGGTACTCATCTACATTAGCAGCGTCTTTGTCAAGGCAAGTAATACGCTGTTGTTCATTTTTATTGGGCGTTTGTTAGGGCCGGCAGTTGCAGGAACCTATAACCTGAGTATCACTTACTTCACGGTCATATTGGCTTTGTCTGGCTGGGGGCTGCATGAATTATTGGTTCGGGAACTGTCATCACGTAGGCGTGAAAGCGGCCGTTACTTTGCAAACTATCTTGCTCTACGGATGGTGTTAGCTCTGTTCACCTATGGCCTGCTGTTATTGCTTTTAGCCAAGGCATTACCTTATTCAGACGAGACGAACATGGTCGTTGCCGTTTTGACCCTGGCCATATTCCCTGAAGCGATTTTTATGATGATGCAGGCGCTTTTCGCTGCGCATGAGCAACTATTGATGCCCTCTGTGGCTGCCATTGTCAATGGGGCATTTAAGCTGTTGCTTGGCTTTTGGTTACTAAGTCAGGGGGGAGGCGTTCTTGATCTGGCCTGGGTCATGGTTATTGGTGGCGTTGTAGGTGTTCTTGTGCTTATTCCCTCGTCGTTACGACTTTTACTCGAGACGAACCGGCAATCATCTCGCCTGAGCTTCACGTTCATGCGTTTGCAATTGCGTATGGCGCCCGGGTTCATTCTGATCAGCTTTTTTACAACGATGGATTTTCAACTGGATGCCTTACTGATTTCCTTTTATCTGGATGAGACCCAATTGGGTTATTATGGTGTGGCGCAGACTATCGTATTAGGACTTTTAATGCTACCCGCCGCCCTCAGGACAGCTATCTATCCATTAATGGGCCGTTATTACCACGAAAATTCTGCAAAATTAGCTCTCCTATATTATCGTACCAACCGGTATATATTGGTTACAATGTTCCCTGTTTGCATTCTGGTTGTGTGGACGGCACCGCTTCTAATCGATTTACTCTTTGGCGAATTATTTCAGCCAGCAATACTGGCACTCCAGGTTATGGTTTGGACTGTTTTATTTGCTTTTCTAGCGGTGCCGAACGCACGACTGGCCCTGGTTGCTAACCGGCAGGCACAAGCAGGTTGGATTACCGGATTGAGTATGATGATCAATCTGGTACTAAATATCTGGTTGATTCCACGTCATGGGGTGGTTGGGGCGGCTTTGGGGCGAACAGTGACATCCCTTGCTTTCTTTTTGGTGATGTATATCTATGTGCAACGAGAGTTGCTGGCATTGAGCATCG
>CAYXUZ010000031.1:19009-26373 GCA_964467705.1 uncultured Ardenticatenaceae bacterium | reverse complement strand
GCATCGCGCCCCTCTTGTGGCGTCCTCTTCTGGCATCACTGACAATGACTATTGTTTTGTGGGAATTACAAGTGGTTTCCCCGATTTGGTCGGGAATTGCAGGACTGGTTGTTTATGGTGTAATAGTGTGGGTACTCGGCGTCATTCCAACAGAGGATCGACAATTTTTTCGTCAGTTGGTTAGGAGTGGTCAGATATAACTTGGAAGCTGTGGAGGTGAAATGTCTTATAGGAAATTATTGGTAATTGGCCTGGATGGAGCGCCATACCCTTTAATTAGAAACTGGGTGCAGGCCGGATACTTGCCTAATCTTGCCAGGTTAATTGACCAGGGAAGTTTTGGGGTATTGCAATCAACCATGCCGGTGCACTCACCAACGGCTTGGGCCTCTTTTATGACAGGGCTTAACCCCGGAAATCATGGGGTATTTGACTTTGTGAAACGTGAGAAAGATAGTTATCAATTCCGTTTTGTGCGTGCGGATCAAATCGGGGGTATTTCGTTATGGCGATTACTAAGTAGCTATGGGCGTCAGGTAGCGGTTATGAATGTGCCCATGACCTATCCACCTGAATCGGTCAACGGCTATCTTATTAGTGGTCTGGGTACGCCTATTTATGCGACGTATACGTATCCCCCCGAAATGACAGAAGAACTGAATGCGATGGGGTATCGGGTCAATAAAGATGAATTTTTTACTCCCGGTAAAGAAGACGAATGGCTGGCGGATATATATAATACCAGTAAACGGCGGGCGGAAACGGCCGTGCGCTTGATATCAGAAAAACCCTGGGATTTTTTTATGG
This sequence comes from uncultured Ardenticatenaceae bacterium, assembly GCA_964467705.1. Classification (GTDB taxonomy): domain Bacteria; phylum Chloroflexota; class Anaerolineae; order Promineifilales; family Promineifilaceae; genus CAADGU01. The sequence continues at coordinate 25,566 of CAYXUZ010000031.1, read as the reverse complement.
TGGTGTTCCGCAACACAGATGAAATCTGCCACTTCTTCTGGCACCACATGGATGAGACCCATCCCCTCCATGATCCCCATGCGCCTGACAAATATAAAAACGCCATTCGGGATTTTTATCAACAAGTAGACATTTGGGTTGGGGAACTATTGCAAGCGGCTGGTGAAAATGTCAATGTCCTGATCATGTCTGATCATGGTGCTGGCCCACTTTACCAAGATGTATTTCTCAATGAATGGTTATGGCAAAATGGGTGGCTGCACCTGAACGAAGTAACGTCGGGTACGCAGGTGGGACATACTGTCTTTCGTCTTTTGGGTATTACCCGCCAAAATATTTCCCATATATTGAAGCGTCTCCGCTTACAGCGGTTAGAAGTAGACGTCAAAAAATACTTGGGCGACCGTATACAACTACTGCCACGAGATGAGCGCCTGGAACTGTCAACGGCCGTAGACTGGACACAGACAAAAGCGTATAGCTTTGGTTATTACGGGCAAATCTATATCAATTTGCGAGGGCGTGAACCACAAGGAATCGTTGAACCGGGAGAAGAGTACGAAAAGTTGTGTCAGGACATAGCAAATCAACTCCGTGTTATCGTTGATCCAACTGATGATCTCCCACTCATCGATCAAATATATTTCCGCAATGATTTATACAAGGGCGACCACCTGGAAGACGCGCCGGATCTCCTTTGTGTTATGCGCGGCTTTACATATATAACACGCAAAGGATACGAATTTGCTACCAGGCGCGGTATGTTATTTGCCCAACCATATACTAACGAAACAGGTAGTCATCGTTTAGAAGGCATTCTGATTGCATCCGGGCCAGATATCTGCAAACCAAAGACCCTGCGTACCTCAGATATACAAGATTTGGCCCCGACATGCCTCCATCTACTAGGATGTCCTGTCCCTTCGAATATGGATGGAAAGGTTATTTCAGACATCCTCTCCACCTCATTCCAAACAAACCACCCTATTCAATATATCAACTATCCATATTCAGATCGCCTCGAAAATACCTCTGTAGCTTGGAATGATGAGATGGAAAAGGAAATTACAGAACAACTACGGAAATTAGGTTATATAGGGTAAATAACGCCCTAAATACTCCAAATGAGTTATTGAATACTCTCCCGCAATTGTTAAAATTGCCATTATTACCGTTCAGGTTAAGACCTATAAAATAAGGAGAGACATATGAAAAAGATACTTGTTGTTTTATTAATTGTTCTTCTAGCTGGTGCAGGCATTGTAGCAGCGCAAGGCACAGAACCCCCTGGCTCTGGTTGGGAGAGTGGGCAGCAAATTCAAAATGCTGGTGCAGCCAATGCAAATGTTCAGTTAACTGCTTATGCCCAAGATGGCACGGACTATAGCTGTGATGCACAAACCCTGGCCCCAGGCGCATCGTTTACATGGTTACCTGCCAACTGTTCAGCTCCCGCCGGGTTTGAAGGTTCGGCAGTCGCCAGTTCCGACCAACCCATCGTGGCCGTTGTGAATGTGAACAACCGTACCGTGGGTGCAGCTGCGGGGCAATACCAGGGTACCGATGGTGGTGATGTTTCTACCACGCTTAATTTCCCTCTGGTAAAGCATAACCATGCTAGCCGTACCACTACTTTCTACATTCAAAATGCCAGTGGTAACACCAATGACATCACAGCCACTTTCCGTCGTGTTGGTGACGCCCAAGCCTATGTGGCTACTTATAATGATGTACCCGCAAATGCCATGGTGATTGTCAGCCCGGCGGATACCACCCCTGCCTTCCCCACGGGTACCGGCACTGGTTTGGGTGGCCTGGTTGTAACTGGCACAGAGGCGTTGGCTGGTTCTTCATTAGAGCACGAACACACAGCCACAGTGGCCGCCAATCTTCAAGCGTCCCGTGGTTTTGTTCCCGGCGATTATGACACCACCGTCTACTGCCCACTGTCCCGTTACAGCTTCGGCGCTTTGGATACCACGACTGGTCTTCAAGTACAAAACGTGGGCAGCAGCAATATTGATATTGATGTAACGTACAATGTTGTCTTCCCATCAGCCCGGACGGTTGTTGTACCTACTGTCACAGGTGTGGCTCCTGGCGCATCTGCCAACTTCCTGGCAAGTGATCACCTGAACGATGGTGAACTGGCTTCTATCACTGTTGAGGCCACTGGTGATATTGCTGCTATCACCAATGATCGTGCTGATGCACCTACTCCCAAACGTTTTACCACCTACGCTTGTTTTGGCGCTGGAAGTGCCACAGATTCGGTCAGCTTGCCTTTGGTAAAAGAAGATTTCTTCAATAACACCACTGGCGTTCAGGTCCAAAATGTTGGTTCTGCCCCCGCTACGTTTACCCTCACCTATACAACAAACAATGGTGACACTGTAACAGTTGAGAATGCCAATCCTGTTGCTGCAGGTGCAAGCATGACCTTCTATCGCATTTATGGTGGTGGCACATCTGGCATTAACATCACAGGGGATGCGAATGACCTCAATGGTACAGTGAATGGTGTTATCATCACCTCTGATCAACCTATTGTAGCGATTGCGAATGAAAGCAATTACACTGGTATCACTCCACAAGACACCAAGAACTTCGAAGGTTTTAATCAGTAAAATCTTTGAAGATTGTTGATTAAATGGTAAAAATAGAAGCCACCAACGGTGGCTTCTATTTTTTCTGATACCTGTTCTTTTTTATGGATAAAATATAAGATGATCTCATTTAAAGATATAAGGGCACATACGCGCAAAATCGTTGTAATTTTGTTGTTCACATCAGGTCTAGTCCTGTTTTTAGCTGCATGCGGCCAATCAAACAACAACCAGAATAGTACACAAACTGCTGCACCACGAGCAACCATTGCCCAAACAGACAGTTACCCTGCTCCCGGTGTGAGCCAGACAGACAGTTATCCGGCTTCATCTCAAGGGGTAGCCAGCAATAACGGGCAAGCCTATCCTGCTGTTACCGATCTACCCATTGCCACTGACAAACCTCGATTCCAGTTTGCCACTGAGCCCACGGCTGGCATGACCATGCTTGAGGGAAGCGCACCACCTAATTTATCGTTAGCAGTGATAGATATCACGTTTAATGGTGTCGTTCTTGGTCAAGGGATAAGTGACAGTGAGGGTCGTTTTGCTATTTCTGTGACACCTTTACCTGCGGGGCATCGGGTCGGTATAGGATTGGCGACATTAGAAGAAGGCAAAACGTATGAGCAGTCAGTAGAAGAGCTTTTCCCTTATCGTGGCGAGAATTTTATGAATATCCCTAACGTTGGAATATATTTTGAAACTGCCATGGTTCAACCTTGAGCCTTGTTGACCTCTAAGGGATAGAATTACCAGGTCGGTCACGGCCGTACACCATGACAACATACTTCCCATAACAGGAGAACGAAAATGGCTTTTGCAAAAGTACAGGTGCCGGAAGGCGAAAAAATTAGTTATGCAAATGGCAAACTGCATGTGCCGGATAACCCCATTGTGGCTTACATCGAAGGTGACGGGATTGGCGTAGACATTACCCCGGCGTCGCTGCATGTGTGGAATGAGGCCGTAGCCAAAGCCTACGGTGGCAAACGTAAAATCGCCTGGATGGAAATCTACACCGGCGAAAAAGCGGCGGCGTTGTACGACGGCAACTTCATGCCCGAAGAAACCTTTGATGCCATGCGTGAATTTCTGGTGGGCATCAAAGGGCCGCTGACAACCCCCATTGGCGGCGGCTTCCGCAGTTTGAATGTGACGTTGCGCCAGGTGTTGGACCTGTATGCCTGTGTCCGCCCCGTGCGTTACATCCCCGGCACGCCCAGCCCCATGCGCCAGCCGGAATTGATGGACATCGTTATCTTCCGTGAAAATACGGAAGATGTCTACTCCGGCGTGGAATGGCCGGCCGAGTCCAATGAGGCCAAAGCGATTATTGCCTTTATGAACGAAAAGTTGGGCAAAAACGTGCGCCCGGATTCGGCCATTGGCATCAAACCGGTCAGCGCCTTTGGCACCAAACGGCTGGTGCGCCAGGCCATCCAATACGCCATTGACCACAACCGCCCCAGCGTTACCCTGGTTCACAAGGGCAACATTATGAAGTTTACCGAAGGCGCATTCCGTGACTGGGGTTATGAACTGGCGCGGGAAGAGTTTGGCGCACAGCCGCTCGATGGCGGCCCCTGGCACATGCTGCGCAACCCCAACACCGGTATGGAGATCGTGATCAAAGATGTGATTGCCGACAACATGCTGCAACAACTGCTGACGCGCACAGTGGATTATGACGTGATCGCCACCCTAAACCTGAATGGCGATTACATGAGTGATGCAGCGGCGGCACAGGTGGGTGGCCTGGGTATGGCCCCCGGCGGCAACATTGGCGACGGCGTAGCTTTGTTTGAAGCTACGCATGGCACGGCTCCCAAGTATGCGGGCAAGGATATGGTCAATCCCGGCAGCCTCATCCTCAGCGGGGTGATGATGTTGGAGTATATGGGCTGGCAGGAAGCAGCCGATCTGATTGTGCAGGCAATGACCAAGACCATTGAAAACAAGACGGTGACTTACGACCTCCATCGCCAGATAGAGGGCGCCACCAAACTAAGCTGCTCAGAATTTGGGCAGGCGATTGTGGATAATATGTAGCTTTCCAAGAAGCCCGGCTTTTCGCAAAAGCCGGGCTTCTTTTTTTGCCTTATTGGTCTCCCAAACACGTACCTAAATTCCGGGCACTTTCCACCCAGGGGTGATCCAGGGGCACAACTTTGCGTTTGCCTACTACCTGTTCAATGGGCACGGCCGTTGTCCCCTGACCACGCACCGCTACCATCACCCCATATTGCCCTTCGTTGATGTAATGGACGCAGGCGCACCCTAACTGGGTAGTTAACAGCCGATCCACAGTCGAAGGTGTGCCTCCACGCTGCACATGTCCCAGAATAGTGACGCGAGATTCCAACCCGGTCAGTTTTTCTAATTGCTCCGACATGTGCATGGTGCTGTGAGCACGGCGAGCTTCAATTTCGGCAATGCGCGTTTTGGCTTTCTGGCGAACTTCTTTATTTTTTGCTTTTTCCAGCTCTACTTGTGCTATTTGCAGTTCGGCGGCAATTTCCTGGGGCATGGCCCCTTCGGAAACAGCAACGATGCTAAAACCACGGCCGTGACGATACCGCCGTTTAATCGCCTCGGCCACAATCTCCACGTTGTACGGTATCTCAGGAATCAAGATGACATCAGCCCCGCCGGCCAGACCTGCCCCTAATGCCAGCCAGCCGGTGTTGTGCCCCATCGTTTCCACCACAATGATGCGGTGGTGACTGTGGGCGGTGCTGTGCAGCCGATCAATCGCTTCGGTGGCAATGCCCAGCGCCGTATCAAAACCGAACGTCACATCCGTCAGGGCCACATCATTGTCAATGGTTTTGGGCAGATTGATGATGTTCATCCCTTTTTGCATCAGGCCGTAAGCGTTTTTAAGCGTGCCGCCGCCACCCAGACAGACCAACACATCCAGGTTGTGTTTGCGGTAGGTTTCCATCATAGCGTCGGTCATGTCCAGCTTTTTGCCGCCCATCAACATCTTGTGCGGTTTGTCGCGGCTGGTGCCCAAAATCGTGCCGCCAATAGTTAAGATACCGGAAAGGGTTTCGCCATCCAGCCGCATGGTGCGGTCGCCTACCAATCCATGAAAGCCGTCGCGGAAGCCGATCACGTTCATGCCCATGCCTAGAGCGGTTTTGCCAATGGCGCGAATGGCGGAATTGAGTCCGGGCGTGTCGCCGCCGGCCGTGAGAATACCTACATACTTTGCCATCTATCACTCTCCGTGGGTGTCAGGTGTCGTGTGTCAGGTGTCAGGTTGGAGCGTTACTTAACACATGATACTTGACACCTATTTTATCCTGATTCTAAAGGGTTTTGGGAGATTTGCCGCATGGATACAAAACAAAATTCTGAAGCTGCCCCCCCAAAAGTGTTGACGATTGCCGGGTCGGATAGTGGCGGGGCGGCGGGTTTGCAGGCCGATTTGCGCACGTGGGCGGTGTTGGGGGCGTATGGGATGAGTGTGGTCACGGCCGTGACCGCCCAAAACAGCATCTCCGTAAACCGGGTACAGTACATGTTGCCCGAATTTGTGGCCGACCAACTGGACGCGGTGCTGTCTGATTATGGCGCAGCAGTCATCAAAACCGGTTTCATTGGTCAGGCCGACCTCATCATCACCATTTCCGCCAAATTACAGCAGTACGGCTGCCAGAAAATCGTGGTTGATCCGGTGCTGGTCAATCATCGTGGGCAACCAATGTTTGCCGAGGCGGTACGGGTGCATTATCTACGCTACCTGCTACCGCTGGCAGAGTTGCTCACGCCAAATGTGATGGAAACGGCCGTGCTCCTGAACACCTCCGCACCTGATCCTTATGATCTTCCTCGGCTGGCACAGTTGGCCCAGGAATTGCACCGCCTGGGCGCCAAAAATGTGCTGCTCAAAGGGGGGCGGGATGGCGAGGATGTGGTGGATATTTTCTTCGACGGCCGTGC
>CAYXUZ010000031.1:0-18999 GCA_964467705.1 uncultured Ardenticatenaceae bacterium | reverse complement strand
TGCCACCCACGAACTGCGGTCCCCCACCATTGAGACAGAAAACACACACGGGGCTGGCGACACCCTCTCGGCCGCAATCTGTGTGGCATTGGCAAGGGGGGAGAGGTTGGACACGGCCGTTTACCTGGCCCACCAATTCACCCATCAAGCCATCCTAAACGGGGCCACCTGGCAGTTAGGAGCCGGGCATGGGCCAGTCTTTCCGGTAGTCGGCAATCGGTGAACAGTAATCAGGTATTTGGGTAATTGAATTATTGATCACCTTGTCACCTGCTCACCCCCACATCGCCTCACTTGCACCTTGCCACTTGCCACATATAATTCCCCTAACATTCAAAACGTTTTGAACGTAGGGAGAGATATGCACGATACATTGATAGGCGTCAACGAGAGTACCGTAGCTGGCATTGGGCGGCTGGCCCGCTTTTTTGGCTTTAATGATGTGATGGGGCGGCTCTATGGCACTTTGCTCCTAAACCCGGATCCATTGTCGCTGGATGATCTGGCCGACCAGTTACAAATCAGCAAAGGGTCGGTGAGCATGAACATGCGCGACCTGGAACGTTGGGGCATGGCCAAGGAAGTGTGGATGCGCGGCGAGCGCAAGAAGTATTACCAGGCCGAATCAGACATGTGGCAGGTCATTCGCAGCGTTCTCAACAGCCGCGAACGGCGCGAGGTGCAAATGGCACTGCAAGTCCTCAGCGAAAGCATCACCAAGTTGCAATCTGCCCAGGCGGAGTTGACCCCCGAAGAGCGGGAACTGGCCGAATACTACCTGGAACGGATTGCCGATTTGCAGGGCTTTTTCCAGTTTGCCCAGATGGCGTTGGAAACGGTCTTGGGCAAAGCAGATTCCATTGATTTTGAGGCCGTGACGAAGATTGAGATTGGGTAATGATCATCGCCATCGGTTCCACCAACCCCGTCAAAGTCACGGCCGTGACCGCCCACATTGTCCGCGTCTGGCCGGAAGCACAGGTGATTCCGGTGGCCGTGCCCAGCGGTGTCAGCGCCATGCCCCTGAGCGACACGGAAACGATTTCCGGGGCGCAAAACCGGGCGCGGGCGGCGCGTGAAGCCATTGGCGCAGACATGGGCATTGGCCTGGAAGGGGGGGTACACCCTGAACCGTTTGGGTGGGTGCTGCAAGGGTGGGTGGCGATTGTGGCAGCCGACGGCCGTACCAGCCTGGGAGGATGCGCCCGTCTACCGTTACCTGTCCACATTGCCAAACGGGTGCAAAACGGTGAAGAATTAGGCCACGTCATGGACGACGTACTCAACGACCACAACACCAAACAAAAAGGGGGCGCGGTCGGGGCATTAACCAACAACCTGGTGGTGCGCGGCGAGGCATTTGCTACGGCCGTTGCCTACGCCCTGGCCCCCTTTGTTTCACAGCACTTGTACGGTAATCGGTAAACAGTTTGTTCACCGATTACCGACAACCGATTACCGTTCCCCGCCCCTCTGTGTTAAACTGCCCTCACCATGACGCTGGAATTTGAACGACTGACTGGCGAGATAACGCAGATGGCGCAGGCCACGGCCGAACGCTTGAGCCAGCGCGAAGCTGCCAAGGATGTTTCGCAGGCGTTGTTAGACCGGTACGCCACCGACTGGACGGCCGTGCGCCAGGCATTGGCCGAGGCAAACGAAAAGGCCGACCCCAAATTTTACCGCTCGGCACGGCCGTTGAACGAAACGGAACCGCTCAACGCTGCCATCCCCGCCCCGCCGCCGCCGGCCCGTGCCACCGTCATCGCCGCCGATGGCTCTCAAATTCGCCCCGACCGCCATGCTGCCTACCTGTATTACCTGATCAACATTGGCGGTGTGGTTTTCCATCATGGCAGCGGCCGTGCCCCCGACCAATTTTCCACGCCCACGCTACACTATCCGCAGGCAGACGGCCGTGAAGAGAAATTCGACGATACGGGTGGTACGGTCAGCATTGAACGTGATCTGGCCGAAATTGGCATGTTGGCGGAAAAGGCACAGGAATACCAGACGGCCGAACCGCCCATTTTGGCTATCCTCGACCAGCGATTGTTGTATTGGCCGATTGGTCCGGCAGGCGTGGCCGAAAATGCGGCCGTCACAGCCTGGGGCGAGAGTATGGACAAAATCCGGCAGGCGGGTGCCTTGCTGGCCGGTTACATTGACCGCCCCGCCACCGGCTACGTCACCACCCTACTGCGCTCCATCCAGGCGCTTGACGAACCTGATTTTGACTGGAAATCGTTAGGCCAGCGCGAGGCCAATTGGGGGCTGACGGATGTGCATCTCTTCAGCCAGCTTTTAGGGCCAGGCCAGCGCAGCAAGGTCTTTGTGACCGTTTCTGAACCGAACCACAAGTTTGCTGCCATGCACCAGGCGAATGAGGTCTGCTTTTTTTACCTGAATCCGGGAACACACGGCCGTCAGGTGGCCCGTGTAGACATTCCAATGTGGGTGGCGCAGGATGAGGGGATGGTCACGGCCGTACACGCTCTGGTGTATGACCAATGCCAGATTTTAGGCGATTATCCTTATGTGCTGGCGCGGGCGGACGAGACGGCCGTTGTCACCTACCGCGACCAGGAACAACTCAACTTTATGATTGACGTCATCATGGAACGCTACGGCCTCAGCCACACCATCACCGCCAAACAAGCCAGCAAAAACATCGCGCGCGGCGGCAAAACCAGGCATAAGGTATTATGAAACAGGAGAACGAGAGTTTGAGAAAATGTAGTCTCTTAATCTCCCACTCTCCCAATCTCATCACAGAGGAAAAATGATGAGTAATACAGAAATTGGGCGGATTTTGCGGGCGAGTACGGCCGGGTTTGCGGTGGGCTGCCGGGTGGGGCAGTTGCGGACACCGGCGTTTGGCGGGTTGGTGCGGGCACGGCCGTTAGACGAACGTGAAGCGATCTATGGCCTCATTTACGATATGCTGATTGATGATGACCCGTTGGTGCGGCGGCTGGTGCTGGCCGAATCACCACGTGAATCGGCCATTCAAGACCAGCGCGAAAATCGCATTCTGCCCGTGGAGATGAGTGTGATGGCGGTGGGGTATGAGGTGAACGGCGAACCCGAAGCGGCTTCGGGCCGTGTTCACCACACCCTGCCTCCACGTCCCCCACTCAACCTGGACCCGGTGGAACTGGTAGCTGACCCCAATGACGTCCGCGCTTTTACCGATGACCTCGGCTACCTGCGTCTGATTTTGCGCGCCGTGGGCACACCCGTGCCCGTTGACCAACTGCTGGTAGCCCACATCACCAGCACCTATGAAATACGCGGCCATGACGATGCCTGGGCCTTGCGCGTCATCCACGAATTGATCGAACTGCTGCGCAGCAACTACGACGTGCTCATCCCCACTCTGGAAGCATTGAGCGCGGCCTTACCAGCTTTAGCGACACCGACAGATTTGTGAGAGAGTTAGTTAATGACAGGCCACAAATCTGAGAGAATGTTCCTTTGAAATCCAGTCCGTGATATGAATGCGACTTCTGATATAAATGGTCGTAAGGAAGGCTATTGGAGGCGACACAAATGAAAAATAATCAACGTTGTCCAAAATGCGATTGCATCCACATCATCCATTACATTGAAAATGATGTCATTCCAATTGGGTTTTTTAGTAAGGCGTGGGTGACAAAATTTATATGTTCTGAATGTGGTTATATCGAATCATGGATAGCCAGTAAAGAGGAGTTGGCGAATCTGATAAATTATTATGGTGTTGGTCGGCCAGTAACTAGATTGAGTGAATTGTTAATTGATCAGGAGTGAACATGAGTGAATGGGCAGTAGAAGCGCGGGGACTAACGCGCTATTTTGACAAAAAAACGGCCGTAGACAATCTCACGCTCCAGGTGGCCGAAGGCGAGTTTTATGGCTTCCTGGGGCCAAATGGGGCCGGCAAGTCTACGACCATTAACATGCTGGTGGGGTTGTTACGGCCGTCCGCCGGGCAATGTCTGATCACCGGCATAGATATGTGGACTAACCCGCTGGCTGCCAAGCAGCGGTTGGGCGTTTTGCCCGATGGCAATAACCTCTACCAGCGCCTCAGCGCCCGCGAATTTGTCCGTTTTTCCGGCGTCATGTATGGCCTGCCTAAACAGGACGCCGAACAGCGCACGGAAGAACTGCTGGACTTACTCGACCTGACGGACGACGCTGACAAGCTCATCGTGGATTATTCCCACGGGATGCGCAAAAAGACGGCGCTGGCAGCGGCCATTGTGCATAACCCGCGTGTCCTGTTTCTGGATGAGCCATTTGAGGGCATTGACGCCATTTCCGGGCGCGTCATTCGCGATGTGCTGCGGCGGCTGCGCGAACGGGGCGCGACCATCTTTTTTACGTCGCACATTCTGGAAGTGGTGGAGCGGTTGTGTTCGCGGGTGGGGGTGATTGCCGACGGCCGTCTCGTCGCCGAGGGATCAATGGATGAACTACGCGCCCAGGCCGAACACGGGGCCGACGCCACACTAGAAGATGTCTTCTTACGTGCCGTCGGCGCGGCCGACGAAAGTACCACCGAAGGGCGGCTCTCCTGGTTGGGCAGCGCATAAGCGGCGAATCATAGGCCGTTACCTGAAAGACGAGTATCTGGCTCGGGTTTTGGTGATCATGCACGAATACCTTATCCGCCGTAACACTGTCTGGGAAGCATTGCGGGGCCGCCGCCGCGACCTGTATTGTTTATGGTTGCAACAGGGGCTAGAGGAAAAGGTGACACGGCCGTATCAGACCCTTGCCCAATCCTGCCATATCCCCATTCGTTTTGCCGAAAAAAACCACCTTACCAAACTCGTCGGTGATAGCTCCCACCAGGGCATGGTGCTGGAAGCTGGCGCATATAAGTACAGCCATCTGGATGACATCCTGGCGCTGGCGGCCCAACGCGGCGAAAAACCCTTTCTGCTACTGCTCGACCTGCTACACGGCCCGCAAAATATCGGTCAACTATTGCGCACGGCCGAAATTGTGGGCGTACATGGCGTGGTATTGCAAGACCGACGTGCCCCGGATATTACCCCGGCTGTAGCCCAATTTTCGGCTGGGGCTAGCGAGCACCTGCTGATTACACAAGTCACTAACCTGGTGCAAACAATCAAACGCCTGCAAGCGGAAGGTATCTGGATTGTGGGGTTGGATTTGGAAGATGGAGCCAAATTGCTGCCAGAAGTTGACCTGAACATGCCCCTCGGCATTGTGGTGGGCAACGAAGGAGAAGGGATGCGACGACTGGTGCGCCAAAGTTGCGACATTCGCCTGAAGTTACCCCAAAAAGGGCAGGTAGAATCGCTCAATGCGGCCGTTGCCGGGTCCATTTTCCTTTACCAGGCCTGGCAGGCACGCAAGTTTACATAAAAATTAGAGATTGAAGCAATCTCCAATCTCTAATCTCCCAATCCCCGTTAGTCATTTCATCATAAAGATCCCCCATCAAATTTGTTGACTTGTGAAAAAACCATGATATAGTTGATACATCAACTGTTGCGGTATCAACTAAGTTTCATATAAATACCGCGTGTAATACCAGCACAGCAATGAACGAAAAAGAACATCTCTACAACCTGCTTAAAGAGACTTTCATCGTTATTGATGATGGCGACCGCCGGTTGTTTAGTCGTTTTGGCCTGACGCCCCCCCGTTTTTATGTGCTGCTGCATGTCAGCGAAGAACCAGGTATTTCCTCAAGTGATTTAAGCCAGAAATTATTATGTGACAAAAGCAATGTCACCCGCATTGTGAAAGGGTTGGAGGCCACTGGCTATCTGGAACGACGGCCGCATGAAAGCGACGGCCGTGCCCAACGCCTCTACCTGACTGCTCACGGGGCCATCGTTTGCAGTGAAGTGAATACCGCCCACAAAGCCTACAATATGGCCCGGTTAGATAGTATTGACACGGCCGTACAAAACACCCTCATCGAAAACCTGATCCGACTCCACCACCTGCTCCAGGATGAACTGGCGCAGCAACCACCGCCACCAAACGGCCATCACCTTTCATAATTCATCCTTCATAATTCATACATTTCTTAGGAGGTGATGCTTTCAAAAAACGCCTGACAGCTTTAACCATATTTATTTATTGAAACCCTTTGGGTAAATTCAAAAAATCGAGGAGAGAGATGAAACTCAAAAACTTGACCATTTTGTTTGTAATGTTATTGATTGGCGCGCTTGTACTCAGCGCCTGTGGTGGCACCACCACCCAAGAACAAGTGGAACAGGCTGCCGAAGAGGCCGTAGAACAGGCTGGAGAAGCCGTAGACGCCGCTGCCACCGAAGCTGCGGCCGCCGCTGCCTCTGTTGAAGAAACGGCTGCGGCCGTCGCTGCTGAAGCTGAAGCTGCTGCCGCCGAGGCCGCCGAGGCCGCTGCCGCCGAAGCTACCGCCGCTGCTGAAGCTGCTGCCGCCGAGCCAACTGAAGAACCTGCTGCTGAACCAACGGAAGAAGCCGCTGCCGATTCCGGCCTCAGCCTGACCATTTGGGCGGACAACACCCGCGCCCCCATCCTGCAAGATCTGGCTGCCGGGTTTGAGGAAGAATATGGCGTCACCCTGGTTGTGGAAGAACTCGGTTTTGGCGACATCCGCGACCAACTGACCATTGCCGGCCCGGCCGGTGAAGGCCCCGACATCATCGTTGGCGCCCATGACTGGTTGGGCGAGTTGGTGAGCAACGGTGTGCTGGCCCCCATTGACCTGGGCGACAAAGCGGCCGATTTTGCCCCGGCGGCCATTGATGCCTTCACCTACGATGGTGAACTGTATGGCATGCCCAATGCCACTGAAAACGTAGCCTTGTTCATCAACACCGACATCGTGCCTGAATGCCCGGCCACCTGGACCGAAGTAGCAGAAATCTCCGCCGAGCTGGCCGCTAACAATACCGATGATGTAGCCACCAACAAATACGGTTTTGTGCGCATGGAAGGTGATCCCTATCACTTCTTCCCCATTCAAACTGCCTTTGGTGGTTATGTCTTTGGGCAGGGTGATGCCGGTTATGATGCCAGTGATGTGGGCATTGACAACGAAGGCTCGCTGGCTGCCGCTACCTGGTATGATGAATTTGTGAAAGCTGGCCTGCAACCCCCGGCCGTTGACTGGGAAACCATGCACCTGATGTTTGAAAGCGGCCAGTCCGCCATGACCATCACCGGCCCCTGGGCTGTTACCCGCATCACCGATTCCGGTGTTCCGTATGCCATCTGCCCCATTCCGGGTGAGGTGAATGAAAACGGTCAACCATTCCTGGGCGCCCAAGGTTTCATGATCAGCGCCTTTGCCAAAGACCCATTGTTGGCGCAAATTTTCCTGACCGAGTTTGTGGCAACGCCGGAAGTGATGCAAGCGTTCTATGATGCTGATCCACGTGTGCCAGCCTATCTGCCCGTGTTGGAAGCGTTGGACGATCCCAACATCGCGGCCTTTGGCGAAGCTGGCGCTAATGCTCTGCCCATGCCCGCCATTCCCGAAATGGCTTCGGTTTGGGATGCCTGGGGTAATGCTGTTGTCCTCATTTCCCAACAGGGTGATGAGGCAGTGAATGCCTTTACCAACGCTGCCGAACAAATCCGCACAGCCATTGCCGAAAGCAACTAACCTTCAAGACCTGACAGGTTTTGGAAACCTGTCAGGTCTTTACAATTGGTAATTTAGTGATAAAACAGGGAATGGGGAATGAACACGTTCCCTGTTTTTTTATCATCGGCTCGTAGCAGGCGGAGGATGGCCTTCTGCGAAGTGGCCTTTTCCAGAGGTGGCCTTCTACGAACAGGAGAAGAGGAGTAGGGGCTATGCGGGCAGTCGATCTTCAGGAAGAAAAAGGCAAAAAGGATAAGGGGGGCGGTGGCTCGCTCACGGCCAGCAGTCTGGCGCTGCGGTTGTTGGGTCTGATGATCTTTGACGCGGGGGCGCTGTGGTTGATCTTGACGATGTGGGGCGATGGTTACTGGCAGCTTGCCACCGTGATCGCGGTCATCACCGTCCTGATCAACTATATCTGGCTAAGGCCACAAACCTATCCACTGCGCTGGATGTCTCCTGGCCTGGCGTTTATGATTCTGATTTCCGTTTACCCCATCATTTATACCGTCTATATCTCTTTTACCAACTATGGCACCGGCCATCTGCTGCCGAAGGTGCAGACGATTGAGGTACTGGAACAGCGCCGTTATTTGCCGGAGTCGGGACTGGCCTATAATTTTACGCTTTACCAGAATTCCTTTGGCGAATATATTCTGTTCCTGACGCCAGAGGGAGACAGTGAGGCAGAGCCTATTATTGTCGCTCCAGAGACAGTCGTAGAAAACAGCGTGTTTGGCGAGTTAAATGAAGATAACGTGCCGCAAAATATCATTATTCCGGGACAAGAGGATGCTCCCTTTGAACCGGTCGGTAGGGCAGCATTGCTGCGGGCACTGTCTGATTTGCAGGAGACGACATTTGGGACAGGGGACACGGCCGTGCAAATTCGAGGCATCAATCGCGCCGCTGCCCTGCAACCACGTTATACCTACAACGAAGAAGCCGACACCATCACCGATAACCAGACCGGTATTGTGTACATTGGTGACGACCAACGGGGTGAATTTATCTCTGAGGAAGGTGACGTTCTGATCCCTGGGTATACAGTGCCCGTTGGGTTTCGGAACTACCAGCGTTTCATAGGCAATCCAGCCTTTCGTGGGCCGCTCTTTTTGATTTTCCTCTGGACGGTCACATTTGCCCTCTTTTCCACCGTCCTCTCTTTTGCCTTAGGATTGATGATTGCCCTGGTTTTTGGCCGCAATATGCCGGGACAAAAGGTGATCAAATCGCTGCTCATCATTCCTTTTGCCATACCCGGCGTCTTAACCATCCTGGTGTGGCGCGGCTTGTGGAATCCGGTAAACGGCATTGTGGGCATCTGGCTCTCTGATTTGATGGGCACACCAATTAACGTGTTTGCCGATTCATTTTGGGTGAAGGTAGCGCTCATCATCATCAATGTGTGGTTGGCTTATCCTTACTATGTGCTGATCAACAGTGGCGCGTTGCAAGCCATTCCCCAGGATATGTATGAAGCGGCGGATATTGACGGCGCCAACGCCTGGCACCAATTCCGCGCCCTGACACTGCCACTGCTACTGGTGGGCGTGGGGCCGCTACTGATCGGCTCTTTCCTGGTGAATTTTAACAGCTTTAACCTGATATACCTGTTCAACAATGGCGGCCCGCCCATTGTGGGCACCCCCACGCCGGCCGGACATTCCGATATTTTGATCAGCTATGTATATCGGCTGGCTTTTGCTTCGGCCGGGCAGGATTTTGGGTATGCTTCGGCCATTACGGTGATCATCTTCTTTATTCTGGCGACTATTACATTGTTCCAGTATCGCTTCATGCGAACCTGGGAAAGGGTGGGCGAAAGTGTCTAGTTCAACCTCAACCCCAACAAAAAGTAAAACAGAACTCAGCCGGTGGCAGGTGTTCTGGCAGTCTAAAACCAATCAACGGCGGATTGTCACGGCCGTGAAACTCCTGATAGCCGGGGTGGTTCTTTTTTACTCCTTGCTGCCCGTTCTCTATACCGTCTCGTCTGCCTTTAGCCCTGTCCAGGGCGTTAGCCGCCAACTCATTCCCGCCAATCCGACATTGAACAATTTTCGGGCGATTTTGTACGAGGAACCGTTTGGATTATGGATGTGGAACACCACAAAAATTGCCCTCATTTCGGCCCTGATGTCGGCCATGATCACCACGTTGACCGCGTATGCCTTTTCCCGCTTTCGTTTTGCCGGGCGCGGGCAATTGCTTTTGGGCATTTTGCTGATTCAGGTGTTCCCGGCGTTGATGGCCATGATCGCCCTTTACTCGCTGCTCGATCAATTAGGTAGCTGCTGCATCCCGGCGTTGGGGCTAAACACACACGGCGGCCTGATCATGATCTACATGGGCGGCGCCATGGGGCTGAATGTGTGGCTGATGAAAGGCTTTTTTGACTCCATCCCGCGTGATATTGACGAGTCGGCCATGGTGGACGGTGCCTCACACTGGCAAACGTTCTGGTATCTCATCTTCCCGCTGGTACGGCCGATCGTCATCGTCATCGTCATCCTGACCTTCTTTGGCGTCTATGGTGACTGGATTTTGCCCAACATTATGATTCGCCGGTCGGAATTGTTTACCCTGATGTTGGGGCTGCAAACCTTCATTGGCAACAAC
Source organism: uncultured Ardenticatenaceae bacterium (assembly GCA_964467705.1). Lineage (GTDB taxonomy): Bacteria > Chloroflexota > Anaerolineae > Promineifilales > Promineifilaceae > CAADGU01. Next base: position 8,768 of record CAYXUZ010000031.1, on the reverse strand, counting down.
TACGGGCAAAACTGGAGCGTCTTTGCCGCTGGCGCGGTGTTAGGCTCCATCCTGCCGGTCACGGTCTACATTTTGTTACAAGACAAAATTGTAGGTGGCCTGACGACCGGCGCGGTGAAAGGCTGATCAATAGCCAATTATCAATTGGCAATTGTCAATTGACTGAGTAGCCCTGTTCGGTGTGCAGGGCTACTTTAGTTTTGAGGAGAATGAAATGAAGCGGTTGTTTTTATTGCTTTGTTTGATGGGGTGGCTGCTGGTGGGGTGTGAAGGCGGCGAGGGGGAAGAGGTGGCGACGGCCGTGCCCCCCACCAGCACCACCACCCAACCGACAGAAGCACCGCCCACACCTGCGCCAATGCCATCAACCCCGGAGCCAACCGTCAGCCCTTTGCTTCAAGGTACAGGCGGCCTGCCCTGGTGGAACGATGCTGTTTTCTACGAGGTGTTTGTGCGCAGCTTCAAGGACAGCGACGACGACGGCATCGGCGACCTCAACGGGCTGATCGGCATGTTAGACTACTTAAACGATGGCGACCCCACCACCACCGACGATTTAGGCGTGACCGGCATCTGGCTTATGCCCATCATGGATTCCCCCAGCTATCACGGCTATGACGTGGTGGATTATTACACCGTGAACCCGGAATATGGCACCAACGAAGATTTCCAACGGCTGATGGAAGAAGCGCACAAACGGGGCATCCGGGTGATTGTAGATATGGTTCTGAACCATACCGGGCGCGATCATGAGTGGTTTGTCGAATCGCGTAATCCGTCATCGGAATGGCGTGACTGGTACGTGTGGGCCGAAGATGACCCTGGTTTTGTTGGTCCCTGGGGGCAACAGGTGTGGTATCGCACCCCCACCGGTTATTATTACGCCGTGTTTTGGGATGGGATGCCAGATTTGAACTACACCAACCCGGACGTGACCGAAGCCATGTTCGAAGCCTCCCGTTTCTGGCTGGAGGATATGGGCGCGGACGGTTTCCGCCTGGATGCCATCAAACACCTGATTGAAGATGGTTCGGTGCAAGAAAACAGCGACCAGACACACGAATGGCTGCAAGGCTTTTACACCTTTTACAAAGAGGTCAACCCGGAAGCGCTGGCGGTGGGCGAAGCGTGGACTTCCACCCGCGAGGTATTGGATTACACCGGCGACGAGGTGGACATCGCCTTTCAGTTTGACCTGGCGGAAGATATTCTCACCAGCGCCAAACGGGGGACGGGCACGGCCGTAGCCCAGGAATTATCCAACATCGTCGCCGCCTACCCACCCGGCCAATATGCCACCTTCCTGGCAAACCATGACCAAAACCGGGTCATGTCCCAATTGATCGGCGATGACGGTAAAGCCAAAGTCTCCGCTTCCGTTTTACTCACCTCGCCAGGCGTCCCGTTCATCTACTACGGCGAAGAGATTGGCATGACGGGTACAAAACCGGACGAAGACATTCGCCGCCCCATGCAGTGGACAAGCGATGACATTAAAGTTGGCTTTACGGCCGGTTCCCCCTGGCGCAGTCCATCCAGCGACTATGAAGATCGCAGTGTCGCTTTGCAGATAGATGATCCCAACTCGCTGTTCAATCATTATCGGCAGTTGATCCATTTGCGTAACGACCATGAGGCGCTGCGCGTGGGTGACTGGCTGGAAGTGGAAAGCGACCCGGCGCGGGTGTACACCTTCCTCCGCACCACCGACAATGAGACGCTGTTGGTGGTCATCAACATGTCTGACGACGTAATAAGTGAATACACGCTGAACATGGAAAGTGGGCCGTTGGCGGCAGAGGCGACGGCCGTGCTCCTCTTTGGCGAAGGTGATGTCACTGCCCCCACCGTCAACGCCGCCGGTGGTTTTAACGATTATGTGCCTCTGGCGGAACTGCCGCCCTTTAGCACTTTTGTGATTGATTTAACGCCATGAAATAAAAACGTAAAACGTGAAACGTAATGAGACCGTTACGTTTTACGTTTTACGTTTCACGTTTACCATGAAAGAATTTGTCTTTGGCTCCCTCTCTACCATCGAACAGCGGGTGGCGCACCTGCGCAACTGGCGGCAGGGCATTAAACACCACAACCGGCTGACGCCCCGCGCCCCGCAAGCCCATGACCAGCCCACCCTCACCGTCACCGTGCAGCTAGACCGGCCCATTGCCCGCGTGGAATGTGTGGTGATTGCACCAAGTACGGCCGTATTCCCCCTCCAATTTGTCAAAACCGAATGGGATTTGCTCAACTGGGCCTATATTGAAACCTGGCAAACCACCCTGCCCGCCGAGCCGGACGGTACGCTGGTGCGCTACCGCATCCGCGCTTATCCGGCTGATGGCTCTGCCCCCCTGTCCACCGACGATGAGGAGGTATTCTCCTACCTGGTGGGTGAACCACGCGCCCCGGAATGGGCCGCCGGTTCAGTGACATACCAGATATTTCCCGACAGGTTTTATCCGGGCGACGGCCGTCAGTGGAACCACGTTCACGGCCTCAACGACATCTACGGCGGCAGCCTGCGCGGCATCATTGATAAGCTGGACTACGTCGCCGACATGGGCTTCAACGCCATCTGGCTCAACCCCTTCTTCCCCGACGACAACACCCATCACGGCTACCACGCCACCGACTACTTCACCGTCAATCCTCGTCTGGGCAGCATGGACGACATTCACGAACTGGTCGCCGCCGCCCACCAACGCGGCATCCGCCTGCTGCTGGACTTTGTGGCTAACCATTGGAGCAGCCAGCACGAAAGTTTCCAGGAAGCGATCAAAGACCCCACCAGCCGCTATTACGAATGGTATCACTGGATTGATTACCCCCACGATTATGAGACCTTCTTCGGCGTCATGCACCTGCCGCAGGTGAATGTGAACCATCCCGATGTGCGTCGCTACCTGCTGGATAGCGTTTCCTTCTGGCTGGGCGAGGTGGGGTTTGACGGCCTGCGCTGTGATTATGCCCTGGGGCCGTCGCACGACTTCTGGACGGAACTGCGCCAGGTGGTCAAACACGTCAACCCCGACGCCTGGATTTACGGCGAAGTGGTGGAAAGCCCGGCCACCATTTTGAGCTACGAAGGGCGCTTTGATGGCTGCCTGGATTTCCCGCTGATGCAGGCGATGCGCGACCTTTTTGCCATGGGGCGCATGAGTTTGAGCGCGTTTGACACCTTCTTGCACCAACACGAACGTTACTTCCCGCCCAACTACATCCTGCCCACCTTTCTGGACAACCACGACATGAACCGCTTCTCCTGGCTGGCCGAAAACGACACACGCAAACTCAAATTAGCCGCACTTTGTCAGTTTACCTTGAGCGGCCCACCCGTTGTCTACAATGGTTCAGAGGTCGGCGTCCACCAGGATATGGGCATGTGGGAGCAGGGCAGCCAGGGCATGGCCGAGTGTCGCCAGCCCATGTTGTGGGGCGACGAGCAGGATGCCGATTTGCGCGAATTTTATCGCTGGCTGATCCATTTCCGGCGCGAACATCCGGTGTTGTGGTACGGCCGTCGCCAGACCATCCACCTGGACGAAACCACCCAGACCTACGCCTACGCCCGCTTCGACGACCAGCAGACTGTCCTGGTGGCCCTAAATTTGAGCGAGGAAGAACGGGTGGTCACGGCCGTATACGGCCCCCATTCCCACACCTTCACCCTCCCCCCATGCAGTGGCGAACTGTTTGTCATTGCGTAATTGATAAGCAAACACAATTCGCCTGTCCATTGCAGTTTAGCCTGTATAGACGTCTCTTGTGAGAGACTGTTATAATCAACTGATGAACATTGAAGGCTTCCTCTGGTTGGAAGATATTATTGATAAGCTGGCCTGGAAACACCAGGTCACAACAGGTGAAGTAGAAGACATTTTCACCAATAACCCTCATTTTCGTTTTATCGCTAAGGGTCGGAAACGTCGCGATGAAAATCTATATGCCGCTTACGGCCAAACAGAAGCAGGGCGGTATTTAACGGTTTTTTTCATACACAAACCCGGCAGATTAGCCTTAATTGTTAGTGCGCGAGATATGGATGATAAGGAAAGAAAAAGATATGGATAACATAACCAGTCAACGGGACCCGATTCCTGAATTTGAGACGCTGGAAGAGATTGCCGAATTTTGGGACACACACAGCACAGCCGATTATGATGATGTGACACATGAAGTTCATTTTGGGGTGAATATTCATCATTCGGATGAATGGTCATCTGTCACTCTGCTACCTGAATTAGGCCAAACGCTGGCGATGCTGGCGCGCGATCGCGGTATTTCAATGGAAACCTTGATCAACGTCTGGTTAACTGAAAAAGTGTTGGAGTTCAGGTAGTCTTCTTCGTTGCCCTCGTTCCACGCTTTGCGTGGGAACAAGGGCAAAATCCGTTCACTTCCTTATCCGCTGTCGTCATAGCCAAAAACAATAGCGCCGCATCACGCCAGAATATCGGCCAGATTCACCGCGTTTCGTTTCCCCCATCGCCGTTCCGTTGGCCCCACCGGAATGGTAAACCGCTTCATCCGCAAATCCCCCTCTCCCAACATCGCCAGGTGAATGCCCGCACAGCCCGGCGGCTGTTCCACCAGCAGCCAGAAATGATACGCGCCCCGAATCGGCTTCTCCTTTTCTTGCAGTTCCCAATACGGTTTGCGCTCTTCCTCGCCAAAAAAGCCAAGTGTGACCGGCGTCACCTGCCCCAGGCGTAAATCGGCGGAGATGCTGCCCAGGCTGGCCTCGGCGATGCTCTCCACTTTGATCGCCGGTTCTGCTTGCACCTGCACAACCTGTGGCTGCCCTTCGTAAAGGCGCGGTGGGTAGATGTCCAGCAGGCGCGGCTGAATGGTTCCGGTGGGGGCATACAGGTGGGCGCGGCACCATGCCTGCTGGTAGCTCCATCCCTCTTTCCGGCCTTCCGGCATCCCAAACCCAGGCGCACCAGGAAGACAGGGCCTTGCGCCAACTTGCCGGGCGCCAGCGGCCCGCCTTGCCCGCCGGAGAGATCACCCACCTCCTCCGGCGTGACTGCGCGCGCCCGCGGCGTAAAGACCGTCAGCCGCCCTCTGGCTTTTTCGCGGGTGAAGCTGGCCACCGCTGCCCCTTTGTCCTGGGCCAGCGCCGCTTTTTCCAGCCCCATTTCTGCGGCCAATGTTTCCACATCCAGCGTGACCAGCGATTTAGCCATGTTATCGGCCAGTGTGGCGGGTGGCAGCAGTTCTTCTTCATACCAGATATCTGTGTTCATTTTGTGTTCCTCGTGTAGATGTTGTAATGCGATTTGCCAAATCGCGTTACGATCAGCGCCAATCCCCAATCAGGACAAAGGGCGACCAGTAGTAAGGATCGGACGGGTCGAAATTTTTGTTGGCCGGAATCAATTCGCCACGACGCAGCGCCTGTGCTTCGCCCATCTGTTTTTGGCCGTCTGGCGCCCAGAGGCGGCCGTACATATCGGCGGCGTCTAACAGAGGCGTGACGCCCAACTGCTGCCCCGCCTGCACCGCTTCACCCAAAAAGATGGCCCTTTCCCATGCGCCTTTCTCTGTTTTGGCGTCGGCGTGGGTATAACCCAGGATAACTGTGCCGCCGTCGGCGAGCGGCGGGCGGCGCAGCAGGCGGTCTAGCAGGGAGAGGGCGGGGATGGTGGAGATGGTAAAGTCATCAAGCAAAGTACGGCCTGAGTCGTCCAGAGTGAGGGCGTGCAGGTGCAGCAGGTGCAGCGGCCCTTGCGGGACGAGGATAAGGTGCTGAATGCTGACCAGATGGGGCAGCAGCGGCGTGAGCAGGGAGCGCCCCAACTCCCGCCAGCGGTGGGTAAACGGGCGGCCCGTTTGCCGGTGAGTTTCCCGGTTGAGAACTTCATCCACGTAGTTATTCTGGTAAATGTAGCGGAAATCGTCCAGGCTGAGCGAGGCGGTAAAGGGGTGCAAAGAGGCGTCAGCGTGAAGGAGGAAGAGGAGGATTTGCTCGCCGGTGGTGAAGAGGGAGAGAATGGCTGTGTCTGGCGGCAGGCGGCGGGCCAGGCGGCCAGGTCGTCTCCGGCGGGGCGGTCGCCGCGGCGCAGGGTGATATATTCCTGAGCTTCGACGCCGTGAGTGGACATCTCCGACCAAAGCTGCTGCAACTGGCTGACCAACTGCTGGCGCTGTGCCAATGCGCCGTCTTCCCCACTCCCGGCAGATGCGCCGTGCTGCGCCAGCGCCGCCGCATCCAAAGCATTGAGTTGGGCGGCCAATGCCTGCTCCTGCTGTGCCAGGGATAGTGGTATGCCCAGGGGCGCGGGCAGCTGCCCGCGTCCCAACAAAGAGGCGAGCAGGCGGGAGTTGCTGCCTTCGGCCACCGCCAGGGCCGTTTGCGGCTGGTGGGCATCCAGATGGGCCACCACGGCGCGGGCAAAAAGGCCGGCCCAGTTACGCTGCGGCCCCAACTGGAAAGAGACGGGAGAGAGCAAAAATTGAACATCCAGAAAACGTAGCGCCTGGTCGTAGACGCGGATGGCTTCTTCCAGGTCGGCCAACTGGCCGGTGCGGGCGTAGCGGTCACGCAGCCCATTGCCCAGGTTGTTCAGGTAGCCGGGCAGGGCGGGCGAATCGGGGGGGGCGGCGACGGCCGTTTGCCACAACTCCAGGGCGCGGTTGAGATCGGGGATCTGCCCTTGCGCCCAATAACGGCGCCGCCGCGCGCCGCCTGCTTCATTCATAATGGCTAATTGAAACGATTCCCTCGTCCGGGGGAAATCCGCATCCTGCAAAATCTGCTCCCAGGCAGTTACGGCTTGATCCAGCAATAAACGTTGGCCGGTAGCCTGATATTGCTGGATAGCCTGCATCGCTTGCTGAATAAGGGGCTGAAATTGGGGCGGTATTTCTAAATTTGCCTGCGTTTGGCTGGCAGCCAATGCTTCCGGGGGAATGTTTAGCTTTTCGGCAAAGGCGGCGGTGATGCCGATCTCCTGGCAACGGCGCAGCAACGTCAAATGCTCCTCGAAAAGTTGCCGGGCGCTGTTGTTGCCGGCCTGTGTGGCGGCGTTCACCAGACCAACCAGCAGTCCACCGCCTCTTCGGTCAGCAGTTCCGGGTGCGTTTGCAGGTAATCATGGGATTTATTCCAGCTATCGGCCTGAATGAATTGCTGGAGGGTAGCCAGCAAGGGTGGCGCGGCCTGTTCGTTTCCCTCGCCCATCTGTTGGGCAGCGGCTTCCAGCGCGTGATACGCGGCCAGGTCTTCCTGCCGCAGACGCGCCAACTCCTGCTCCACCTGCGCCGCCACCTGTTGCATGTCCGCTTCGGGGTCATCGCTCAATGCGGCAGGCAGCAGAGGGCGGGGCACAACGGGCATCTGTTCCAGCCAGCCATCCTGCCAGGCAGCGCCCAGGGTGCCAATGCAACATACGCAGCAGCCCGGCGGCCTGCTCCTGGTCTTGTTCCCGGCTGGTTTGCTGCGCCCAGGAAAAGAGCAGGGGGGGCGCAATGCCAGGGCGGTAAAGCAGCACCGGGGCGTCCACCTGCTCTTCGTGGCCGCAGTGCGGGCAGGGCAGGTCATGCAGCGTCCCCGCCTGGGTGCGGCCGAGCAGGTCGGGGCGTTCGCTGGCGTCTATGATGAGCCAGATGTCGGCGGTAAAGGGCTGCCCGCAGTGTGGGCAGGTGAGGGTGGCGGGCTGGCTGAGGCTGTGAGTCATGCGGTTGTCTCTGCCGGGGCTAGTTTGGCCCCGGCATGGCTGGCTGGCAATTGTTGGTGGGTATTGTAATGGGCATTGGCAAAAGGTTCAACCGTTTTGCCCTCGTTCCACGCTCTGAGCGTGGGAACGAGGGAAGGCTGTGTTACAATAGTGGCATGATCACCCAAGACCTGACTCCCCCAAAAGAAAAAACGGGAAAGCGGCTCATGAGCTACGACGAATTTCTGGCCTGGGCCGGTGAAGATACCCACGCCGAATGGGTAGATGGAGAAGTAATAGAATTTATGCCAGCTAAAAAATCTCATCAGGAAGTCATGGGCTTTCTACTCGAATTACTTGGGTTTTTCGTTCGCTTGTTTGACTCAGGTATCATCTTGTCGCCACCATTTGCCATGAAATTATCACGATCCTCACGGGAACCAGATCTGTTGTTTGTTGCCAAAAAACATGCTGCTCGCCTGACCGATAACTATCTGGATGGGCCGGCCGATCTGGTAATAGAAATAGTTTCCGACGATAGCGTCCATCGAGATAGGCGGCAGAAATTTAACGAGTATCGAGAGGAAGGTGTGCCTGAATATTGGATTGTTGACCCGCGCCCCGGCAAACTACGGGCTGATTTTTACCACCTGGATGAAAAGGGACACTACGATCTGTTTGCTACCGAGGATGATGAAAAGGTGGCCTCACAGGAGCTAGAGGGGTTTTGGCTACGGCCGTCCTGGTTATGGCAGGCTGGCGAGTATGACCCCTTCCTGGCCTTCTGCGAGATACGCGGCCTCTCTCCTGAAAAAACACAAGAAATTCAGCAGCTATTACGGAGTGGCGGGTAGACAAGACTCTAAGGGTTTCAGAAAACCCTTAGGGTCTTCACCTTTGTGAACCATGCAGTCGCCAACCAGCCACCTCACCGCGTCCTTCCCCTACCCATCTTTTCCCCGACCGCTCACCTCCTTCATCGGCCGCGAAGAGGAAATCCGCGAAGTGACCGGCTTGCTGGCCGACCCCGACTGCCGCCTGCTAACGCTGCTGGGGCCGGGCGGCATCGGCAAAACCCGGCTGGCCATCCAGGCTGCCGCCCTC
>CAYXUZ010000030.1:29239-45079 GCA_964467705.1 uncultured Ardenticatenaceae bacterium | reverse complement strand
TGGATTGGCGGGAGTTTGACGGCCGTCCCCAACGGCTGATGGCGGAAGTGAAGAAATACCGGTAAGCATGTACAGCCATGAACTGGAACTGCGACAAGAGATCGTCAAAATTGGCCGCCTGATGTATGACAAGGGGCTAATCTTGGCGTCGGATGGCAATATCTCGGCGCGATTAGGACACGGCCGTATCCTGCTTACCCCTTCCGGCCTGCACAAAGGAATGTTGGAGCCAGACCAACTGATTATTGTGGACGAAACGGGCAAGAAGGTTGGTGGCCCCCGCCATCTACACCCGACCAGCGAATTGCCCATGCACCTGGAAGCATATCGGCAACGGCCAGAGGTCACGGCCGTCGTCCATGCCCATCCCCCTTACGCGGTTGCCCTGTCCATTGCCGGGATTTCCCTGGCCGACTGTTTGCTGCCGGAAGCCATAGTGTTTTTGGGCACCATTCCAACCACTGTTTACGCTACACCTTCCAGCGCGGAAAATGCCCTGGTCGTGCGCGAACTGATCGGCCACCATGACGGCCTGGTATTGCAGCGACATGGCTCGCTGACGGTAGGTAATTCGCCGATGCAAGCCTTTATGCGTCTGGAAACATTGGAACGCCACGCCTTCATCCGTTATCTGTTAGCCACGTTAGGGGTGCATAACCCCATGCCGCCGGCCGATGTGCAAAAACTGCTGCTCATTCGCCAGCAGTTGGGCTTGAGCCGCCCCGGTGAAGGCGAGATGTTTTGTATGCAATGCGGTGTTTGCCACCCGAATGGCAAGCACTTGAGCCAATAAAGGAGCTGCGGTGATGGCAAGTTGCGGGTGGCAGGTTGCAGGTGATAGTTCTTACCTGCCACCTGCAACCTGCCACCAACTAACCACCTCTGACAATTTTGAACCGGGATCAATTGGTCAGATTGCCATTGAAATTGTGAGCTTTTACTGGTAGCATACGGCCGTCTTGCGTAACAACGTAGCATACAATACACCTGAGTAGTACCTACCCCCTATATGTTTGACAGGTTTAGTAGTAAGGAGCCTGATCATGTTTGATTTATGCCAAAGTACAAACGGCCGTCCCCTTCTTGTTGGTCATCGTGGCGCAATGGATGTCGCCCCCGAAAATACCATGTCCGCTTTTCGCGCCGGGTTAGCCGGTGGCGCTGATATTCTGGAACTGGATGTACAACTAACCGCTGACAAACAAGTCATTGTTTTCCATGATACCGACCTGCGGCTGAAAACACCTGTCGCCGGTCAGATTGCCGAATACAAAGCTGATTATCTACGCACACTAGATGTCGGCCGTTACTTCAATGCCGATTTCACCGGAGAACGAATGCCTCTTCTAGCTGAGGTATTGGCCTGGGCCAAGGGGCGTGTGGCATTGATGATTGAGCTTAAACACACACCGCCCTACTTCAACCCGGAACTGGATTTGTGTACCGTAGCGTTGATTGAGAAATATGATATGGTGGATGAAGTGATTGTAACCAGTTTCGATCAGTTTGCTCTACGTCGTGTCAAACGATTAAACCCAGATATTTCCACCAGTCTCATTTACGTGGGGCGATTCTGTAATCCCCTTAACCTGATTTCCCGCTTTGAAGTGGATGCACTCAGCCCTTCCACCGACTTTATGAGCCAGGATGAGGTGAAGTTGATTCAGGCGGCCGGTTATGCATGTAGTCCGGGGGGCTTTTATTGGGATTATGATACCTTGCTTGCATGGGGAGTGGACACCATTAGCAGCAATAATCCGGCCAGTGTACGGCCGTTGCTGCCAGAGGATAAACCTATAGCCGTTGATCTCGTCGCCGATTTGCTGGCCTGATCCTTAAAGCTCTTGACGCCTGATCTTCCCCGCTATAAACTCCTGCTTACGATTTTAGACCTTTAATACTCATCCAGAGAGGCAGAGGGACCGGCCCGTTGAAGCCTCGGCAACCTTTCGGTAATTTGTAGACAGTTACCGGAAAAGGTGCCAATTCCGGCAGACCAGCGTGGTCTGGAAGATGAGAGACTTGCGAAAGTAACAACGGCCTCTCATGTTGAGAGGCTTTTTTGTTCTGTAAGGCGATTTTCCAAATCGCCCTACATTTGAAGATATGGGTGCATGGGGTATTGGTAGTTTTGAGAATGACACGGCCGTAGACTGGCTGTATGACTTTACGGCTAATGATTTCCGGCTGATTGACCGCACACTGGCAGGCGTGGCCGCCATGCAGGAGATGGATTACCTGGATGCTGAGGAAGCGGGTGAGGTGTTGGCGGCGGCGGAATGTGTGGCGGCGGCGGCCGGTTTTCCGGCTGCTGACCTGCCGGCCGAAGTGAGGGATTGGGTAATGGACAACAGCCCGATTCTGGTGAAGCCGCTTTATGTGCAGATCGCGCTGACGGCCGTCGCCCGCGTCCGGTCTCAGTCAGAATTAAAAGAGTTGTGGGCAGAATCAGAAGAGTTTGAGGCGTGGGACACGGCCGTTGCCGACCTGCAAACCCGTCTCCACCAGATTGAGCAAAATAATGACCACCGTGATTGATACTTCACACGAACCCGATCTGGGGTATGTTTTTCATCCGGCCAATAGCTGTTTTGGCGGCACCCGGTTTGATGTGATCATGCACGCGCAGCCCACCCAGCGCCACTATGACCCGGAAAAGGTGCAGGCCACCATCGTCCGCCAATCCGGTACCGAGACAGTTCACTTGCACTGTACCACCTCGCCAGGGCAGTATCGGCTTTGCCCTGGTCGCATTGTGCTTACCGACCGGGTGGGCAAACAAGTGGCGGCTTTTTGTTTTGGCGGAGAACTGCACATCATCCACCAGCCCCCGGAAACGATCTGTGTCTTTCAATCGGCAGCGCCCATTCTGGACATGACCGTTTACCATAGCACTGATGCCCTTCTGGCCAAAGAAGTAGAGATATTGCTGGCGCAGCGGCGGGCGGCCTGGAACCCGCAGCAACCACACCGGTTTGACCAGCATATCGCTCAAGTGGACCCGGCGGTGTTATTTGCGGCCTGCCTGGAAGCGCTGGTGGCTAAATTTGCCACCTTTCCCCATGTCAGTGATCCGGTACACCGCCAATTTGTGCATGACGTCCAGCAGGAGATCAAGGGGTGGCAGCAAGACGGCCGTTGGCCTGCACCTCTGCCACCATTAGCCGACCTGTTATGAGTGCGTTGAGAAACTTATGGAAAATAGAGTTCTGCTTCTCCTGACACTTTTTGTTATGACAGCCTGTGCGCCGGTTAGCCCGACAACCGAAACGGCCGTACCCCTCATCTCTGCCCCCCTCATCACCGAAACGGCAACTGGGACCAACGCGGCTGCGCCTGCCATCCCCGAAGCGGACGTTGCGCCCATTGAAGCGATCCTCATTCAAGAACCAGGGCCGGGTTCACGCCTCACCAGCCCGTTGCTGGTGCGCGGTCAGGCGGATTCCACTTTTGAGCAAAATTTGGTGGTGCGGCTGGTGGATGCGAACGGGACGGAATTGGGGCTGACGGCCGTGACCATTGCCGCCGAAATGGGCCAGCGCGGCCCATTTGAAGCGACCTTGCCTTTCACCGTCAGCGGCGAGCAGCAGGCGTTTATCCAGGTGTTTGCCACCAGCCCGCGTGATGGCGGCGTGACCCACCTCAATGCCGTCGGGGTGACATTAACGGATGGGGCGGCGGAGATACGGCCGTTCACCACCGACGCCAGCGAACGCATCACCATTACCCAACCCGCGTTGGCGGCACAAATTAGCGGTGGGGTGGTACAGGTCAGCGGCGTGGGCATTGCCAGCTTTGAGCAAACGCTGGTGGTAGAAGTGTTGGGGGAGGATGGCACGGTTCTGTCCAGCCAACCCGTCATTGTCAACGCCCCAGACCTGGGCCAACCGGGCGAATTCAGCGCGGAACTACCCTACAGCGTAGCCGCCACCGGCCCCGGCCGTATCGTCGTCCGCGATGTCAGCCCCGCCTTTGGCGGCGATGTGCATGTGAGCAGCGTGGAGGTGACGTTATCACCCTGAGCGATGAGTTCGCACGCCCACATGCGAACTCGCAGCACGTGGGCGTGCTGCTCTCCTCTTTCTTGAGATTTGTGAATTGGCACAAAAGCAGGATAACACCATGAACCACATCTACGTGGAAGGGCACATCTACTACCTAACCGTTGTCGTGTACAACCGACTGAACCTGTTTATCCGTCCCAATTTTATAATTCCCATTTACGACAGCCTCAACTTTTATCGGTACAAGCAGGCGTTCAAAATCTTGGGATATGTGATTATGCCCGACCATTTGCACCTGCTCATCTGGCCATATGGCAAAGCCGTCATTTCAGACATCATGCGCGATTTCAAGACTTTCACAGCCAAACGAATTATCAAACAGGCAGAGGTAGAACACCGGCAAGATTTACTCGACGCTTTTCAAAAAGCAGGCATGGAAACGGCTCGAAGTGATAACAAAGTCTGGCAGGACGATTTTTGGGATACGCTTGTCTTCAGCGAAAAATTCCTCAGACAGAAGCTAAATTACATCCATCGCAATCCAATGCGTACCGGTCTGGTTGATGATGTAGTCGCTTATCCGTACTCGAGTTACCGCAATTACGAGTTTGACGATAAAACGCAGATCGAAATTGACAACGATTGGCTCTTTTACTAAGGAGTGCCGCACGCTCACGTGCGGCGTGTCCGTTCGCACGTGGGCGTGCGAACTCCTCAAATCACACAATCGAGGAGCGTGGGACGCCTACGTCCCACGCGGGGCACGTGGGCGTGCCCCGCTCCTCTGGAAATAGATGATGAACCGAACAGAACTACTCAAACAACAACTGCAAGAACGCATTTTGATTATTGATGGGGCGATGGGGTCGTTGATCCAGACGTATGGGCTGGATGAGGCAGGCTATCGTGGCGAACGGTTTGCCAACCACCCGGCCGATGTGAAGGGCAACAACGAAATCCTGAACCTGACCCGGCCAGACATCATCCACGCCATCCACACCGCTTACCTGGAAGCGGGCGCGGACATTGTGGAGACCAACACCTTCAACGGCAACCGTTTCTCCCAGGCCGAATACCAGATGGCGGAATACGTGTATGAAATTAACCGGGAAGCGGCGCGGATTGCCCGTGAAGCGTGTGAGGCTTTTGTGGCAAGGCCAGACGTGCGGGGGCCACGTTTTGTGGCCGGGTCGTTGGGGCCGCTGAACCGCACGCTGTCCCTCTCGCCGGATGTGAATGACCCCGGCTACCGGGCGGTGACGTTCGATGAGGTGGCCGAGGCGTATGCGGAAGCGGCGCGGGGGCTGATGGATGGCGGCGCAGACATTTTGCTCATCGAAACGATTTTTGACACGCTGAATGCGAAGGCGGCCATCTTTGGCATCCAAAATGTCTTTGCCGAAAAAGGGGTGGAATTGCCGTTGATGATTTCGGGCACGATTACCGACCTGAGCGGCCGTACCCTTTCCGGGCAGACGATGGAGGCGTGGTATACCTCTATTCGCCACGCCAACCCGTTGGTGGTGGGGATGAATTGCAGCTTCGGGCCGGGGGCGTTACGGCCGTATCTAACGACCATCGCCAACATGAGCGACAGCTACATCAGCTTCTATCCTAACGCCGGGCTGCCCGACGGCTTTGGCGGTTTTGCCGAATCTATCGAGGATATGGTGCCGGTGCTGCGCGAATTGGCGCAGGAAGGGTATTTGAACATCGTTGGCGGCTGCTGTGGAACGACCCCGGCCTTCATTGAAGCGTTTGCCCAGGCCGTCAGCGGGCTTGCGCCGCGCCAGCCGGAGCCGCGCCCCAAGTACCTTCAGTTGAGCGGACTGGAACCATTGACGCTGACGCCGGAATTAAACTTCGTCAACATTGGCGAGCGCACCAACGTCACCGGCTCGCGCCGTTTTGCCCGGCTGATCCTGGACGGCAAATACGACGAGGCATTGAGCATTGCCCGCAGCCAGGTGGAAAACGGGGCGCAGATGATTGACATCAACATGGATGAAGGGATGCTGGACGCGCTGACGGCCATGCCTCGCTTCCTCAACCTCATTGCCGCCGAGCCAGACATTTCCCGCGTGCCGGTGGTCATTGACTCCTCCAAGTGGGAGGTGATTGAGGCCGGGCTGAAATGTGTGCAGGGCAAAAGCATCGTCAACTCCATCAGCATGAAGGAGGGCGAGGCGGAATTTATCCGCCAGGCAAAGCTGGCGCGGCGGTATGGGGCGGCGGTGATTGTGATGGCTTTTGATGAGCAAGGGCAGGCCGATACGTTTGCGCGCAAGACAGAAATATGCCAGCGAGCGTACCGGGTGCTGACGGAACAGGTGGGTTTCCCGGCCGAAGACATCATTTTCGACCCGAACATTTTTGCCATTGCCACCGGGATTGAGGAGCATAACGAATACGGCCGTGCCTTCATCGAGGCCACACGCTGGATTAAACAAAACCTGCCCCATGTGCATGTCAGCGGCGGCGTCAGCAACATCTCCTTCAGCTTTCGCGGCAACGACGTGATGCGCGAAGCGATTCACGCCGCCTTTTTGTACCACGCCATTCAGGCGGGCATGGACATGGGCATCGTCAACGCCGGGCAGTTAGCCATTTACGAAGAGATTCCCGCGCCGCTTTTGGAGCGGGTGGAGGATGTACTGTTCAATCGCCGCCCGGACGCCACCGAACGACTGGTGGAACACGCCGAAATTGTGCGCGGCGCGGGCAAGGAAAAAGTGGCCGACCTGGCCTGGCGCGAAGCGCCGGTGAACGAGCGGCTGGCGCACGCCCTGGTGAAGGGGATCACCGACTTTATTATTGAAGATACCGAAGAAGCGCGACAGCAGGCGGCACGGCCGTTAAACGTAATCGAAGGGCCGCTGATGGACGGCATGAATATCGTTGGCGACCTGTTTGGCAGCGGCAAAATGTTCCTGCCGCAGGTGGTGAAGTCGGCGCGGGTGATGAAGCAGGCGGTGGCTTATCTGGTGCCGTTCATCGAGGAAGAGAAGGCGGCGTTGGGGCTGAATGGGCGGAGCAACGGCCGTGTCGTCATGGCCACGGTGAAGGGGGATGTGCATGACATCGGCAAGAACATTGTGGGGGTGGTGCTGCAATGCAATGGCTATGAAGTCATTGACCTGGGGGTGATGGTGCCGGCGGAGAAGATTTTGCAGACGGCCGTAGAAAGCGACGCCGACATCATCGGCCTAAGTGGGCTGATCACCCCCTCGCTGGAAGAGATGCGCCACGTGGCGGCGGAGATGACGCGGCAGGAGTTCGACATCCCCTTGCTGATTGGGGGGGCGACGACGAGTAAGGTGCATACGGCCGTGAAAATTGAACCCAACTACCTGGGCAGCCAGACCATTCACGTCGTAGACGCTTCCCGCGCCGTCGGCGTCGTCTCCCACCTGTTGGGCGATGACAAAGCCAACTACATTGCCGACGTAAAGGCCGAATATGAAACCATCCGCGCCCAACACGGCAACCGGCGTGATCGCGCCCGTCTCATCCCCATCGCCGACGCCCGCGCCAACCATTTCAAAACTGATTGGGCCACGTACCAACCACCCCGCCCCACCTTCCTCGGCGTACAAACCTGGGAAAATTACCCAATTACTCAATTACTTAATTACATTGACTGGACGCCTTTCTTCGCCACCTGGGAACTGGCTGGCAAATTCCCGCGCATCCTCGAAGACCCGGTGGTGGGTGAATCGGCGCGTCATTTGTATGCCGACGCCCAGGCGATGCTGGACAAGATCATCGCCGAGAATTGGCTGACGGCGAAGGCGGCAATTGGCCTGTTCCCGGCGAATAGCGTGGGCGATGATGTGGTGATTTTTAACGCGGAGGCGCAGAGACGCGGAGGAAACGAAGAGATTGGACTGGTTCACTTCTTGCGGCAGCAGATGGAGAAGCCGCCGGGCCGGCCGAACATGTGTCTGGCAGATTTTGTGGCCCCGGTAGAAAGTGGGGTGGATGATTACATCGGCATGTTTGTGGTGACAGCGGGTATTGGGCTGGCGGAGAAGGTGGCCGCATTTGAAGCGGCCCATGATGATTACAACGCTATCTTACTAAAGGCCCTGGCCGACCGGCTGGCGGAGGCGTTCGCCGAAGCGATGCACGCCTGCGTGCGCCGGGAGTGTTGGGGCTACGCCACCGCGGAAACGTTGGACAACGACGCGCTGATTGCCGAAAAGTATCGCGGCATTCGGCCGGCTCCCGGCTATCCGGCCTGCCCCGATCATACAGAAAAAGGGGAACTGTTCCGCCTGCTGGATGCCACCTGCCGTACTGATGTAAGTTTGACGGAGAGTTATGCCATGTGGCCGGCGGCGGCCGTGTCTGGTTACTACTTCTCGCACCCGGAAGCAGCCTATTTTGGGATCGGCCGTGTTAACGCCGACCAGATCGCCGATTACGCTGCCCGCAAAGGGCAGCCCATCCAAACCACCGAACGCTGGCTGGCTTCCAACCTGGGGTATGAACCTGTATGATGCCAATGACTTCCGTTCCTGGCTGACTTCCAGCCTGGGGCATAACCTGGGGTTGAAATGTCTGAAAACCCATCTCCAGAAGTAAAGAGATTAAGTTTCCATGTATATGTTAAACGACTCAAGAAACCTTTCCGGCTTTCAATTGTTGGTTTTCTCTTAGGTTTTGGTCTGGTTATTGTTGGTGATATGACTCATCAAAATGCACCACTTGAGCAGGTTGGTAATGGTTTCTGGGCACAACAATCCATTCTGACATCAATTGGTTTCTTGTTGTTAAGTGTAAGCGGCATTATCTACTTTGGAATCATTATGATTCTGGCGTGGCGAACCAATAATCCATACTTATATTCCAAGGTTATGCGTCGTCTAGTTGTAATTGGTGGCTACCCAAGGTGGAGCGATAAAAAAAATCATCAGATGGCGCGTTTACTGCCTCTTATTTGTATATTGCTCTTTTGTGTACTATTTTTCTCAACCGTCTTAAGGCTTATGGTCTGGTTATTACATCTTTAGAGCATGAATGAAGAACCGATTATTTTGATTGGGCCGGTTTTTGCCGGGAAGACGATGGTGAGTAAGCGGAGAAAGAGGCGAATCGGTGTGCCCACGAACGGCCATCGCTTCTGTAGTTGGTTTTCCAGATAGCGCTTGTAGCTGAAGTTGATCCAATCTGGCTTGTTCACAAAAAAGATAAACGTAGGCGGTGCTGTTTCTGCCTGAGTCGCATAGAAAAATTTCACCCGTATCCCTCCCTTCTGCGGCGGGTGCAGCGTAGTGGCTTCGCGCATAAAGGTGTTCAACGCACTCATCTGCACACGCTGGTGGCGGGCGGCGTTTACATCCAACACCATCGGCAAAATTTTGTTCACCCGCTGCCCCGTCAGTGCAGAGATGAAAACGATGGGTGCATAGGGCAAAAAATCCAGTTCGTGGCGCAGCTTTTGTTCCATTTCATGCAGCGTGTGGGTATCTTTTTCCACCGCATCCCATTTATTCACCAGCACAATGATGCCCGCATCCTCCTCTGTCAGCATCCCGGCAATGTGCGCATCCTGCGCCGTAACCCCTTCTTCCACATCCAGCAGCAGCAAAGCCACATCGGCCCGGTAGGCCTCGGCCGGGGTACGGTAATCGAGCGACTGGTGCAGCCACTACCTGATTATGGAAGGTTAAGTAGGCGTCCCGCCCTTGACGTGCCTAGGAGAGGGTGCTATTCTTTGCCCACCATGAACGGTAAACAATTTTCTGGTTTCTTTTTTATGCAACCCACCCGCGCCGTGTTTGCGCAGGAGCGTGGTTCTGCCTGAAAAGAAGCAGCAGACCGAATTTCCTGAAAGACGCGGCGCACACCGCGTCTTTTTTGTTGGTCTGAAATGGTAGGGATAAGATTAAGAAGATAATCAAAGATTTCGCAGATTACGCAGATGGAAATTTCGAGAGTACTTAGCACGAGGGATCCAGAAACTTATCGCATTATTGGAGCGGCGATGGCTGTGCATGGGGAATTGGGCGTTGGCTTTCTGGAAGATGTTTATCACGAAGCGTTGGCGATTGAATTTGAGATGCAAGGGATTCCATTTTTACATGAGGTTGAACTACCGATCTTTTACAAAGGTCGCCCTTTGAAAAAGATTTATCGAGTGGATTTTATTTGTTTTGACAATATCATCGTTGAACTGAAGGCATTGCCCCAAATAACAGGTAAGGAAAAAGCGCAGGTAATCAATTATCTCAAAGCCACAAACTTCAATAGAGGTCTCTTACTCAATTTTGGCGCTGAGTCCTTGCAATACGAGAGGCTATCGAATAAATGGCAAAAATCTGCGTAATCTGCGTAATCTTTGATAAAAATTCTAAGGAAGTGCGAGATGCTAGAAGAACTGGAAACGTTATACAGGGATGCATTGGTAAAGTTGGAACAGGTGGAGAACACGGCCGTACTTGAAACCTGGTACCATGACACCCTCGGCCGTAAGGGGGCTGTCTATCTGTTGACGCGGCAGGTGGGGCAGATGGACCCGGCCACCCGCCCGGCATTCGGCAAGCGGCTCAACGAGGTGAAGAGTGACTTGCAGGCGGCGTATGACGGCCGTCTCGCCACCCTCAAAACCGCCGAACTGGAAGCGGCCATTGCCGGGTCGGCGCTGGATGTGACCTTACCGGGACGGCCGTTACCCACCGGCGGTCTGCACTTCATCACCCAAGCCCTGCGCGACACCTACCGCATCTTCGGTGATATGGGCTTCCAGGTCTACCGCTCGCCCGACGTAGATACCGACGCCAACAACTTTGAACTGCTCAACTTCCCACCCCACCATCCGGCGCGGGAGATGCAAGACAGCTTCTACACCACCAAACCGGACGTGATTCTGCGCACCCACACCAGCGCCGGCCAAATCCGCGCCATGCAGGAGTATTACCCCGAACCCGTGCGCGTCATCCTGCCGGGCATGTGTTACCGCAACGAGCAAATCACCACCCGCAGCAGCATCCAGTTCACCCAGGTGGAAGGGTTGGCAGTAGGGCACAACATCAGTATGGCCGACCTGAAAGGCACACTCACCGAATTCGCCCGCCGCATGTTTGGCGCGAATCGGCAAACCCGCTTCCGCGCCAGCTATTTCCCCTTCACCGAACCCAGCGCCGAAATGGACATCACCTGCTTCCTCTGTGAATCCAAAGGTTGCCAGGTGTGCAAATACACCGGCTGGCTGGAAATTTTGGGCAGCGGCATGGTCCACCCCAATGTGCTGCGCAACGGCGGCTATGACCCGGAAATCTACACGGGCTTCGCCTTCGGCATGGGGCCGGAACGCATCGCCATGCTCAAATACGGCATTGATGACATTCGCCAGTTCTGGGGCAATGACCTCAGATTCTTGCAGCAATTCTAAAACTTGAGAAATCCGATTTCTTCAAGAAATCTGATTTCTGGCACACGGAGTTACCATGCTTGTACCACTATCCTGGCTCAAAGATTTCGTAACGATGGATCGCCCGGTGGCTGAGGTTGACCGTATCCTCACCAATGCCGGGCTGGAAGTGAAAACGATTGAATATATCGGCATTCCCGGCGCTGATCTGGTGTGGGATCGAGATCTCATCATCCTGGGACACATCCTCAAGGTAGAGCAGCACCCGAATGCGGACAAGTTGGTGCTGGCGACGGTGGATTATGGGGCCGCTGCGCCCGAAGTGGTCGTCACCGGTGCGCCCAATCTGTTCGAGTACGTCGGGCAAGGCGACATCAGCGCCAGGGGGTTGTATTCGCCGTTGGCGTTGGAGGGAGCGGAACTGTATGACGGGCACAAAGACGGCCGTGTCAAAATGAAATTGAAGGGACGGCCGTTGCGCGGCATTCACAACCGCTGCATGGTCTGTTCCGAAAAAGAGTTAGGCATCAGCGAAGAACACGAAGGCATCATCCTCATGGTCAAAGATGAATGGTCGCCGGATTACGTGGCTGGCGCCCCATTGCAAGACGTGTTGGGTGATGCTGTGCTGGAAATTGACATCATTCCTAACATCGCCCGCTGCGCCTCCATGCTCGGCGTCGCCCGTGAATACGCCGCCCTCACTAACCAGCCGTTGCGTCTGCCCGACTACCACGTCGTCATGGATGGTCCGCCGGTTGAGGGCAAAGTAACCATCACTACCGACGAACCAGAACTCAATCCCCGTTTTGTGGCTTTGGTCATCAATGGCGTGCGGCAAATTGACAGCCCCTACTGGATGCAATACCGGCTGCGGCTGGCCGGGATGCGGCCGATCAATGTCGTCGTGGACATCAGCAACTACGTCATGTTGGAAATGGGGCAGCCCAACCACGCCTTCGACTACGACTTCCTGCGCCAGCGGGCCAACGAATACGCGCCCAACGGCCCCATCCACATCCACACTCGCCTGCCCCAGCCTGGCGAAACGCTGATTACGCTGGACGATAAAGTCCACAAACTGCCCCCCCACGCCATCCTGGTCACAGACCCGTTGAGCAACCTGAGTTTGGGTGGCATCATGGGTGGCCTGGACAGCGAAATCAAGCCGGAAACAGAAAATGTGCTGCTGGAAGCGGCGGCCTGGAATTTCATCAACATTCGCCGCACCAGCACCGCGTTAAGCATTCACAGCGACGCCGCCTTCCGTTTCAGCCGGGGGGTACACCCCAGCCAGGCATTGTTGGGCGCAAAGCGGGCGGCTGAACTGATGCGGCGGCTGGCTGGCGGCACAATAGCCCAGGGCATTGTGGACACTTACCCCAACCCGCCACAGCCGGTAATGGTGACGTTGAAATATGCGTATGCTCGACGGTTGAGCGGACTAGATTTGTCTGGCGAGGCAATGGCCGACCTGCTGCGCCGTTTGGAATTTGATGTGACGGTGGCGGCCGATCACCTCGTCGCCACTGTGCCCGACCATCGCCTGGACATTGAAGGGCCGCATGATCTGGTGGAAGAAATTTGCCGCGTCTACGGCTATGACAATATCCCCAATACCATCCTCTCTGACCCCTTGCCACCGCAGCGGGGCAACCCGAAGCTGGAACAGGAGGAGCGCATCAAGGATGTGCTGGTGCAGGCCGGTTTACAGGAGTTGATCACTTTTCGCCTGACCTCGCCCGCGTATGAGGCAAAGTTGTTGCCAGGAAGTGAAGGGGATGCACGGCCGTATGTCAGCCTCACCAATCCCAACTCCGCCGAACGCGCCGTCATGCGCCATTCGCTGCTGGCCTCTGTGCTGGAAATTGCCGCCCACAACAGCCGCTATCAGGATCGCATCGCCATCTTCGAGGTTGGCCCCATCTTCATCGAAGATGAAGAGGAAATTTTGCCCACCGAACAAACCAGGCTGTCCTTAACGCTAACCGGGCAGCGCGGCGTTCCCGGTTGGCAGGGCAACAGCGGCGGGCAATATGACTTCTTCGATTTGAAGGGTATCCTGGAAACGTTGTTCAACGAACTGCATGTGGCGGTTGGTTATGAGGCAGCGCAGCATCCTTCGTATCGGCCAGGGCGCACGGCCCGATTACTGCTCAACGGCCAACAAATTGGCATGATGGGTGAACTGCATCCGCTGGTGGCCGAGCGGCTGGATTTGCACATTGAACGCGACCAGCCGGTGCTGGCGGCCGACATTGACCTGGACGCCCTCATCCCGCACATTCCGCCCTATTATCAATATGCGCCCATTTCACCCTATCCACCGATTGAGGAGGATTTGGCGGTGGTGGTGGATGTGGGGGTCACGGCCGTGACTGTCGAAGAAACGATCCGTCAGGCGGGCGGGCAGTTGCTCAAGGATGTGCGCCTGTTTGATGTGTACGAAGGGGAACAGGTTGGCAAAGGCAAACGCAGTCTGGCCTACCATCTCACCTTCCAGGCCACCGACAAAACACTCAACGACAAAGCCGTCGCCAAACAGCGCCAGCGCATCATCGCCATGCTGTTACAGCGGCTGAACGCCCGCATCCGGGAATGACAAGGTGACAAGGTGAATTTTGTCACCCACTCACCTTGTCACCTTGTCACCTTGTCAATGAAACTTTTCATCCGCCTGCTCGCCTACCTCATCGCTTATCCGTTGTTTCATACGGTGATGAAAATAAAAGTGATGGGGCGAGAGAACTTGCCGCCGAAGGGGGAGCCGCTCATTCTCATTTGTAACCATTTTAGCTGGTTTGAAGTGCCGCTGTTGATCGGCAGGCTGCCGTACAAGATTGTGATTTTGGGGTCGGCGGAGGTGTGGCAGCATCCGGTGGGGAAGTGGCTGGCCTGGGCATTTGACGGCATTCCTATTCAACGTGGGCAGGTAGACCGGGAGCCGCTAAAACGAGCATTGGGAGTGTTAGCTGAAGGTGGTGTGTTGGGCATTTTCCCAGAGGGGGGGATTGATCCGGCATTACGGCCGTTAACCGATGCCGGTATCAATGTGGCCGGCCTGCCCGGCCAGACGGCGCGTATTCCCGGCGCGCTCATCCAGGCCAAACCAGGGGCGGCGTATCTGGCGGTGAAAAGCGGGGTGCGGGTGCTGCCAACGGCCGTGAGCGGCGCGGAATACGTCTGGCAAAATCTACGCCGTTTCCGGCGTACCCCCGTGACCCTCCACATGGGCCCTGCCTTTGGCCCTTTGATCATTGATCCCCAGTTGAAAAATGCTGAAAAACGGGCCGCTATAGATGCCGGTGGCGACGAGATGATGCGCCACATCGCTGCCCTGCTCCCCCCTGACCAGCGTGGTTATTACAATTGATTTTTTAGCCACAGCTTATTCACGCATAACCGATTACGAGTTACGGAATTGTCGCCTATTTCCTCAGATCGTGGTAAATATCCCCTTGTGCGCGTGGCGATGATTGGGCCGTTTGGCCTGCACCCCAAACAGACGATGCGCAGCCGGGCGCTGCCCCTTGCTAAAGAACTAACCCGATGCGGCCATGAAGTCTGCCTGTTGATGCCTCCCTGGCACACCCCAGAGGCGGCAGATAAAACGTGGCAGGAAGATGGCGTGACGCTGCGTTACGTGCCCCTGCGAGGTGGTGTGCCGGGCATCACCCGGCAATTGGTGCGGGAAACGCTGGCCTGGCAGCCGGATGTGGTGCATGGGTTTAAGCCGAAGGCATATAGCGGGTTAGTCTTGTGGTGGCTGTGGCAGTTGCATCGCCGCCGTCTGCGTTTGGTGCTGGATACGGATGATTGGGAAGGCTGGGGAGGCTGGAATGAGCGGGAGAGGTACACGGCCGTGCAAAAACAGTTCTTCGCCTGGCAAGAACGCTGGGGGCTCACCCACTGCCACGCCCTCACCGTGGCCAGCCGCGCCCTGCAAACCATCGCCCTGAGCCGAGGCGTACCGCCAGAGCGGGTGGTCTATGTGCCGAATGGGCCGGGGATCAGTAAGCAGTATACAGTGAGCAGTGAGCAGTATACAGTGGACGGTTCACTGCTTACTGCTGACTGCTCACTGCTTACTTCTCATCGCCCCACCCTCCTCCTCTACAGCCGCTTTTTTGAGTTTGAGGTATCTCGATTGGCGGCGATTTTGCAGGGGGTACACACGGCCGTGCCCCATCTGCGCATTCTCCTGGTCGGCAAGAGCCTGTTTGACGCCGATGTTACGCAATTCCAACAACTATTGGCGGTAGGTGGGCTGCTGGAGGCAATTACGGATGTGGGCTGGGTGGAGCCAGACAGCCTGCCAGAAATGCTGGCGCAGGCAGATGTAGGCATTTACCTGATGGATGACACGCTGCTGAACCGGACGAAGTGCCCGGTGAAGCTGGCCGATATGCTCTCGGTGGGCGTCCCGGTGGTGGCAGAGGCAGTGGGGCAGGTGAGCGAATA
>CAYXUZ010000030.1:24232-29228 GCA_964467705.1 uncultured Ardenticatenaceae bacterium | reverse complement strand
GGTTCACGGCCGTACCGGTCTGCTACGTCCCGCCGGTGAGGTGGATGGTCTGGTGGCCGATCTCGTCTACCTGCTGCAAAACCCGGCTGAACGCCAGCGATTAGGTAAGGGGGCCATCTCGCACATCCAGACCCATTTCACCTGGGAAAAATTAGCTTCGTTGTTACTGGCTGCGTATTCACACTAAAATGAGGGGATGAAATCGCCCTGGGCCAATATCTCGCTGTTGATCGTCCTCCTCACGCTGCTGCTGACGGGTTATCTGGGGCTGGTGAATGGGCAGGAAAGAGCGGCCTGGCGATTGTGGCTGCACGGGACAGCCGCCTATGCCTTGATGGTGTTGTTTATCTGGAAAAGTCGGATCATTTGGGATGCTTACGGCCGTAAAAAACGATGGACGCGGCCGCGACTGACCTTTGCCGTCATGCTGGCGCTGCTGCTGGTGGTGGTGCTGATGGGACTGCTGTGGGTGTTTTATGGCCCGCTGTATCTGGGTGGATTTAGCCTGCTCAGTCTGCATATTTACGTTGCCTTGCCGGTAATGGCGATGGTGGCCTGGCATTTGTGGCGGATGCGTTTCGTCTTTAAGTTGAAGGGGGTGGCAGACCGGCGGTTGTTTATGGGCACGGCCGTGTCCGCTCTAGCCGGGGCATTGTTGTGGTGGTCGGTAGGATGGGGCAAACAATGGGTTGGGCAACCAGAGGGGGAACGCCGTTTTACCGGCTCTTACGAGCAAGGCAGCTTTACGGGACGTTTTCCAACTGTGAGTTGGCTCTTTGATTTCCCCGATTCTATTGACATAACAGCATGGAAGTTAACGGTAGATGGGGCGGTGGCCCGGCCGTTATCCATTGAGTATGAGGCGTTGTTGGGCATGACGGCCGTGAGCCAGGAAGCCACCCTCGATTGTACCGGCGGCTGGTACAGTACCCAACTCTGGCAAGGGGTACGTCTGCTGGATGTGTTGACCGCTGCCGGACTGCAAGAAACCGCCAACAGCATCACCGTGACCTCCATTTCCCACTACCAACGGCGCTTTGCGCTGGTCGAATTGGACGAGTTACTGCTGGCCTATAAGGTTGGGGACGAATGGCTTTCGCATGGACACGGCGCCCCCCTGCGCCTGGTTGCGCCGCACCGTCGCGGTTATGACTGGGTGAAATGGGTCATGCACATCCATGCCAACACCACCAGCGCCATCTGGCAATCTCCCCTTCCCTTACGCTAATGGGACTGGTTCCCATCTCCCATCTGAGCAGCCGTATGGCTAATTCCAGGGGAGTTCCACATAATCACCCGCTTCGGTTTGCAGGCGTTGCCCGGTTTGTGGGTCATAGAGGCCAATACGCAAGGTTAGAGGGAGTGGCGGCGACCCGTCGGGCAGGAGCAGGGTGTGGGTATCGAGGATGTATTCACCAGGCAACCAGCCGGTGGTGGGGCGTGCCCAGTTGGCCGGTTCGCCATCGGATTGGGCGATGATTTGTCCGCTTGCATCTACCAGGTGGACAAAGACGCGATAGCTGCTGGGGAAAAAGCCGTCAGCGCGCCAGTAAAGAGAGATTGGAGATTGGAGATTGGAGATTGAATAACCGACGAGCGTGGCAAGGGGGGCGGCGCCGGGGGGGGAGAAGGGAGCGTTCACGGCCGTGTCCATCACCGGCTGTGTCATCATTCGTTCGGGTGCGTTGATGGTTAATTCTCCCAGAGAGGTATCAGTTTCAAGTCGCCACTGATAACGGCCGTCCACTAAATCCACCGGCAGGCGCAGCAGATGTTGGCTGCGGATTCGGCTGTGGTTGGGCAAGGAGAGGGCGGGCACGGCCGTAGCCGTAAATGGCAGTTCCCATTCCCGCACCAAATTCCCGGCCTCGTCATGCAGGCTCAGGCGGAAGTTGTCGGCAGGGGCCACATTGCGTTCCCAAAAGAGTGTGAGCAACAACGGGTCGCCAGGTGCGGCTTCGTTCCGATCCTGGTTATAACCGAGCAGTGTCCAACCCACGCTGTCAATGGCGACAGAAAGAGGAAATTGTGGCGCAAAAGCAGGGCGGTCGGCGGCGGTGGTGACTTCAATTTGACCAAGCACGGCCGTTGGACCAACTACCTGCCCTGTTTCGTCCATCAGCGTTACCGGTTGTAAAGTATTTCGGTCAAAGAGCGTGAGCATCAGATCATATATGCCGGGTGGTGCGCCGGGCAAAACCTGTACTTCGCGGCTATCCCAGGCCCACTGGCCTGGTTGCCAGAAGAGAGTGGGCGGCGCGTCTTCATACAGGCGGGGGCGGAACGTCTCCTTCTCACTCCACATCAGGCCATCCATGCCGGCCAACCAGAGGTTGGTCTGGTATTGGGCGCGGGGATAATCTACGGCCGTCCAGGCCATATCCACGTCAAACGTACCGCCACTTTCCACCGTATCGGCCGATAGATTGAAGCCATCCAACTGTAACTCGCCCCCTTGTAGTCGGGTTGTGGCCGCAACCGGCGGCAATGCTGGGCGACGGAGTGGGTTTTCGGTGCGGCTGATGAGCAGCGTAAGCGCCAACATGACCAGAGTGAGGGAGAGCAGTAAGCGGTAAGCGGTGGGCGGCAAGCAGTCGGGTGGCCGCAGGAGTGGCCGACCACTGAATAGCGATATACGATTACCGAAAATGAGCAGTGCGATGGTTGACATAAATGCTAACAGACTAAGAGCCATGAGGACGGTGCGCAACGGGGTATTGCTCCATTTTACTTCAATGGTGTGACTGCCGACGGGAATGGGAAAGGTGATCAGACCATCGGGGCGACTGGGTGTGATGGGCACGGCCGTGTCGTCTACCCACACCTGCCAGCCGGGAAAAGCAAAGGAGAGGTAGGTGGCGGTAAAGGGCTGGGGGCTGGTGAGTTGTACCGTGATGCCGCGGGGGTGGGTGACGGCCGTTTCAATTTCCGCGCCTTCGGGTAACGGTGTGATGTCAAATCTCTGCGGCACTTGTCCGCCCTGGTAGTCAGCTTCCAATGGCGAGTCGGCAGGACGCCGGAGAACCGAACGTGGAAAATAGCTGCCTTCGGGGTCCACGCCCACCAACCCGGTTTCCCGTTCATACCGGTGAACGGTGAGAATGGTGGGGAATGGCTCTTCATAACATGAGTTTGGGTATAGATTGGGGATGGCCTCCAGAATGAGCAGGGGAAGGGCGAGAAAGAAAAGGAGGCGTAATCGGTAATCGGTAATGCGGCTGGGCTGGGGAAGGCAGAGGAAGGGGACACCAGCAAGGAGGGCGACGGGCAGGGCCGCCCGGCCAATGAAACGCCAGGGAAACTGGGTGAAATCAATGAGTGGCAGGTTTTCCCAGAGGAAACGGGAGGGGGTGATTGACATGAAGAGGTAAACGGCCGTAAGCAAGACCGCCAACAGAATATGAGCGCGTTGCTCTCTTAGAGAGTGGAGATTCACCCCCTCTCTAATCTCTAATCTCCTTAGCCAAAACCAACAGAGCGCCCCTCCCATTGCCAACGCCGTCATCACCCAACCCAGGCGAAAGGGGAGCGGTGGGTTTAATAATGTGGGGTCTTCGGGGGCAACGGGGGCAAAAATTTCGGCCAGGGTGGCAAAATTGTAACGGAAATCATTGTTGCGGGTATTGGTGGATTGTTGCAAGGTGACGGCGTCCATCTCCAACACAGCGCCGACGGTGTAGAAACCGGTCATGCCCAGCCCCAGGCCAAAGAGCAATACCAGACGGATGACGGCCGTGCGCCAGGCCATTTTGTGCAACATTACTAGCGCCAGCAGATAAACCAGCAAGGTAGGCGTGAAGATAAGCAGGGAGATATTGTGGCTGAGGGAGAGGAAGGCCAGGCTGAACACGGCCGTGACAAACCATGCCCGGCCACCGGTGAGCAACCAGCGACGGCCGGTCCACAGCAATAATGGCAGCAGGGGTAGTGCCAACGACTCCGGCGCATTCCCCCGCACCAGTGCATCCACCAGCACATAGGGCGCACTCATGTAGGCCACCGCACTGACAATACCCGCCCGCCCGCCAAAGATGTCCCGCGCCCATAAGAACATGAACCAGCCGCCCCCCAGAATACACAGAGCATAAAACAGGTTTTCGGCAGCCGGCAGGGGCATCCCCAGCAGATGGGGCAACAAGACGGCATAGAGCGGCGCCGGTTCACGATAGACAAAAAAGGGATAGCCGTAGCCGAAGGCTAGATCAGGCAGCCAGCGGGTGAAATACAATCCTTGCTCCCAGGCGTAGCGCATGGCCGCCACGCGGTGGTAATGCAGATGACCGTCGTGGGTGCAGGCGACGGCCGTCCACTTTAGCAGTGGTGTGATAAGCGGCAACCCTAACAAGGTAATGACGAACAGTTGCCAAAACGTAACCGGTAGTTTGCGCCAGGTGGACATGAGGAGTAAGTGTAACGTGGACGGCCGTGGCTACCAAAAGAGATGAGAGATTTGAGATCAGGAGATTAGGAGATTCTCCAATCTCGCCTATTTCTACCGTTCGTGTTTTAATTTTGCCGTTATGATGAAACAGCAAGGTGACAATGGGATTGTATATTTTCAGTTTGAGTCGTTGGGGGGCAACGGCCGTGATGACAATGGTAGTCACATCCAACACGCCATCTTTTCGCGGCAGGGGGGTGTTAGCCCGGCCCCGTTCCACTCCTTAAATTTGAGCGTTTCGGTAAAAGATGAACCGGCCAATGTCTTTGCCAACCGCCACCGTGCGTATGGGGTATTTGGGCGGGATAATAATACGGCCGTACACGCTCACCTGGTTCACGGCAATACTGTCACCCGCGTCTCCAGTGCTAACAACGGGGAATATACGCCCCTCTCAGATGGACTGATCACCAACGAACCGGGCTGTGCCCTGACCATGAACTTTGCCGATTGCGCGCCCATCTTGCTATATGACCCGATGAATCAGGCTATTGGGCTGGGCCATGCCGGCTGGAAAGGAGCCCTTACTGGCGTGCTGGAGAGCACCATCGAAGC
>CAYXUZ010000030.1:23691-24219 GCA_964467705.1 uncultured Ardenticatenaceae bacterium | reverse complement strand
GACCCCGGCCGAGGTGCGGGCGGGCATTGGCCCATGTATTGGCTGGGCAGAATATGAAGTAGATGAGCCTCTGGTGGGTGAAGTGAAGGCGGCGTTTGTGGAGTGGGTAAGTTTGTTAAGAAGGCCAGCGGGGAAGGGGAACGGCCGTTACCATTTCGACCTGCCCACCGCCAACCAGATACGGCTGCAAGAGGCGGGCGTGCGCCACATTGAACTATCCGGATTGTGTACGGCCGAACGCACTGATCTTTTCTTCTCCCACCGCGCTGAAAAAGGGCAGACAGGACGATTTGGATCATTTTTTGTGCTTTCGGCATAAAAACAACTGTTCTTCCGCTCACCTGGCCTGGCTAAAATCGTAAAGGCTGCTTTGCCCCTCTTTACCAACGGCCGTCAGCACCTCACAATGGCGTAGTGTGTAGGTGAGGCGTTGGGCCAGGTGGGGGCGAATCGCGAGGGCTTGCGCCAGGTGTTTGTTGGTGAAGGGGTGGGGTAGGGAAGTTGGTAAGAGTGCCAGAAAGTCAGACG
>CAYXUZ010000030.1:5502-23654 GCA_964467705.1 uncultured Ardenticatenaceae bacterium | reverse complement strand
CCAGCAGGCGGCGATCATAAATGCTCCACCGTTTGCGCCGCCAGCTTCCCCGGCCGTCATCCCGCCATATTTCTTCTTGCTGGATGAGCAGCACGCCAATACTCAAGTTGGTGTGTGGCAGCAGATGGGGGATGCGCACCAGTTCGTTAAACATATCTACCACTTGTCCACGTTTGGGTGATTTGCGGCGACTGACGGGGAGGCCGACGGCCGTTTCCCGCACAATCCACTTTTCGGCCGCCACCGGGTATAGCAGGTGAACCGGGTGGTTGGATAGCAGACGGCCTAATTTGACTTTGAGAGCGGCAAAGTTGCTGGTTTGAATTTCAATCAACTGCTCACCGCGCACAATGTCAATCACATAGCCGTCAACAGGTTGCTCGAACTGGTCATGGGCACGGCCGTACCACTGTTTTAGCGCCGCATGGAGCGAACCTTCCGCCAG
Organism: uncultured Ardenticatenaceae bacterium; assembly: GCA_964467705.1. Classification (GTDB taxonomy): domain Bacteria; phylum Chloroflexota; class Anaerolineae; order Promineifilales; family Promineifilaceae; genus CAADGU01. The sequence goes on along the minus strand of CAYXUZ010000030.1, from coordinate 23,209 downwards.
GGTACCAATGTTACTCATTTCCCCTCAGGGCCGGGTCGCCTATCGGAAAAGTGTAAGGAACCAATGGCGGTACATAATCGGCGGCCAAAAAGGCGGGCTGCCCATTTTCTGTATATACCCCTGGTGGCAACGTCAGATCATTTTGCTGCCACAACCACCAGTCATCCATAAACCAGCCGTTGTTGCGAATAGCAAAACGGCCACGCAGGTGGACGGCTATCTCCGTCATTTGTGCCTGGGGAATAACAAAGACATAGTAATATCTATTTTTATCCAGGAACGCGGGCAATACCCAGCCGGACTCAATGTTGTTGGCTCGAAACTTCACTTCTCCAGACAGTGGATCAGGGGCAGGGATTTTATTACCCTGGTCATCATACTCTTCAATCAAGTCTGGAAAGACACTGATTTCCATCACATACTTTCCTGGCGTCAACCAGACAGATTGCGTCAGAGCATAGTTGATTGAGCCATATTGCTTAAAAACCTTCAGTGTGTTGGTGCCATCCCAGATAAATAGGGGGTGTTCGTGCGGTGGTAAAAGTTGGGCCGGGAGGACACGTACCTCTGGCCGAACCCAGCGATTCCAATAATCATTTGGCTCATCTGTGAGAGGATTATCACAGCTCTCGACGGGATCACAGACCTGCTCGTCCCAATTGAACACCCACCGAATAGGGATTTGCAGTTCTGGAGTTCCGCCAGGATGATACCAACACTGTTCGGGATGAGGTGGGTTGATCTGGCAGTCACCTTCACCTTCAAAAGATGGATTGAGCAACAGATTTTGACCTCTTTGAAAGATGTAGGGGTGGGGTCGAGCAACAACTGGTAGAAAAACGAAGTGATTCTCTTGAGCTTCTATTTGCCTGTGGTAGCTGGCAAAAAACATGAATAACACGGCCGTACTGAGCAGTAGTAAACCATACCGCCAGGTTGAGTTCAACTGATTGGGGGACATGACCATTTCTCCTCTCAGGTTGGATTGTGGTTTGCAATCCAACTTGCTCCCGTCAAAATCAATGAGATTGTAACAAAGTTTAGTGTTGGGGTACGGCCGTATCGCCACAATTGACCCAACTTTCACAAGAAGCCCAATCTTGACCAAATGGGGGAAGGCTGTTACTATTTTATGTAAATACTTGGCCCGTCATTTATATGGGCTGGAGGTAGTATCCATGAGCAGTGAATATCCCTCAGAAATTGAATTTGATGGGCTGAATGAAAATGACAGTCCCACCACAGACGCAGGCGCATCGTCATCATACCAAGCCGAAGTTGAGCAAGTGGTAGATGCCCGATTATCAGCCATACAGGAAGAAAACGCGGCCCGGTTGCGGCGGCGCGAATATCTGAAGTTTGGCATTTTGGCCGTGATTCTGTTGGTGGTTGTCATGGTGATTGCGCTGGCACAACCGTTGATTTTTGATCGCATCGTACCGGCGGTGATGGGCGGTGATGGCAGCCCGGCCGTACTGGATGAAGCCAACCCCCCGGATGTGCCCCCGCCCAGCCAGGATATGCCCGGTGAGAGCGCAACGGCCGTACCCCAGGACAACACCCAAAACCTGCCCGTCATTTCCGTGCCCGGCAACACAGATACCGGTACTGGTGGTGAAGGCGGCGGGGATGAGGCAACGGCCGTGCCCGCCCAAATCTACGTCGTCCAACAGGGCGACACCCTCAACAGCATCGCCCGCCAGTTCAACACCACCGTCGAGGCTATCGTCGCCGTCAACGATATTCAAAACCCTGATGCACTTGCCGTGGGCGTCACGCTCACCATCCCCCAACCTTGACCTCTCAATAGAGACATCCGATTTCTCGGAGAAATCGGATGTCTCTATTGCATCATTTATTGCTCTTTCTTCGCGTTGGTTTTACCCCACCCCGATAACTAGGCGCTTCAATCAAGAAAAAGGTACAGCGGCTACCGTCTAACATGCGCGTCGCCAGACGTGGGTCAATCTCGTCAATGGGTGTGGCGGTGGTGATGACGGTTGGTAGGCGTGCATTGTAACGGTAGTTAAAAAGCTGGTACAGCTTTTCCCGTGCCCAAGGTGTGGCGCTTTCTGTGCCTAAATCATCCAACACCAGCAGAGAAGCTGTCTTAATCTCATCAAACAATTTGTCATAACGCTGGCCGCTGGCCGGGTTAAAGGTGGCGCGCAGGTGATCCAGCAAATCGGGCACCACAATAAACAACACCGGTTCCCCCTGTTTAGTCAGAACATTGGCGATGCCGGCCGCCAGGTGAGTTTTGCCGTTGCCATAACCAATGCTGTTGAAGACCAGCCAATCCTTGGGAGATTGCGCAAACTCGACGGCCGTTTCCAATGCCCGCTTCAAATTATCTGACTGCGACTTCGGCAGTTCCCGTTCCCGCAAATCAAAATTATCCAACGTCTTATCATGGTGCAAACTCAACGTAGACAGGTCAGATTGATCCTGATCCACCCCCGCCCGGCGAAAGTCTGGAGCGGCGATGTGAATAATTTGCACCAGGCTGGGATCAACCATGCGTGAGCGAATACGAATCTCAATCGCTTCCAATTCCAGGTTGGTGGTAATGACGGTGGGCAGGTGTGCGTTGTAGCGATAGTTGAAAATCTGGTACAGCTTCTCCTGCGCCCATTCGCTATTGCTCTGTGTCCCCAGGTCATCCAGAATCAGCAGCCGGGCATTGCGCACCTGGTCAAAACGTTCGTCATAACCAGAGGTAGCATTGGGGGCATAAGCCGCCCGCAGATGATCCAGCAAATCGGGTGTGTTGATGAACAGTACCGAATGTCCCAGCGCTAGCCGGTAATTGGCAATGGCCGCCGCCAGATGGGTTTTGCCGCAGCCGTACCCGCCTTTGAAAACCAGCCAGCCCTTGGGTTCTTTAGCATAAGACGTGGCCCGCTCGTAGGCCATTTTCAGGTTCAATTGTTTGGCCGGGGTCAGGCCGTGTCCTTCGGCCAGGAAGGTTTCAAAGGTACAATGTTGTAACGCGCCAATCTGGCTGATGCGCTGTAACTTTTCCATGCGGGTCAGTTCGCGGTCTATGGCGCGACAGGCGCAGGGTACGGCCCGGCCAAAGCTGGGGTGGATGGGCGGTACGTCTGGCATGACGTAACCCAGGCCGCCGCAGTGTGGACAGTCTGGTTTGCCCAGGCCATCAAACTCGTCGGTTTCTGCCCTACCGCTTGATGATGTCTTTGAGGTCATCGGGGATAGGTTGGCGTAACTCTTTTTGAGTATCTCGCCGGCCGGTTCCATGTTGTTTTCCTTCTTGCCGCCAGCGTTCCAGGATGCTGACGACGTAGCGCCATTTGCGGACGTTGTTTTCCACGGCCAGTTGAATGGCTTCTTCGATCCAGCGGGGTGGGTAGGTTTGCTCGGCGTCACGCAGTTCGTCGGCGATGACGGGGGTGAGGGGGCCAATGTTTTGCTCATACAGGACGAAGATGTTCGGCCGTTCCACCAGCAGGGTGATCGGTTCGTCCTGGTCGGGGTTGGGCCGCCATTCACCACGGGTGATGCCGTCTACGGCCGTGCGCCCCTTCTCTGTGTTCAAAAAGTACAAATCCATCTTGCCGTCTGCGCTCTCGATGTTGATGTGCAAAAAGGTGCCCCGCGCCACCGCCCGTTCCACCCCATCCAGCAAATTTTCGGCGGCAATCTGGGTGGTTGGCCCCAACCCTTTGACGAATTCTGTGTCATTCATAAAGTCAGTCAGGCGCAAGAAACGCACCTTGCCCTCTTTCTGCCCCAACGCCCAAAATGCATACAGCGTCACCTTCAGTTCCGCCAGATTATCAATAATCGGCAGCAGGTCACTGAAAAAGAGATTAGGTATCTGCGTAAGGCGTAATTTGCCTTCAGGAAATCCAGCAAAGCCTTTCATAATTCATAATTCCTAATTCGTAATTTACAGGTTGATCTCCTGGCGTTGCAGGTTGCGGAAGGTAGCCAGTTTGCCATGCCAATACAGGTCAATGTTGCCGATGGGGCCATTGCGGTGTTTGGCGATATTGATTTCGGCGATGTTCGGCCGTTCGGTGGTATCGGGATTGTAGTATTCGTCGCGGTAGATAAACATGACCACGTCGGCATCCTGCTCGATGCTACCGCTGTCTCTCAGGTCGGAGAGCAACGGCCGTTTCTCTGATCGTTGCTCCACAGCGCGGCTGAGTTGGGCGGCGGCCAGCACCGGCACATCCAGTTCCCGCGCCAGCCCCTTCAGGCTGCGCGAAATTTCGCTAATCTCCTGCACCCGGTTATTGTTCGCCCGCTCGGACTGCATCAACTGGAGATAATCAATCACAATCAAGTCCAGCCCATGCTCGGCATAAAGGCGGCGACATTTGGTGCGTAGCTGGTTGGGGGTGATGGAGGGCGTGTCATCAATAAAAATGCGTGTTTCAGAGAGACGGCCAATCGCTTCCATGAAGATAGGCCATTCCTGCTCTTGAAGCTGGCCGCGCCGCAGCCGCTGCGAATCTATGCGCGTTTCGGTGGCGATCATGCGCTGCACCAGTTGTTCGCCGGACATTTCCAGGTTAAACATCGCCACCCGTTTGCCATAGCGGGTAGCGGCGGTCAGAGCTATACCCGTCTGAAGGGCGGTTTTTCCCATACCCGGCCGCGCCGCCAGGATGACCAGGTCGGACTTGTTCAGGCCGCCCAACAGCCGATCCAGGTCGGTGAAGCCGGTGGGCACACCAATGATGTCGTCGCCACGTTCGTGCAGTTTTTCAATGCGTTCCAGGTATTCGCGGGCAATCTGTTTGACAGGCACCAGGTCGCGGGTGGTGCGCTGCTCGCTGATGCTGAATAGCGCCTGCTCGGAGCGATCAATGACAATGTTGATATCTTCGGCTTCTTCGTAGGCCAGATTGGCGATGGTACTGGCGGCCCCAATGAGTTTGCGGCGCAGGGAGGCAGCTTCCACAACACGGCCGTAACTCACCGCATTGATCGCCGTCGGCACAGCATTGATCAGGCTGATGATGGTCGCCTCACCACCCACCTTTTCCAGTTGCTCTCGCCGCCGCAGTTCCTCCGTCAGCGTAATCAGGTCGAGCGGTTCGCGCCGGTCAGTAAGCGTAAGGATGGCGTCATAGATCGTCTGGTTCTGAGCGCTATAAAAGGCCTCCGGGCGCAAAAAGGTAGCCACGTCAAAGATGGCATCTGGGTCAATGAGCAGTGAACCGAGAACGGCTTCTTCGGCTTCCAGGCTGTGGGGGGGCAGGCGGTCTATGGTGGTCATATGGACAATTGTACCAGAAACCAAAACGTGAAACCGGAGCGTTTCACGTCTGACTGTTCAGTATAAGACTGTCTTGCAACCGTTCAGACCTGACGGGTTCTTAAAAACCTGTCAGGTCTTTAGGTGTGTTCAGGCACGGCCGTAGGGGTCAAACAATTTCTGCCACTCATCTAGCGCGTAACGGTCGGTCATCCCGGCGAGATAATCGGCCACAACCCGGTGCAGGTCGGCCTGTTCCAGCCGTTTTTGGGTATCGGTGGGCAGCATCTTTGGCTCGTTGATGTAAGCCTCAAAGAGTTGGGTAATAAACCGCTCGGCTTTGTTTTGCATCCGCACCAGCCGGTAATGGCGGTACATATTGTCCAGCAAAAATTGTTTGAGATGGCGTACTTTCTGCCCAAAGTCGGGCGCATACGTGACCAGGTTGGCGGGGTGTAACTGCACTTTGTCAGGGGAATCAATCTGGTGGTGGCGCAGGTTCACGGCCGTTTGCTCCAGCACATTTGTCACCGACATGCCAATCAACTCCCGCACAATCTCGTGCCGGATCAAGGTGGTAAATGGTTCCCAGGTTTGCCAACCCACCACCGCCTTTAGCTCCTGCCATAATTCCAGTTCATCCAGCGCCGCCAGATCAAACATGCCTGCCCGCAGCCCGTCATCCAGGTCGTGGGCGTTGTAGGCGATCTCGTCCGCCAGGTTGGCGATCTGCGCCTCCAGCGAACCCCGCCGGTCGGGTTCGTAATCGCTGGCGTCGCTTTTGTCATAGTCAGTCTCATGTTTGATCATGCCTTCGCGGGTTTCGTAGGTCAGGTTTAACCCGTCAAAATTGGGGTAGCGCCGTTCCAGGCTGGTGACGATGCGGTAACTTTGAGTGTTGTGGTTGAAGCCGCCGTGCCCTTGCATGAGGGCGTTTAGGGCGTGTTCCCCGGCGTGGCCGAACGGTGGATGCCCCAAATCATGCGCCAGGCAGATGGCTTCGGTTAAGTCCTGGTTGACGCCTAGACCCCGTGCCAGCGAACGGCCGAGCTGCGAGACTTCCAGGGTGTGGGTAAGGCGGGTGCGGTAATGGTCGCCTTCGTAGTAGACGAAGACCTGAGTTTTGTATTCCAGGCGGCGGAAGGCGGTGGTGTGGATGATGCGGTCGCGGTCACGGCCGTAGGCGGTGCGTGTCTCAGATTCTGCCTCCGGGTAGACACGCCCCTTCGAGCGGGCGCTCTTCTGGGCATAAGGGGCACATGTCAACGATTCCAATTCTTCTTGCTGTGCGCGTTTGTAAATCATGTCGTTCCTCACCACAGACCTGACAGGTCTGGGAAGACCAGTCAGGTCTGACTATTGATTGCCGCTTGCGATTAGTTTATGACAAGTGTACCATAAGAAAAAAGTGGCAGTACCAACCTTTCTGCAAGTTGGTAGGCCAGGGTAGGAAAAGTGTGACGCAGCGACCAGATTTTGGCATTGTTCTTTTGATGATAGTTATCGCCATTATCCTGGCTTTGGGTGTATTCCTCATAGGCATTCTCATTTTGGGACGGCCGGACACGCCTGCTGAAACGGCGCAACTGGAAAGCCAGCCGGTTAATACGATTCTGGTTGGCAATGAGCAGGTCACGCTGTATGTAGATCCCGGTCAGCGCCCGGTGGTGGTAGATGTGCCGCCAACGGCCGTGCCCGTTATCATCGAACAGCCCACAGCCACCCCCGATCCGGCAGCCATCGCTGCGCCGGAAGCGGCGGCAGCCGAAGCCAGCACACTGGGCGGCGGTGGGCAGCCTGCTACTGACCGCATCATCTTCATCAGCTACCAGGTGCAGCCAGGCGATACCTTGTTTCGCATTCAGACCAACCAGATAACATCCATTGCGTTGATGGCCCGTTTTGGTATTTCGGCCAGCAATATCGTGGTGGGGAATATACTAAATTTGCCGGTGGGCGACCCGAATGCCTGCGCTCCCTGGCGGCCCTATGTGGTGCTGCAAGGCGATACGGCCTTTGGTCTCAGTCAGGCTTCGGGCATTACGCTGCAAGAGTTACAGGCGCGGAACGGACTGGATGCCAATTATTCCCTCTTTGAAACGCAGGTGATCTGTTTACCATGAGCATGATGCGGCTGTTTTGCCTTTAATCAGGTTCACGGCCGTACACCGTTCCTTCTTCCTTCCCTTCTCCTATATGAAGATCATCCTGTACCGCGTCTTTCATGGGAATCCCCAGGCGATATGCGGCTGAGGCAATGGCATGAGCGGCTACAGGGCCAGAAATCATCAGCAGCACGATGAGCAGCAGGGCTTTGCCCCAACCTAAAGGTGTCCACATTACAGCGGCTATCAACAGCAGCACCACGCCAAACAGCCCCACCTTGCCGGTGGCATGCAGCCGGGTATAGACATCCGGCAAACGGATATAACCCAACACGCCAACGATAGAAAAGAAAGTGCCAATGAGGACGGCCGTGAGCGCCACTGCCTGTGAAATCGTTTCCATATAATCTGGTGATCCTTTGCTCATTATACCTGCTATTACCATCTGTTCACTTGTCGTTTTCAGAAGAATTTAGACCAGGTCTACGAACATTCTTGCCGGTAATTGAGCTAAAACGTTTACGATGCCCCAAAATGAGGGGCTGAAAGTTTGTAGTTTATGACGAAGGGAGTAGGGTGGCGACCCGGCCAGGTAAGGCTATAATCAATTATGAAGAAGGCTGAAAACGGCCGTCTCCGTCTTAATCCGCATGATTGAAAGCACGTTACTTACAGCCCCCCTCCTTATTCTGTTGCTCGGCACGGCCGTCGCCCTCCTCTTTGCCCACCACACGTTAAATACCCGCCTCACCATCACCCGCCAGGCGTGGTTGCTGGCGATCTTTCCGCTCGCCGCCTTCATCATTTTGTTACTGCCCATTCCCTCCCTGAACGAAGGGGATATCTTCGTATGGCGTATTGAATGGCTGCCCGCTTTGGGGTTGGAATTAGGCTTTTATTATGACAGTTGGAGCGCGCTTTTTGCCCTTATCATTACCTTTATTGGTTTCCTGATTGTTATTTATGCCGGGCAATACTTCCAGGGCGACCAGACCGCCTGGCGCTTCCTGGCCTATCTTTTACTCTTTATGACCTCCATGCTGGGCCTGGTCATGGCCGGCGATGTGCTGACCCTTTTCATCTTTTGGGAAGGCACCAGCATCACCTCTTACCTGCTCATCGCCTACAAAACCAAAGAGCCGGAAGCCCGGTCTGGCGCATTTCGGTCCCTCTTCATTACCGGCGGCGGGGGCATTGCCATGCTGGCCGGGTTGCTGCTGGTCAGTTCGGCGGTGGGCAGCACCCAGTGGACAGAGATTCTCAGCAACGGCCGTGCCCTGCGCGCCAGTGAATTTTACAATGTGATGCTGGCGCTTGTCGCCTTTGGCGCGTTCACCAAAAGCGCCCAATTTCCGGCGCACATCTGGCTGCCGGGGGCCATGAGCGCCCCCACGCCGGCCAGCGCCTATCTCCATTCGGCCACGATGGTCAAAGCGGGCATCTACCTGATGGCCCGGCTGAACCCGGCATTGGGATTTACCGACCAATGGTTCTTGCTGCTGACGCTGGTGGGCATGGCGACCATGTTATGTGGCGGCTATCTGGGCTTAAAACAAAATGACCTCAAAGCATTGCTGGCCCATTCCACCATTGCCCAATTGGGCATTTTGATGATGCTCATTGGGCAGGAGCATGAGGAAAGTTATAAGGCGTTGGTCATCGGCATTGTGGCTCATGCACTTTACAAAAGCGCCTTGTTTATGGTGGCCGGTATCATAGACCACGAGGCCGGTACCAGGGATATATTACGTCTCGGTGGACTGCGCCGCACCATGCCCATATTGTTTGTCATTGCCACGTTAGCCGGGTTGTCAATGGCCGGTTTGCCGCCGTTGTTTGGTTTTCTGGCGAAAGAAACGCTGTTAGCCGCAGCGCTCCATCCCAATTTGCAGCCGGTGATGACGGCCGTTGCCGTTCTGGTGGGCGCTCTCATGCTGGCGCAGGCCGGGCTGTTGGTGATAGATGTCTTTTTGGGCCGCCCGCGTGATCCAGCTATCCATGCCCACGAAGCGCCCAAAACAATGCTGCTGTCTCCGGCCATTCCCGCCATCTTGTCACTACTCATTGCCTTTTTGCCAGGGCCAAAAGAGGAAGCCACCTTCCTGGCCGGGGCTGCCGCTGCCGCTTTTGGCAGCCCGGTCAAAGTGTCGCTGGCATTGTTTCATGGGCTGAATGCCCCGTTGCTGTTGTCTATCATTGCCATCACGTTAGGGGTGATCATCTGGTATTTCCGCTGGCCAATACGCGCCTGGCAAACCGGCCTGGGCGCTGCTATCACCTTTAACCGGCTGTATACCGGCGTACTGGCAGCCATTGATAAAGGCGGGCACGCCGCCACCCGTTTGCAGCAGGGCAAGTTGCGGACGTATCTGGTGATCATGGTGTTCACGGCCGTGACCCTGGTCTTCTTTTTCATGGGCTGGCCGCAGGTTTCGTTAGCCGGTCTCACCTGGCCGACCTTCGATTTTCGTGGTGAACTGGCATTACTGCGCCTCTTTTCCTTGCTGGTTGTCACCGGCACGGCCGTGATGACCGTAATTTTAGCCCGTGACTTTCATGCCATCCTGGCGCTGACGGTGATGGGGTTGGGCATGGCCGTGATTTTTGTGCTGGAACCGGCGCCCGATGTGGCTCTGGTGCAGATTGTGGTAGATATTTTGTCGCTGGTCATTCTGGTGCTGACATTGACCAAACTACCCCGGTCACAACGAGAAAAGGCACAACGTATGCGCTGGGCGTCACGGCCGTCGCGCCCCCTTCTGCTGCGCGACGCGCTGGCCTCTATAGCGATTGGCGTTGTCGTGATGCTGATCACCCTTGTGGCCCTCACCTCACGGCCGCGCCCCAGCTTCGTCGCGCCCTATTACATTGCCAACGCCAAAGAGTCCACCGGCGCGACCGACATTGTGGGGGCCATTATCGTAGATTTCCGGGCGCTGGATACGCTCATTGAAATTACTGTTTTCAGTCTGGCGGGCCTGGGCGTGATCACTTTGTTTGCGTATGCCGCCCGGACGCATGGCGACCATACGTTGGGGGAACCCCAATTCCGGCATCTTTTTGCCACGCTTGGAATTGGTGAACGTCGCGCCTCGCCGTTTGTCCGTGCGCCTGCTTATGCGATTCTGCCGGTCGCCCTGATTTTGGGGATCACCCAAATGATGTATGGGCATGATCAGCCTGGTGATGGGTTTACGGCCGGGGTGGTCATTGGGCTGGCGGTGGCTTTGTGGTATGTGGTTTTTGGTTATACCCAGACACGCACCCGGCTGCGCTGGCTGCGGGCCTCTGAACTGGTGGCCGTGGGCGTTCTGCTGGCGATTGTCAATGGCCTGGTCGCCACTGCCTTTACGGGCCACTTTTTAGGGAATGTAGATTATGGCGAACTGGTGGGTCTGCCACTCCCCGGTGGCTTTCACATCAGTTCCTCTTTTTTGTTTGAAGTCGCTATTTGTCTGGCCGTCTTGGGCAGCGTGACGCATATGCTCAACGCGCTGGGCCATCCAGAAGAGGAGGCGGATGGTAGTCCGTAATCGGTAATCGGTTTACGGTTCACAAATCACATGGAACTTCTGACAGCTCTCACGATTGGTATCTTGTTTGCGGTTGGGGTCTTTCAATTGTTGCGGCGGAATGTGATTCGCTCGGTGATTGGGTTGATGATCCTGGCGAACGCGGTGAACCTGTTTTTGTTAACGACCGGCGCTTATCGAGGTGAAGAACCGGCGTATACGACCTATGCGGCGGCCGCCGAAAGGATTAGTGATCCGCTGCCACAGGCGCTCATCCTGACGGCCATCGTCATCAGCATGGGCGGCACGGCCTTTGTGCTGGCTATGCTCTATATCATTTCCGCTCGCTACCAGACGGCTAATATGGATGAGGTAGATAACTTGAAGAATTAGATGGGAGACTGGTCAATTTCCAATCTCCCATGCTCTATTATTTTCTAATGAGTATTGACTCTCAGCTAATCCTTTTGCCAATTTTCGTCCCTTTGATGGGGGCGGGGGTGGCGTTGCTGCTGCGCAAGCAACGGCCGTACCAGTCCGCCTGGTCTCTTGGCTGTATGCTGCTCTCTTGTGTGGTTAGTGTGTGGTTGTTTGGGGTAGTCTGGCAAACGGGACGGCCGTTGATGTGGCAGGGTGGCGGCTGGATAGCACCGTTCGGCATCACCCTGGTGGGCGATTTGCTGGCGCTCTTTTTTGTGATGATGACCCAGGTGGTGATGCTCATGGGCCTGATTTACGCCCTGGGCAGCCGGGATAAAGCGGTGACGTATCCCTCTTTTTTGGTGCTGTTTTTAACCCTCTGCACCGGATTGACCGGCGCGTTTTTGACCGGCGATATTTTTAATCTGTATGTTTTTGCCGAGTTGTTGGTGATTTCAGGCACCGTGTTGACGGCCGTGTCCGATGACCAGTTTGGCACAGAAGCCGCCTATAAATACTTCTATATGAGCCTGCTGGCTTCCTTTTTTATGCTGCTGGGGATTGGCTGTTTGTACGTTTCTTATGGCACGTTGAACATGGCCGACCTGGCGGTGCGCATTCAGGCAAAGCCCGACGGTTTGCTTTTATTGCCCGCCATCGGTTTTTTGCTGGCGACGTTCATGATCAAAAGCGCCGTTTTTCCCTTTCACTTCTGGCAGCCCGATTTTCATGCCGCCTCGCCAACGGCCGTGTCCGCCATGCTCTCTTCGGTGGTGGTAAAACTGGGTGTGTACGGTTTTTTGCGGATGGCTTTCCTGCTTTTTGTGGCGCAGTCGGCGCAGATACGGGGGTTATTGTTGGTGTTGGGTGTGGCGGGCATTCTCTTTGGGGGGTTGGCGGCCATTGGCACGCACAATGTCAAACGGATGCTCGCTTACTCCACATTGGCGCAGATCGGCTTTATTCTGGTAGGCATTGGCTGGGGGACGCCATTAGCGGTCACAGCCAGCCTGGTTTTTGCCTTTAACCACAGCCTGATCAAAGCGGCGATGTTGATGTTGGCCGGGTTTGTGGCCAGCCGGGCGTCGGTGAAGTCGGCCGCGTTTGATGTGGTGACGGGTGTGGGACGGCCGTTGCCCCTGGCCGGCGTTTTGTTTTTTGTGGGCAGCCTGGCGCTGGCCGGAATTCCGCCCACCAGTGGCTTTGTGAGCAAACTGCTGCTTTTTTCCAGTGGCATTGCCGCCGAAGAGTTTTGGACATTGTTGATGATTGGCGTATTCAGCATTTTGACGTTGGTGTACACCATGCGCGCCTTCATGCGCATCTGGTGGCAGGAACCGGCAGCCGGTATCACCGTCAAACCAACCGGTGATCATTTATTAGCGCCGGTGCTGCTGATTGGGCTGATCTTGTTATTGGGCATTTGGGCCAGCCCATTGGTGGATGCGGCGCAGGCGGTGAGCGCGTGGGCGCTAGACCCGGCCGGGTATATGGGAGCGGTATTGGGTAATTGAGTAATTGGGTGATTACTCAATTGCCTTTTCCATGAGGTACGATGGTTCAAGTACGGGTGATTTTGACATTGACGTTGATTTATCTGGCGCTAACGGCCAATTTGACGCCATTAAATGTGGTGGTGGGGGTGTTGGTGGCTACGGCCGTGACCTTTTTGCTGCCCGGTCATCGTGACTGGCAGCTCAGTTGGCGCGCCTGGCCCGATGCAAATCTGGCCTTTGTTCGTTATGTGGTCATGCTGATGGGAGATTTGGTTGTGAGCGGGGTGCAGGTGGCGCGTATTGTCTTATCGCCGAAAATGCCCATTCGGCCTGGCATCATCGCCATTCCCTCACAGACTTCGTCAGACCTGGCTACCGCCTTCAGCGCCCACGCCATCACCCTGACGCCCGGCGAACTCGTGGTAGAAATTGCCGAAAATGGCATCATGTATACCCACTGTCTGGATGTCCAGCAAGCAGCCATCACGCTGGCAGAGGCACAGCAAGAGCGGCGTGAGTTGTTGGAGAAGATATTTTCGTAATGTCAAACCTGTTGCTGATTGCTCTCTATGTCTCACTCATCATCCACATGATCCTTATTGGCATTTCTGTGTGGCGGGTGTGGTGTGGCGATAATGTGATAGACCGGCTGATGGGGACAGAACTGGTAACAACGCTGTTTTTGGCGGTACTGGTGCTGGTCTCCCTGATCTTTCGGGATAGCATCTACATTGACGTGGCTCTTGGGCTGGCCGCGTTGAGTTTTATTGGCACAGTCGCCCTGGCAAAATATCTGGCGGATGAGCAGATGTTTTGAGAAGTGAGCGATTGAGTACAGTCTCAGTCACTCATTCAATCGTTATGGGCAGGCGAATTTCCCGGTAAGCGGCATCGCTGTTGCCAATGGTAATGTAAAGCAATGCTTCCCCTGCGGCATCATCAGGTATTTCCAGGTCTATTTCCCAAAAACCATATTGATTAGCATAAGCGGTGGCGCTGGTGATAAGGCCAGACGGCCGTGCCGGATCATCCGCTTCCAACCGCAGACTCACTTCTCGTTCCGGGGCATTGATGGCAATGCCAAACAGATAGGTATTCTGGCCTGCCTGAAAGGAAATGTCGCCACTGTTGCCCAATTGCAGCAGAATAGCTTCTTCGTCTTCTGCCGCCAGAATAGTAAGCGGAATACGTACTTCGCGGCGGTCCGCCTGGTCGGGCGCACCGGTGGCGGCGATGGCACAGCCTGGCCCAGGGGCGGCCTGGCTGGAGATGATGGTGTAACCTATCCAATTGCCGCCGGACACTGCAAAACTCTGGTTGGCCGCAATGGCGGTGCAGGCTTGATCCAGCACGGTAATGGTGACAGTTTCGTTAACCGGGTTGTTGACGCGCCCATCAAAGAGAAGGGTATAACCGGCAACGGCCGTATCCCCTGTCATTGGTCGGTTCAGGGTGATGAATGATTTGTCTACGCCGGTTTGGGGCAGCAAAGTGATGGGTACGGCCGTGCTGGTTTCTGTGCCGTCCAATTGGGCGCTTAATTCGGCCGGGCCGGTGATGGTGGGGGAGAGAACGGCCGTGACCGACCAGTTTCCATCATTGTCGGGTACGGCCGTTTCGTAAACTATTTCCACTCCGCCAACAACAGTCATGCGTATGGTGAGTGGCTGCATAGGTGGAGGTACGGCTCGCCCGGCAATAATCACTTCTTGCCCCACCGTGATTTCGGCAGCGGCGGCTGGCTGGACGATGGTGATGGTGGTGGCGGAGGAAACGGCCGTATCGGTAGGCGCCGGCGTGTGGGTGGCGGTGGCCACAGGCGTGGGGGTGGGTACGGCCGTGTGGGTGGCCGTAGGCGTTGGTGGTGGTTCGGTGGGAACCGCTGTGGCCGTGGCTGTGGGCGGGGTGCGTGTGGTTACGGCCGTCGGGGTGGCTGTTCCTTCTTTTCCACAGGCCGTGAGCAACACACCCATACAAATAAACCAGATGATCTGGCATGCTCGTTTCATATCCAGCTCCTCAACTTCCGATTGCTATTCAGACTCAACCCGCCGAAGTATACCGCATTCCCAGTGGCATGTTAGTTTCCAGATCAAATGTTTGGGGCTTTCTAATTACCCGGCTCGCATATCGCCGCTCCCACACTGCTTTGAGGCGGCTGGAGGCGGGGATGGTTTGCATAAACGCCCCGATACTGTTCCGGCAGCATCGTGGCAATGCGCGTCATGATCTCATCTGTACCTTGCGCCAGCATCTCATCACGCGAGGCTCGTTTCAGGGCGGGCAACGTAAAGGCTGGGCCAATGCGAATGTGAATGTCTAGACGCCGCAGCCGCGAAAGCCGTTCTTTCACTACCCGGTCTTCTGTACCCCACAAAGCCACTGGAATGACCTGCACACCTGTTTTAGCGGCCAGATAGGCGGCTCCCGGTTTGCCTGGCAGCAGCGATTCCATCTTGCTGCGTGTGCCTTCCGGGGCAATGCCGCTGATGCCGCCCGCTTGCAGCCGTTTGCTCACTTCGCGTAAGGCGTGGAAGTCGGCTTCCTCCCGGTTCAGCCAGATAGCATTGAGCTTGTTACCCAGAAAACGCCAGAAGGTATATTTTTCATACTTATCGGCGACCATTAGTATGATGTCATCGCGGTCGGCCAATACCACACCTAGCATAGCATCCAGCCGCCCCAGGTGATTGGAGACGATCAATGTGCCACCGGTTGGGGGGATATGGTCCATCCCTTGTATATCCACTCTGGCAATAATTCTCAAAATAAAACGGCATAAAATACGTAATCCATGCAAAAACATAATGTCTTGTCGCCTTATCCGGTCTTGTGAAGTGCCCGCATCGTTTACGACGCAGTGCGCCATATGATTATAGCCAGGGCAGATAGGCATACAAAAAATCAAAAAGGTTGGGTAGCAATTGGCAGCATGTTGGGGATAACTGTGGGAAAACTGGGGATAAGTGGTCAGGATATGGGGATAATATCGAATAAAAAGGGGGATGATGTGTGGATGAGAAGGGGTGAACACGGCCGTGACTGGGGATAAAATGCCGCCTATGACCCTGCTCAACCAACCCACCATCAGCAATGGCGACATCGCCCGCCCCACTTTTCTGGAAATTAACCTGACCCAACTCAGCCACAATTACCGCGCCATCCGGCAAGCGGTGTTCCCGGCGGCCGTCATGCCCATCCTCAAAGCCAACGCCTATGGGCATGGGCTGGTGGAAATTGCCCGCCATCTGGTTTCGTTGGATGCGCCGTATCTGGGAGTGGCTTTTTTAGAGGAAGGGATCATGCTGCGCCAGGCGGGGTTTCAGACGCCAATTCTGGTAATGGGTGGCATTATTGGCAATCAGATACCCATCTTTTTGCAGCACAACCTGACCATCACGGCTTCTTCGGTGGAGAAGTTGCAGCAAATTGATACGGCCGCGCAGCAAATGGGGGTTCGTGCGCACGTTCACCTGAAAATTGATACCGGCATGGAGCGTATTGGAGTGCATTATTACAGTGCAGATTCGCTCCTGGAAGCAGCGCTGCGCTGCCGCTATTGTGATGTAGAAGGGATTTATTCCCACTTTGCCAATGCGGATACGGCCGACCCCCGTTCGGCACAGGTGCAGCTTGAGCGGTTTGAGCAGGTGTTGGCGTTCTACACGGAACGGGGGGTACCGCCGCCCCGATTGCGGCATATGGCGAATTCGGGTGGCATTTTGCAGTTACCGGCCAGCCATTTGGATATGGTGCGGGCGGGCATTTTGTTGTATGGGGTGTATCCTTCGGCGGAGGTGGCGCGGACGGTGGCGGTACGGCCGTGTCTCAGTTGGAAGTCGCGTGTCGTCTACTTTAAAGTCGTCAAACCCGGCCATCCGGTAAGTTACGGTTCAACATGGCAGAGTGATCACATGGTGCGGGTGGTAACAGTGCCGGTCGGGTATGGCGACGGCTACTTTCGGCGGATGTCGGGGCAGGCCGAGGTGATTATTCACGGCCGTCGTTATCCGGTGGTCGGCCGTATTTGTATGGATCAATTGATGGTCAACATCGAATGGGATTCTGCCTATAACAATGATGAAGTGGTTTTATTGGGTGAGAGCGATGGCGCAGCGATCTGTTGTGAAGAATTGGCAGAGTGGGCGGGCACGATTCCTTATGAAATTTTGACGAATATCAATACCCGTGTGCCGAGAATTTATGTGAAATAAGAAAGACCCTACGGGTTATTGAAACCCATAGGGTCTGAAAATTGTCCCATAAAAGCGTTCACCCCCGGCCAGGAGGGAGAACCGGGGGTGAACACTTCTTTTGGCGACTTCGTGGGTAAGCATAGCCGCCTAGTCTAAGTTCAAACTGAATTGCACATAAGCAAACTATTAGGAGCGTATGGTGTGCCGTCGGCGATCTTCAATCGTTGATAACACACCATACAAATGTTCTCGCAATGGTTTTATCTGCCACAGATTGGTGATATGGCTGCCGGGGACGAGGCGCAACGGCCGTCCACCAAACAATGGTGCGTGATTTTCCTGGCGAAAAAAGAGGTCTTGCGCTCCTAACAGCGGAAATATCTCGGCCTGCTCAATGCAACGATAATAGGGGCTAAAATCAAGGTAGGCTAGCAGTTCGCCATGGGAGATGCTTAACGGCCGGGCTACCAATTCCGCAATATCCCAGATGGCCTGCCCCACGTTGGGTGAGGAGAGCATGGGGATGACGGCCCGGCTGCGCTGAAAGATGCCCTCATACAACAGGCTGGTGATGCCTCCCCAACTGACGCCAGCGACGGCCGCGTAAGCCGCCCCCTGTCCTGTGAAAAAATCCTGTACCAGTTCCATCATGCGTAGCGAACCGGCCAACATTTGGTAAATGCTTTGCAGGGAGTGGAACCCTTTGTCTAATGGGTCATGCCAGTTGGCGTGATAGGGGGCCTGA
>CAYXUZ010000030.1:0-5492 GCA_964467705.1 uncultured Ardenticatenaceae bacterium | reverse complement strand
GGACACGGTGCATGGAGAGTGAGGCGGCACGGCCGTTGCCAAACAGCCGCCGCCAGGAGCTATCATACGGATATTCGCCCAACCCATGATGGTAAATGAGAAGCGGCGATTCTGGGTCGGCGGCCAGATGCACTTTGACGCGACATCCTATTTCCCCAGAGGGGGTGTTGAGCCAGATGGAATGAACGCCGGGGGCGGCCAGTTGGGTCACGGCCGTCTTTACGCCATTCACTTCTGTGCCAGCCAGCACCGCTTCAAAGGGGAGCGCCGCCTGGTAGGAGTTTTCCAGCGAACGGGGGATCCGCCGGTTCATGGCGTGCAGGGCAACTTTATCGGCAAATTCGGCAATATCCGGGCGCATACAGAAAATGTATGGCAACGGCTGTAGCCCGGCAACACGCTATCACCCATTCCTCACAAACAGTGGGGGTGGCAAGTGGCAGGTTGCGGGTTGCAGGTGATCACTTGCCACCTGCTTCTTGCCACTTGCCCCCTGCCACCTATCTGCAAACGATATACAATACCCTCATGCTCACCCTCTACTCCTGGAACGTCAACGGCATTCGTGCTGTGCAAAATAAAGGTTTTCTTAATTGGCTAGACCAGACTCAGCCAGACACTCTCTGTCTGCAAGAGACCAAAGCTCACCCTGACCAGCTAGACATAGCCCTGCGCCAACCCGATGGCTACCACACTTATTGGGCCTTTGCCGAGAAAAAAGGGTACAGCGGGGTAGCCCTCTACAGCAAAACAGAGCCGCGAAATGTGCAAATTGGTCTGGGCATCCCCGACTTTGACCGGGAAGGGCGCACGATTGTAGCCGAGTATGACCGGTTTGTATTTATTGGCGCTTATTTTCCAAATGGGGGGCGGGATCACGGCCGTGTCCCCTTCAAAATGCAGTACAAAGCCGACTTTCTGGCCTATTGCAACAACCTGCGGACACAGGGCAAAGCGGTCATCTTTTGCGGTGATGTAAACACCTCGCACCAGGAAATTGATCTGGCCCGGCCGAAACAAAACCGCAAGATGACTGGCTTTTTACCGGAGGAGTGCGCCTGGATTGATGAGGTGGTCGCCCAGGGGTATATTGACACCTACCGCCACCTCTACCCGGACAAAACGGGGGCGTATACCTGGTGGACGGCCATTGGCGGTGCGCGGGAGAGAAACGTAGGCTGGCGGCTGGATTACTTCTTCATCAGTCCCGACCTGGCCGATTTAGTGGTGGCGGCCGCCATTCATCCGGACATTCTCGGCTCTGACCATTGCCCGGTGAGTTTGGCGTTGGCGATTGGAGATTGACCAAACTGCAATCTCTAATTTCCACAACGGCCGTCCTCCCATTTCCACCAATAATCTTTCCGCCAAATCCGCCAATCGCTCACCGGTTTGTGGATGCGTTAAGGTGCCACCACAGCCGGCAGACTAGGCATTGCTTTTCCCAAATGCCAGGGCAATCGCCTGTTCTATTTTCAGGTTGCGGCCTTCTGCCACGAGTACTTCAAATCTTGTGTCGCCCAGTTGATCACGCGCCATTTGAATATAACGATCGAACTCAAAACGGGTGAGTGGTGAAATTTTGTAATCGGCCGTATCAAGGATTGCCTCTGATGCCCCGTATAGCTTCGCCGCACGTTCAGGTTGATTTGTGCCTGCGGCAACAGCAGCCAGGGCGATTAAGAAGTCGTGTATACTTCTCTGTTTCAAGTATTCCCGATGTGAATTGAACGTCTCTGTGAAAAGCTGCGTAGCCAACAGATAATTGTTTCGGTGCAGGGCCAGTATCCCCAGCATATATAAGTTATAGCCTGCATAGACTTTCAGCCCAAATTCCTGGCTCAGCGAAAGGCTTTTCTCGTAATATGCTTCGGCTTGATCATCCTTGTGCTGATGATGGTAGAGATATCCTAAATTGTTCAAAGCTATGATGGTCCCTCCCTTGAAAAAACCCTCATCAGCCCTTAGATTTTGCTCAAAGTATTTACGTGCTTCTTCATAAAGTCCCTGTTTCAGGTATAGTTGTCCCAGCATCTGGGAAGATCTTCCCACTCCCCAAAGATCACCCAATTCCTGAAACCACGCCAGGCTTTGTTTGAGCCAGGCTCGTGCCGAATCATCCTGGCTCTCATCATATGCCACGCAGCCCAAACCAAATCTGCTTAAAGCCATGCCCCATTGATCATTGCATCTTTGATAGAGGGCGAAGCTTTGTTCAAAGTAAGAGGCTGCGGCTTTCAGATCTCCATCGTTGTAGCGCGCAATCTGACCCGACAGGATCAGAACCAAAGCCAGCCCACGCTCACCAGCCGTTTTCAATTCCAGCCAGATCGCCCGACTCTCCTCCAGCAAAGCAAGCGCTTCCGCCAGGTTCCCGACAAGCCATTCCCGGCGGCCCGATGTACTCAGCACACGGGCATAGATTGCCGGGTAATCGGCCGCATCAGGCAAAGCACGGATGCGTTCAAACCAAATGCGCGCTTCAGATGCAGGCCAGCGCAATACCCAGGGCCAGTTCAAGGCTGCGAAGAGTCGTAACAATTTTTCAGTTTGCCTATCGCTCCAGAACCTATCGAGGGCGCTGCGTAAGTTATCCAGTTCGGCTTCGAGCCGATCCATCCATTCGCGTTGGTCAGGGCCGTGAACGTGCTGATCAACCTCTTCAGCAAGTTCCAGAAAATAGGTGGCGTGTTGGTTGCGCAGTTCTGACTTCTCTCCTGATTCGTCCAGACGCTGCGAAGCAAACGAATGGATCGTGACCAGCATATCCAGCCGAATCTGACCGTGTGCGTCCTGGGTGCTCTGCAACAGGTTTTTATCTAATAATGAAAGGATGAGGTCGGCTACAGACTTCTGCGAAAAGGATCGCGCAAAAATGGTTTGAGCGGCCTCCAATGTAAAGCTGCCTGAAAAGACCGAGAGATAGGCAAACAATTTTTGTTCCTCCGGTGAAAGGAGGTTGTAACTCCAGCCGATGGCGTTGTTCAATGTTTTCTGGCGTTCGGGCAGGGCGCGCATCCCATCCGCGGACAGCACAAATTGATCGTTGAGGTTCTCCAGTAACACGCGCGGCGACATGAGGCGCGTCCGCGCCGCGATCAATTCGATGGCTAATGGCAAACCATCCAAACGGGCACAGATGGAGGAAACGGCCCCGGCATTCTCCGCGTTGAGGACGAACTCCGGCCGCACCGCACGTGCACGCTCGCAAAAGAGCATCAGCGCAGGAAACTTTGAAGCTGTTCCTGCATCCCTGGACAAGCTTTCTTCGGGAATATCGAGCGCAGGTACCGGGTATAACCACTCGCCAGAGACACGTAATGATTCCCGGCTGGTGGCCAGGATCTTCAAGTGGGAGCAGGCTGAAAGGAGGTTTGAGACAAGCGAAGCGACCTCTTCGATGAGGTGCTCACAGTTATCCAGCACAAGAAGCATTTGTTTCCCCCCGATGCTGTCAACAAGTTGTGTAATGGGAGGCACGTTCTTTCCTTCTACATAACCAAGTGCCTGAAGGATGAATGTGCCAACCAAAGATGCATTATCTAATGGTGCTAACCCAATGAAGAATACCCCATCAGGAAAATCGTGGAGGGAATCCCGCGCTGCTTCCAGACTGAGCCGCGTCTTGCCGATTCCCGGCGGGCCGATGAGGTTGATGAGGCGAATCTCAGGATCGAATAAATACCTGCGTAAGAGAGCGATTTCATGCTCACGGCCGATCAGAGAGGTGGTTTTTGCCGGTAAATTTGAACGGGGAGATGGGCGTGTGGTACGCTGGCGTGAGACGCGCCAGGGGGTGTCTTCATCATCATTCTGGGGGGCAGATTTCCAGTCACCCCGCGCAAAACGCAGGAAGGCTGTCCGTTCGTCCGCGGGAATATTGAACAGTTCGGCCAGCCGCTCCACGATCTGCGCCGAAGGGCGGCGTTCCTCCGCTTCGATTTTTCGGATGGTTGCGCTCGAACATCCTACCTGATTCGCCAGCCCTTCGCGCGTCAAATCAACTGCTTTTCGCTTTCGCCTGAGCCAATCGCCAAAGGAGCGCTGTTCCAATATTAATTCGGGATTCAACTCTAATTACCAATAATGTCACACTTTTTGTAGCAGATTCTGTGACCAAAGGGAGATGATCATTTGCAACATTATAACTGACGGAACGGATCATGGTTCCGGAAAAGATTATAACAAAAGATAGGAATGACCCTCTGCTAGAAGAATCCATAGCGTAGAGGGGACTGGCAGGCTGTTTCCACTCATCGTTAGATCAGATAAAGGAAAAGACAATGATGGCGAAGACTCTTTCTCTCGTACTCAGAGTAATGGTGATCGCGAGTTTAGTGTGGGCTGCCCCGCCACCCCGCGCCCTGGCTGATGGTGTGGTCGGCACGGGCACACCGGCCAGTTGCACCGAGGCGGCGCTCGAAGCCGCGCTGGCAGGCGGCGGAACCGTCACCTTCAATTGCGGCGCTGCACCGCACACGATTTTGTCCAGCATCGCCAAATCTATTACGTTGGACACAACCCTTGACGGGGGCGGCCTGATCACCCTCGACGGGCAGGACGGCAACCGCTTGTTTGTCGTCAGCGACGGTGCCGCGCTGACCTTGCGCAATATCGTGCTGGATCATGGTTTCGCCGTCGGCGACGGTGGCGCGATCCATAATGGCTCATCGGGCGCGGACACACCCGGCTCGGTCATCCTCGAGAACAGCACCATCCGCAACAGCATCTCCGGAGGAAGTGGCGGGGCCATTGTTAGCACCGGACCACTGACCATCACCAACAGCTTGCTAGAGGGCAATTCTGCGCTCAACGGCGGGGCGCTGTATCCCCGCTTCGCCGGCGCACGCACGACGATCATCAACAGCGTGCTGCGTTACAACACCGCCGCCGACACGACCAATGGCTGGGGCGGCGCGATGCTGATTTGGGATGGCGCGCCGGTGACGATTGAGGGTGGCGAGATCTTCAGCAACACCGCTCGTGCAGGCGGCGGCATCTACGCCTTCGCCAATTCATCCCTCACTCTCAGCGGTGGCGCCCTGCGCGACAACGCGGCCACGACCAGCGGCGGCGGACTGCTGAATGGTGGTTCAGCGACGCTGACGGGCGTTACCTTCAGCGGCAATTTGGCCGCCAGCGGGGGTGGGCTGTACAACAGCGGCCCGGCGACGCTGACCAACGTCACCCTCAGCGGCAACAAGGCCCAAGACAACGGCGGCGGCATCGCCAACGATAACATGGCGGTTCTACTCGACACCACCCTCAGCGACAACGAGGCCGAAAACAACGGTGGCGGGCTGTTTAATAGCGGTATCGTTACGCAGACGGGTGCCATCGTCAGTGGCAACTCTGCCCTGAACGGCGGCGGGCTGTACAACGATGGTGCGAGGGCAACTCTGACCGACGTCACCCTCAGCGGCAACGCGGCCACTGGCGATGGCGGCGGGATGTTTAATAGCGGTTTGGTGTGGCAAACAGACGTCATGAGC
>CAYXUZ010000029.1:44176-45231 GCA_964467705.1 uncultured Ardenticatenaceae bacterium | reverse complement strand
TGTTCCAGGTAATTGTCTGCTCATTCCAATTTTCTCCGGCGGTGAGCACATGAATGAGCGAATCGCCGGCCTGGGCGGGTTGGGAGTTGCCAAAGTGGTTGAGGGTGAGGCTGGCGGAGATGATCTCTTTGCCCGCCGGAATCTGATCCAGCGGAAAGGTGATGTATATTTTGGACAGGCAGGGCCAGTCGCCCAGATTGGCCTGGTTTTGCACGTTAAGCTGGTTGCGGTTGGGGCGATTGTAATGGTTAGCGTCCCCCCAGCCGTTGAAAAAGTTCGGGTTGTGTGGCTCGCCACAGTCAAAATAACCGCCCACCTGGGCGTCGGTGACAACGGCCCCATTCACACCGTGTTTGATGATGGTGGTGCCTTGTGGCGCAGCCGAAGAAGAATAGGTGGGCAGGCCAAAACGGAGCTGGCCCCAGGTGGTCGGTTGGGAAGCGTTTATATTTTCCGGCCAGACCTGGTTGGGGACGATGGGGGAGCCATTTTGGGTGTCGCGGTCATGCACGGCCGTGGCCAACCCCCACACCACGCCTGCCGACGGCCGTGCTGCCAACCCCAGGCTGGTAAAGGGAATCTCAAAGCTCACCTGCCAACCACGATCATCGCCATTGTTATTGTTGTTCACCGCTACGCCAACCCACCCGGCCAATGAGCTAAAGGGCACATTGGCCTGCGCCCAGCCAGAGCCATTCCCCCGGTAAGCCACCTGATAATTGGTGCGGTCTTGGGGTGGATTGTTCAACTGGGCCACAAAACGGTAGCTGTTGTTGTCCGGGGCATTGCCGATATTACCATCTAAATCCAGATAAATGGTGGCCGCGTCCCACTCCGTCAGGCTGTTCACCGTCGGCGTTTCGTCATACCAGGTGTGGCGGTCAAAAATGTGCAAAGTGATGTACAGGTGGGTATCGTCATAAACCAACCGGGCATCGGCGTAGTTGTTGGTGGGATCTACCCGGCCAAACCAGAAAATGCTGCGGCGGGGCAGGGCGGTGTTGGTATCATACGGCACATTGATCCGACGCGAGGCGGCCAGATTTTCTGGTTTG
>CAYXUZ010000029.1:19552-44166 GCA_964467705.1 uncultured Ardenticatenaceae bacterium | reverse complement strand
TGACGATGAGGGGCAGGTAGACAGCCCCCCCGCCGGTGGGAGTTTGGGGGGCAGCGAAGAGGGTCACGGCCGTGAGCAACACAACCAGCACCATGCCCCACATGGACACAAATTTCTTCTTCATACGTTTATTCTGCTCCTGATCTTTTGTTTGTAGTAGGCGATTTATCGCCTGTTAACGGCGATAAATCGCCTACTACAAACGTGCTACTTAATAAATTCTGCAAGTTGAACCTATAAAATTAGCCCGTGACATGATACCGGCAAACCCAATTTGCCAAACACTTGTATTATGGTACTTTCTTCTCATCAAACTTTTTCAGGTGGAATTCAGAATGGATGTAAAAGATCAAATTAAAAAATATATTGCCGAAAATTTCCTGTTTAGCAGCAATGGTTTTTCCCTTGACGACGATGAGTCGTTTTTAGAAGCCGGGGTGGTAGATTCGCTGGGGGTGATGGAACTGGTCTCCTTTGTTGAAGAAAATTTCCACGTGCAGGTCGCCGATGACGAAATTGTCCCTGACAACTTCGACAGCGTAGACAACCTGGCCGCCTATATCGCCCGCCGCGCCAACTAACAATTGCCAATTTTCAATTGACAATTGAACACTCCTATGACCTTTCAACATGCCCTGATGGTGCAAGACTTCCTGGAAAACAGCGCGGAGCGCACGCCGGACAAAGAGGCGTTGATCTGCGGGAATGACCGGTTGACCTATGTGCAGGTAGATGCGATGGCGAATCGTTTTGCCAACTACCTGCGCGCCAATGGCATTGGCCGGGGCGACCGCGTGATATTGTATTTGCCAAACACGGTGGAACTGGCGGTTGGGATTTTTGGCGTATTAAAGGCGGGTGGCGTTTTTGTGGCGGTGAACCACACCACCAAAGAGGACAAGCTGCTCTACATGGCGAATAACTGCCGCGCCAGCGCCATTGTCGCCCGCGGCCGTGATGCGGACATGATTCAGCAGGTGATGGCGGATGCAGCATCCGTTAAATTTGCGGTGCTGACCGAACGCAAAGCGGCCGAAGCCGCCGCCAGCCACGAGCGTATGGTGGCCTGGGAGACGATTCAAGTCGAATGTCCGGAGACACGGCCGTCGCGCCTGGGTATTGACCGCGATTTAGCCTGCCTCATCTACACCTCCGGCAGCACCGGCGAACCAAAGGGGGTCATGTCCGCCCACCACAACGTTGTCTTTGCCGCCTCCTCCATCATCCACTACCTGCAAAACAGACCCGAAGACATCGTCATCGTCATGTCGCCGCTCTCTTTTGATTACGGCCTCTACCAGTTGTTGATGGTCTTCAAATTTGGCGGCACGTTGATTCTGGAAAAAGGGTTCACCTACCCGGCGCAGATTTTGCAGTTGATGGAAAAAGAAAAAGTGACCGGTTTCCCCGGCGTACCCACCATTTTTGCCCTGCTGCTGAATATGGATTTGAGCGGCTATGACCTGAGCAATTTGCGCTACATCACCAATACGGCCGCTGCCCTGCCGCCCAGCCACATACAAAAAATCGGCGAAATTTTCCCCTGGGCCACCATGTACTCCATGTATGGCCTGACGGAAACGAAGCGTACCCTTTACCTGCCGCCGGAACAGTTGAAAAACCGCCCTGGCTCGGTGGGCATTGCCATTCCGGGCACGGAAGTGTGGCTGGAAGATGAAAATGGCGCCCGGCTTGGCCCCGGCGAGATTGGTGAACTGGTGGTGCGCGGTGGGCATGTGATGATGGGCTATTGGGAGCGGCCGGACGCCACCGCCCAACGCTACCGCCCCGGTCCCATTCCCGGCGAGCGCCTCTGTTACAGCGGCGATCTCTTCCGCATGGATGAGGAAGGGTTTCTCTACTTTGTCGGCCGTAAGGATGACATCATTAAGAGCCGGGGCGAGAAAGTTGCGCCCAAAGAAGTGGAAAATGTGCTGTACAGTTTGCCAGGGGTGACGGAAACGGCCGTGATCGGCATTCCCGATCCCATCCTCGGCCAGGCCATCAAAGCCATCCTGGTCGTGCCCGATGGCGGCCTGACGGAACGGGAAGTGCTGGCTTATTGCAAAGCCCACCTGGAAGACTTCATGGTGCCGCAATTTGTGGAGTTCCGCGACGAACTGCCCAAGACCAGCAGCGGGAAAATTAAAAAGACAGACCTTTCTTAAAGGCGTAATCCGTGAACCGTAATCCGTAAACCGTCGGATTACGGTTCACGGATTACGGATTACGAAAATGTGTGGAATAGTCGGCATACACAATCTCTCCCAAAACCCACCCCTGGAACCGGCGCAATTGAACGCGATGCTGGGCATGATTCGCCATCGCGGGCCAGACCAGTACGGCACGTACATTTTTCAGGATGAACAATCCGGGCTGGCCATGGGCAGCACCCGCCTGAGCATCATTGACCTCAGCGGCGGGCAGCAGCCCATTGGCAATGAAGAGGGTACGGCCTGGATTGTGTTTAACGGCGAGATTTATAACTATGTGGAGCTACGGCCGGTTTTGGAACAACTCGGCCACCAATTCCAAACCGACTCGGATACCGAAGTCATTCTGCACGCTTATGAAGAGTACGGCCCGGACTGCGTGAACCACCTGAACGGGCAGTTTGCCTTTGCCATCTGGGACGAACGCAAACGGCGGCTGTTCATTGCGCGGGATCGGCCAGGCATCCGGCCGGTTTATTATGCGGTGCGCGATGGCGTCCTCTTTTTTGCCTCGGAGATGAAGGCGTTTTTTGCCGACGGCCGTGTGCAGCCAGAAATTGATCCCGTTGCCCTCGACCAGATCTTCACCTTCTGGAGTCCCATCCAGCCGCGCACCATCTTCAAGGATGTGTTCACCCTGCCGCCGGGCCATCATATGCTGGTGGAAAACGGCCGTATCCATATCACCCCTTACTGGCAGCCCACCTTCCCCCAGGCGGGCATGGAAAATGGCGCACGGCTGACGCTCGACGAAGCCGCCCAACAATTGCGCGAACTGCTCATTGACGCCACCCAAATCCGGCTGCGGGCGGACGTGCCCGTGGGTGCGTATCTGAGCGGCGGGTTGGATTCCTCGTCTACGGCCGCACTCGTCCACCATTACACCGGCAACCGGCTGGAAACCTTCTCCATCGCCTTCACCGACGCCGCCTACGACGAAAGCGAATACCAGTGGCAGATGGCCAAACATCTGGGCACCCATCACAACCTGATCACCTGTTCACACGAAGATATTGGCCGCGTCTTTCCGCACGTCATCTGGCACACGGAAACGCCCATCATGCGCACCTCGCCCGCGCCGCTTTATTTGCTCTCTGATCTGGTACACAGCCACAACTTCAAGGTGGTGCTGACCGGCGAGGGGGCGGACGAATTTTTGGGTGGTTACAACATTTTCAAAGAGGCCAAAATTCGTCGCTTTTGGGCACGGCAGCCGGAGTCGGCCTTACGGCCTTCCCTCCTGCACAAGCTCTACCCCTACATCAGCGGCCTGCAAAATGACGCCTACCTGCGCAAATTTTTCGGCCAGGGGTTGAGCGACGTGGACAGCCCGGATTATTCACACGCGATACGCTGGCACAACAATGGCCGTACCAAGCGCGTCTTCCTGCCCGAACTACGCGATGCTATTCCCGATCTGTCGCCATTGGATCAGATCAAACTGCCCGATGGTTTTAGCGAATGGAGCGGGCTGGCGCAGGCGCAATACCTGGAAATCACCATCTTCCTGGCCGAGTATTTGCTCAATTCGCAAGGTGACCGCATGGGCATGGCCCACTCTGTCGAAGGGCGTTTCCCCTTCCTGGATCACCGGGTGATTGAGTTTGCCGCCCAACTGCTGCCACACTATAAGATGCGCGGCCTGGACGAGAAGCATATCCTCAAGCGGGCCATGCGTGATCTGCTGCCGGATGAGATATGGAATCGCCCCAAACGGCCGTATCGTGCCCCCATTCACAAGAGCTTCTTCCCCGATGGCAAACCAATGGATTGGGTGGCCGAGGTGATGTCACCGGCCAAAGTGGAAGACGCTGGTTGTTTCCTGCCGGATGCGGTGCAGGCGTTGGCCAAAAAGGTGGAACGCTTCGGCCAGCTAGGGGAGACAGACGATATGACCCTGGCCGGTGTCCTCTCCACCCAACTCGTTCACCAGCAGTTCATCGCCGATTTCCGCACGGCCGCTCCCATTGACCCTGCCCAAGATGACATCAAACTGGTAGACCGGCGATTGTTGGTAGCCGCATAAGTGGCGCCAGGCACACTCAACCTTAACAAATCCGATTTGACACTGCATCCCCCATTGGCGTATGATTGGCGGGTCATTATCGTCTTGCTTTGAGGAAAAGATGGTTATTGTTGAAACATCTGTCTTTACAAAACAGGTTCAGAAACTACTATCTGATGAAGAATACAGATTGCTACAAGCCAACCTGGCAAATCGCCCTGATTCTGGCCCAATCATTTCTGGAAGTGGCGGGTTGCGAAAGGTTCGTTGGGGTTATCACGGGCAGGGTAAACGAGGTGGTGTGAGGGTAATTTACTATTGGGCTGTAGCTCAAGAGCGTTTGTTGATGCTTTTAATGTATCCCAAGAATGTTCAGGACAACCTGTCACCAGCTCAATTAAAGATACTCCGACAAATTGTCGAGGATGAATACGTATGAACAACGAATATATGGGTGACGAACTGTTTGCAGAATTGCTCCAGAGTGTGCGCGAAGGGGGCGCGATTTTGCGCAGTGAAAAAGAAGCCTCACGGACGTTTGTGGTGGAAACGCCAGATGTAAAGGGTATTCGGGAGCGTTATGAACTATCGCAAACGGAGTTTGCCGCCTTATTGGGGATCAGTGTCAAGACATTGCAAAACTGGGAACAGGGGCGGCGCTCACCACATGGGGCGGCGCGGGTGCTGCTGCAAGTAGCGGCCAAACACCCCGATGTCGTGTGGGATGTGGTTGAACCAGTTATTCAACAAGCCCAAACCTGACCAGACACTGTTTGAAGTGACCAAGTATGGTGTAGGCCTGAACAGAGTGGCTTGCCGCGTGACTCAGTGATCAATGTTTCCCAACTCTTCACCATAGATAAAAGCTCACTCACCGATTATGTCAGCGCCTTGCCAGCCAGAAAGATGCAACAAGTGGAAGAAGGGATGCGGCTGGTGCTGGCGTTGTGACCATGATGGTTGAGGTGGATGAGGGTACGGCCGTGCAAAAAAGCCGTGTGAATCAGGTTTAGCAGTTGTTGAATCTCACTTGATGCGGAGGAAGGAAGCATGCTTTATAAACTCTCGGACACGGGGCAAGGGCTTGGGACACTTGAACCTCTCCCTTTTTTAGAGGCTGTTGACCTTCAACAAAAAGAGAAAGACCTTGAAAACCTATTGGCCGACCATTTATTGGATGTTCTCTTTGAGGATTCGGCTCTTATGCCCATATATCAGGAACATCAGGGTCAAGCTGAAGCGGATGTCTATGCTCTTGATAAAGCGGGGAATCTTGTAATCTTCGAGTTGAAACGTGGGCTGGCCTATGAGGATGCTGTCCTTCAAGCAATTCGGTATGCTCAAGATGCAGGCCAATGGCTCTATTCTGAGTTACAGCGACGTTATTACATTTACATGCGGAAGGAAAACATGTCTATTCCGCCTCCTGCGCTTCAAGAGGCACATAGAGAGGCATTTCAGCTTGAGCAACCTCTCCTAGAATCTGATTTTAATAAACGTCAGCACCTTTATATTGTTGGTAGCGCTGCGAATGAGGGTCTGATACGTGCAATTGACTATTGGAAGGCACAAGGCCTGACTGTTGAGTTTCTGCCATATCGAATCTATGAAATCCAGAGTCAGCGGTATTTCGAGTTCTTCTCGTTCCCCTATGATCGTCATCGTAATCCGGCCACCGTTAAGGGTATCCTCTTTGACACAAATCGATCGTGGAATGAAGATTCTGTTTGGGAAATGATGGAGAAAAAACGAGTGGCTGCATATGGAGATATTAAGCACGTCATCGAATATCTAAACCAAAAAGACATCATTTTTTACTATCACAAAGGGGACGGCATTATAGCCGCCGCAGAAGTAATCGGACAACCAAAGCTCGAAGGTGAAGATGAAGCTTATCGTGATGTTAAATTTCTTACGCCCGTTCCAAACCAAGATAGAGGCATTCGGCACAAGATGTTACCATCACAAGTATCAGAAGTAACAGGAAAAACTTACTTCTGGGCCCGGACGATGAAAGTCCCTTATCTCAATAAAAATGAGGCTCAACTGCTACTTAGCGAACTAAATCGTATCCTTTCCAAAGAATAGGTGAAAGCAGAGTAAAGGGCATTCCAATGGTTTACCCAATTTGAATATTTATAGCTTGTCGCGCCATCAGATTTTTATCCGGCTCAAAGGTGGCAACAGTTAGGACAGATAAATAGGAGATTGATTTTGATGAGTTCAACGTCTTTTCATCGTGACGTGCTGAAATTGGATGCGGAAGCGGAAGTACACCGCATTGTGGAGAGTTTGCGGCGGAACATTTTTACCACCTTGAAGAAGCGGGGTGGGGTGATGGGCGTCAGCGGTGGAGTGGATTCGGCCGTGGTGCTGGCGATGGCGGTTCGCGCTTTGGGCGCGGAGCGGCTGGTGGCGCTGCTGCTGCCGGAGATGGAGTCCAGCCCGGACAGTGCCCGGTTGGCGCGAGTGGTCTGCCGCCAGTATGGGGTGGAACCGCTTACCGAAGATATGACCGGGGCGCTATGGGGGTTTGGCGCGTACCAGCGGCGGGATGAGGCGGTGCGGGCCATTTTCCCGGAGTATGACAGTACCTACAAGCTGAAAATCACGCTGCCGTCCGGCTTGCTGGAAGGGGGGACGCTGAACTTTTTTAGCGCGACCATTGTCAGCCCGGAGGGGGAAGAGCAGACAAAACGACTACGGCCGTCGCAACTCCAACAGATCGTCGCCGCCACCAACTTTAAACAGCGCAGCCGGGTGGCCATGCTCTATTACCACGCCGAATTGCACGACTATGCCATGATCGGTACACCGCAGCGCAACGAACACGACCAGGGCTTCTTCGTCAAATATGGCGATGGGGCGATGGACGTGATGCCCATCGGCCATCTGTTCAAGTCGCAAATTTACCAGTTGGCTGAATATCTGGATGTGCCCGAAGAAATCCGCACCCGCCCGCCCACCTCAGACACCTACAGCGCGGGCAGCACACAGGAGGAGTTTTTCTTCCGCCTGCCCTTTGAGACGATGGATTTAATCTGGTATGGGTTGGATCATGGTATCCCCGCCGAAGTGGTGGCGCAGGAGATGGAGTTGACGGCCGAACAGGTGCAGCGGGTCTACGATGACATTACCCGCAAGCGCATGACGACCGAGTATTTACGGACACGGCCGTTGGGGGTGGAAGATTAAACACTGTTCATAGTAGGCACTTTAGTGCCCCTGGAGGCGATAAATCGCCTACTACGAACCAGGAGTAGTATATGAATCGTCAGTATGGGGCGTTAAGTGGTATCGCCATTGTTCTCATTGTCCTCAACCACACCATCACCGCTGGTGATACCTTCGCCCCGGTTGAAGGGTGGGTGCGCCAGGTTTTGACCATTTTGCAGGCATTGGGCGCGTTTGCTGTGCCCACGTTTCTCTTCATCTCTGGCGCGTTTGTGGCTTATGCGGCGCGGGGCAAGTCGGTGTTGTCCCTCAAATTCATCTGGGCCAGCGTCAAGCACATCTTGTGGCCTTACCTGATCTGGACGGTTATCTTTTACGTGGTGTTGTTTTTCACCCGTGACCGACAGCACAGTGTGGGCGAGTATCTGCACTTTTTCCTGACCGGCGAGCCGTATCATTTTGTGCCGCTGCTGCTCTTCTTTTATATCATTTCGCCCCTCCTGGTCATTGTGGGCCAACGCTTTGGCTGGTTATTACTGCTGTTGATCGGCCTCTACCAGCTATTTTTGATCTTTGCCCTGCACCCACAGGTGTTTGGCGTCAACCCACCCGGCTGGACGTGGTGGCTGACGCCGCCGGTTTTGCGCAATACCATGGCTGATTGGGCCATTTATTTCCCTATGGGGCTGATTTTTAGTATGCACAACACGGCCGTGAAACCCCGTTTGCAGCGTCTCAAGTGGTTCAGTCTGACGGCCGTGCTGCTGCTGTTTGTGGTGGGCATTTTGAATGCATTTGGCCTGCTGTCGGCACCGTGGGCGCGCTTTTTTGCGCCGGTGCCGCTCATGCTGCTGCTGCCCATCATCAGCCGCAATGCCATCCCGCAGGTCGGCCGGTTTGAACAGGTGGGGCGGCGCAGCTATGGCATTTATCTCACGCATTTTATTGTGCTGGAGCTGGTGCTGTTTGCCATCCGGCAATTGGCGTCGGGACTGTTTGCCTGGCCGCTGCTGATTTACCCTTTGCTGTTTGTAGCCGCTTTGTTTGTGCCCTTGGGGGTGATGGAGTGGGCGGCCAAACGGCCGTCTACCCGCAAAGTGTATCGCTACGTTTTTGGCTAAAATGTTCAAACCAGGCTACATCAAATACCGCACCATCCAATACCTGCGTTATGCAGCCCTGGAAAAGGGGTGGACGGGGCAGGCCGACTATACCCGGTTTATCCTGTTGGGGCGGTCACGGGTGGGGTCAAACATGCTGCGTGGTCTGCTCAATGCCCACAGCCAGATTGTGACCTTTGGCGAGATTTTCCAGAACAAAAATGAAATTGGCTGGGCAATGGAAGGGTTTCCGCGCAACGGCCGTGCCCACCAACAATTCCTGCACGAGCCCATTCAGCTGCTAGAGCAGAAGTTGTGGCGCAATTACCCGGCGAAAATCAGGGCCGTTGGTTTCAAAATTTTTTATTACCACGCCCGCGACCCGGAGTGGACGGCCGTGTGGGAACATCTGCGCCAGGACAAAACATTGCGGGTTTTGCACCTGAAACGACGCAACCTGTTGGAAGTTCACCTTTCCCGCCAGCGGGCGATGGTGTCCGCCGAATGGGTTAATACGGGCGGTGGGACGGCGACAAAAGTAGGCGCGGTGGCGCTGGATTATGCCGAGTGTCTGGCCGATTTTGTGCAAACCCGCACCTGGGAAAGGGAGGCTGAAACCTTCTTCAGCGACCATCCCTATCTGGAACTGGTGTATGAAGAGTTGGCGGCCAACCCGGAACAGGAGATGGGGCGGGTGCAAGAGCTATTGGGTGTGGCCTATGAAGCGGTGCAGCCGCAAACGCACAAACAACGGCAACGGCCGTTGGCCGACGCCATCGCCAATTTCCACGAGTTAAAAGCCCAATTTGCCGGGTCGCCCTGGGAATCGTTTTTTGCGGAGTGATTTTCCGTAACCCGTGAGCCGTAATCGGTTATCCGATTTGCGGCTTCGGATAACGAATTACGGATAACGGATAACGATAATGAAGCTCTCCATCGTCATCGTCAGTTGGAATACGGCCGATATTCTGGCGCAATGCCTGGATTCGGTGTTTGCCCATGCTCCCAACGCGCCGTTTGAGGTGTGGGTGGTGGATAATGCTTCCACCGATGGCTCATCGGCGATGGTGCAGCAGCGTTTCCCCCAGGTGAAACTGTTGCAAAACGAGACGAACCCCGGTTTTGCCACCGCCAATAATCAGGCGATGCGCCAATGCACAGGTGACTACGTGCTGCTGCTGAATCCAGACACCATTGTGTACGCCGGCGCGCTGCCAACGCTGGTGCAATTTTTGGATGATAACCCGCAGGCGGGGGCGTGTGGGCCGCGGTTGCTCAATGCCGATGGCTCATTGCAGTTATCTTGTTACCCGACCCCCACGTTGGCGCGGGAACTATTGCGGATGTTTCATCTGGACGGCCGTGTCCGTTACCACATGGATAGCTGGGATACCAACACACCCCGCCCGGTGGAGGCACTGCTGGGGGCCTGCATCCTGGCGCGGCGACACATTCTGGAAACAATTGGCCTGATGGACGAGAGCTACTTCATGTTTTCCGAGGAGATTGACCTCTGTTACCGCATCAGCCAGGCGGGTTGGGGCATCTTTTGGGTGCCGCAGGCGCAAATTGTGCATCTGGGTGGGCAGAGTACACGCCAGGTGAAGACGGAGATGTTCTTGCGGTTGTACGAGGGCAAATTGCGCTATATGCGGAAACATTATGGGCGGGTCACGGCCGTTTTATACAAGCTCTTGTTGCTCATGGCCTCCCTAACGCGCCTGCTCATCGCTCCTATCGCCTGGCTGGAACGGCCGCCCAAGCGGGATGACCACCTGGCCCTGGCTGGGCGCTACTGGCAGTTGGTGAAGGCATTGCCCGACTTTTAAGAAGAAAGTGCGCAGTAAGCAGTTAGCAGTGAGCAGTTTGAAGCCCACTGCTTACCGCTCACCGCTCACTGCTCACCGATGAAAATACTCTACCTCTCCCAACTCATCCCCTACCCACCCGACGCCGGGCCAAAGGTGCGTATGTATCATGTGTTGGAATATCTGGCGCAGGCGGGGCATGAGGTGACGCTGGTGGCCTTTTACCGGGAAAGTGACAAACCGGCGCACATTGACCACATGCGCGGGCTGTGCCATGAAGTTCATACGGTGTTGATGCGCCGGTCGCGGCTGAAGGATGTGTGGTATCTGGGCACCAGTTTGCTGCGGCGACGGCCGTTTCTCATTGCCCGCGACACCGTAGACGACATGCACCAGTTGATCAAAACATTGGTGCAGCAACACAACTTTGATGCGGTTCACGCCGACCAGTTGTGGATGGCTCAATATGCGCTGACGGCCAAGAGCGAAAAACCGGGGCTGACGGCCGTGCTTGACCAGCACAACGCCACCTATCTCATCCCGCAACGGCTGGCCGACAGCGCCGGGAATCCGCTGCTGAAACAGATCCTCAAACAAGAGTCCGGCAACATGGCCCACTTTGAAGTGGCGATGTGCCGCCAATTTGACCGGGTGGTGTGGGTGACGGCCGATGATAAGGCGGCTGTGGCCGCCGTAGCCGGGACATCCGCTGCCCAAATTATCGGCCCGGTCATCCCCATTTGTGCCGACCCGGAGGCGAAACAGGCGGTGGCGCGAGTGGCTGGGGCGCGGCGGGTAACGTTTTTGGGTGGGCTGCATTGGCCGCCAAATGCGGCGGGGGTGGTTTGGTTTGCCAGGGAGGTGTGGCCGCTGATTCACACGGCCGTGCCCGATGCCATATTCACGGTGATTGGCAAAGAGCCACCGGCCGAACTGCAAACGCTCCACCTGCCCAAGCTGGATGTGACGGGTTATGTGGATGATGTGACGCCCTATTTGCAGGAGACGGCCGTGTTTATTGTGCCGCTCCATGCCGGGGGTGGGATGCGCGTCAAAATTGTAGATGGCTGGTCGTGGGCGCTGCCCATTGTCAGCACCACCATTGGCGCGGAAGGGATTGCTTATGCGGACGGCCGTGACATTGTGATTGCGGATACGGCCCCTGATTTTGCGCAGGCGGTCATTGGCCTGTTGCAAGAGCCGGAGCGGGCGGCGCAATTGGGGCAGCACGGCCGTGCCACGTTGGAAGCGGAGTATGATTGGCGTAAAACCTACCAGCAGTGGGACGAAATTTATCCGAGAGAGGTGTGATGCAGAAGATTCAACCAAAACAGGTATTGTGGATCGTGTTGGGCGTGTCGGTTTTGTTGCGGCTGGCGGCGGCCGTGTATTTGGGCAATGAAGTGGTCATTTTGCCGGGCACAACCGACCAGTTGTCTTACCACAACCTGGGGCTGCGTCTGGTGGCGGGGCATGGTTTTACATTTGGTGAACCCTGGTGGCCGCTGACCCGGCCAGACGAACCAACGGCGCATTGGAGCTTTTTATACTCGTTGTATGTGGCCCTGGTTTACCAGATTTTTGGGCCAAACCCCGTTGTGGCCCGGTTGATTCAGGTGGTGGCGGTGGGGATTTTGCAGCCGTATCTGGCGTATTTGATTGGGCGGCGTTTGTTTAATGAATGGTCAGGCGTGGCGGCGGCAGGGCTAACGGCCGTGTACTTTTATTTCATCTACTACGGCGGCACGCTGATGACCGAGCCGTTTTATATTACGGCCATTTTGGCTTCGTTGTACGTCACCATTTTGATGGCGGAACCAGAGCGGAAAAACTCGCTGTGGTGGGGTCTGTTGTTGGGTTTGCTATTGGGGATTACGGTATTGTTGCGGCAGTTGTATATGTTGTTTGTGCCCTTTCAGATTTTGTGGTTGTGGTGGGCGCGGTATAAGGGACACGGCCGTGTGCCCTGGGCGCAGACCATCGTGGCCGGTCTGGTAGTGGTGGGCATGATCTTGCCGTTTACTTATTATAACTACATTCGGTTTGACCGATTTGTGCTGCTGAATACCAACGCCGGTTATGCCTTTTATCTGGGCAACCATCCTTTTTATGGGACGCGCTTCATCCCCATTTTAGATAGTTATCTGCCCTTGATACCGGACGATTTGCCGGTGCGGGAGATGGATGAGGCGGCGCTGGATCAGGAATTTTTGAAGCGGGGCATTGGCTTTATAACCGATGATCCGGTACGGTACATTTTGCTTTCGCTCAGCCGGACGCCCATTTACTTCACATTTTGGCCCACCGCTGACTCTGATATGGTGAGCAATCTGGCGCGGGTGGGCAGTTTTGGCCTGATGCTGGCCTTGCGTCGCCAATGGGGATGGTCGCTCTTGCAGCAGCCGACATTTTTACTCCTGTTGTTTTGCCTGGTGTATACGGCCGTGCATTTGCTAACCTGGGCGCTGATTCGTTACCGGCTGCCGGTGGATGCGGTGCTGCTGGTTTTTGCCGGGTATGGGGTGGTTGATCTGGCAGAACGATTGTTGCCGCGGTTTTGGCCCCGTCTGGCAGCGCGGTTTGCGGGATAAGATCATGCGTATTTTATTTGTGGTGCCGTATGTACCTAATTTGATCAGAGTACGGCCGTATAACCTGATTCGTTACCTGGCAAAGTTGGGGCACGAAGTGACCGTTGTCACCCTGCAAAGCAGCCCGACGGAAGCGGCAGATGTAGCCCGGCTGGCCGGGGAATGTCATCGTGTGTTGGCGTTTGACCTGCCACGCTGGCGTTCGTTTTGGAACTGTTTGCGCGTGTTGCCATCATCACGGCCGTTGCAAAGTGTCTATTGTTGGCAACCGCAGATGGCACACGAGTTGGCGGCGCTGGTGGCCGGGGACGCCCCCATTGACGTGGTGCATGTGGAGCATTTACGCGGGGTGCAGTATGGGCTGGTGCTGCGGGAGTTGAGTACGGCCGTGCCCGTTGTCTGGGACAGTGTAGACTGCATCAGCTTTCTCTTTGAGCAGGCGGCCGACCAGACTAAAAGTGGCTTTGGTCGTTTTATCACCCGGCTGGATTTGAACCGGACGCGCCGATTTGAAGGGGAAGTGGTCAGTCAGTTTGACCGGGTATTGGTGACTTCTCCGGCTGACCGTGAGGCGTTTTTGCGGCTACGGCCGTCTGGCTCGCCCGAACCGCCCATCACCGTGCTGCCCAATGGCGTTGACCTGGACACATTCAAGCCCGACCCATCGGTGGGGCGTGATCCGGCCACCATCGTGGTCAGCGGCAAGATGAGTTACCATGCCAATATCACCATGGTGCTGCACCTGGCCGAACAGGTGATGCCATTGGTTTGGGCGCAGCGACCAGAGGCGCGGCTGTTGGTGGTGGGCAAAGACCCTTCGCCAGCCATACAGAAATTGGCGGCGAACCCCCAAATTGTGGTGACAGGCACAGTACCGACCATTACTCCTTATCTGCAACAGGCAACCCTGGCGGTGGCTCCTATTCCTTATGGGGCCGGTATACAAAACAAAGTGCTGGAGGCGATGGCCTGTGCCACGCCGGTTGTGGTATCTCCCCAGGCAGCAAAGGCGCTAACGGCCGTGCCGCAGCAAGATTTCCTCATGGCCGATACACCATCTGCATTTGCTACTCAGATTCTCTCTCTTTTGGATGATGCCGCGTACTGCCAACAGATCGGAGAACAAGGGTGTCGGTTTGTGCAAACGCGCCATGACTGGCATCAAATCGCCTACCAGTTGACGGATATTTACCACTCATTGAGAGCCTCCTTAAAGGTCTGATCCACATACATTTTTCCTGAAAAGTGCCTCTTTTACCATTCGTTTTACCCTCCCACCTGTAAGTTTGATCTTAATATTATGGTACTAGAGTGCTACCAGTGAATGAAGAGTATTTGGCGTCATTGTGTGTATCTTTCGGAGGAGTGAGCTTTGCACCCATCAATTAATTCCATTGAAAAACCAATAGGAACCCCATTTGATCCATTTGATCAGGTTTCTGTATTTTTTCAGCAAAACCAATGGCGATTTCTGACCTCTGTGCTGATCATCAATGACTTTTTCATGGTTGGTCTGGCCTTTCTTTTTGCTTACATGGTGCGGTTTTTTTCTGATTTGCCCGTATTTGAAGCTGGGATCACCCCTGTTTACGAGTTTTATCGCAATGTCAGTTTGTTTTTGAACCCCATGTGGGCAATTATTTTTTGGGGTTTTGGTCTATATAACAGACGCAACCTGCTGGGTGGTACCCAAGAGTATTCACTCGTTTTTAAGGCTGCCAGCGTTGGCATCATGTCCGTTGTGTTCATTAGTTTTCTGAAGGTTGATTTTATATTGGCGCGCGGCTGGTTATTGGTAGCCTGGTTGCTTACTTTTATTTTTGTCAGTTTGGGTCGTTTCGTTATTCGTCGAATTATCTATGCTCTGCGTAAGCAAGGTTATTATTTATCGCCGGCGTTAATTGTGGGCATCAACGAGGAAGGTAAATTATTGGGTGAGCAACTGGTGGGTTGGCAAACCTCTGGGCTGCATGTGTTGGGCTATGTGGATGATGAGGTAAAGCCGGGCACGGCCGTTTACAAACAATTGCAATGCCTCGGCAACACCCATCAACTGGATCAATTTATCACCAAGTATGGTATTGAAGAACTCATTATTGCCACCAGTTCGATGACCCGGAATGAAATGTTGAGCATATTTAAGAAGTATGGGCTGGTAAGTGGTTTGAACCTCAGACTTTCATCTGGCCTTTTTGAGATTATTACTACCGGCCTGGAAGTGAAAGAAATGGCCTGTACCCCCCTGGTTCGGGTGCAGAAAGTGCGCATGACCGGAATGGACAGTATTTTTAAAATGCTGCTGGATTACGGCATTATCATTCCCGGTTTGTTAGTGGTGATACCGCTCGTGGTTATAGTGGCCCTCATTATCAAACTGGATTCTCCGGGGCCAGCTATTTATCGGCGGCGGGTGATGGGGATTAACGGCCGTCAATTTGACGCCTATAAGTTCCGTACCATGCACATCAATGGGGATGATATTCTTAGCCAGCATCCCGAATTACAGAAAGAGCTGCAAGAGAATCATAAACTCAAGAACGATCCGCGGATCACTCGTGTCGGCCAGTTATTGCGCAAAGCCAGCCTGGATGAACTGCCGCAAATCGTCAACGTCCTAAAACGCGAGATGTCGTTGGTTGGCCCGCGTATGATTTCGCCATCCGAAATGGAAAAATATAATGATTGGGCATTGAATTTGCTGACCGTGCTGCCTGGCATTACCGGTTTGTGGCAAGTGAGCGGCCGTTCCGATATTTCATACGACGAAAGAGTTAGATTAGACATGTACTACATTCGGAACTGGACGATCTGGCTAGATATTCAGTTATTGCTGCAAACCATTCCCGCCATCTTGAAAGGCCGGGGAGCCTATTAATCAACCCCATAACATCGGTCGAGTAACTCGCCCGACAAAAAAGAGCACATTCTTATGATCATTGTTCAAACGCCTTTACGTGTGAGTTTTTTTGGCGGCGGGACAGATTTCCCTTCCTATTACTTACAGGAAGGGGGGTGTGTCCTGGGCACAGCCATTGACAAATATATCTTCGTCACCATTAAAGAGCGATTCGACCGTAAATTGCGCGTTGGCTGGACCAAAACAGAAATGGTAGATAGCGTAGATGAGGTTCATCATGAACTGATTCGTGAGGCGCTGCGTACTACCGGTATTCGTGAGGGGGTAGAAATTACCACCATGGGAGACATCCCATCCGAGGGTTCTGGGCTTGGCTCATCGGCTACGGTGACAGTAGGTGCACTTCATGCCATGTACAGCCTGCTGGGCGAATTAGTGCCTGCCGAAAGTCTGGCGCGAGAAGCCTGTCGTATCGAAATTGACGTTCTCAACAAACCAAGCGGTGTGCAAGATCAATATCTTGCTGCTTTTGGTGGGTTTCGTTTCATGGAATTTGGAACCGACGGCACTGTGAAATCGGAACGCATCCCGCTTACGCCAGAGCAGCGCAAGAAACTGAATGAAAATACCATGCTCTTTTTCACTGGTGTTACCCGCCGTTCAGATACCGTGTTGACGGAACAGAAACAGAATATCCAGAATAAGTTATCCATTCTTAAAGAAATGAAACATATCACGTATCTTGCTCGTGAGCAGGTAATGGCCGGTAATGTGGACGCCATTGGTGAGTTGCTGCACGAGAGTTGGATCCTCAAACGCCAACTCGCCAGCCAGATCAGTAATGGTATGCTGGATGAAGTTTACTGTCTGGCACGGAAGGCGGGGGCAATCGGCGGCAAAATTTCGGGGGCAGGTGGCGGTGGTTTCTTGTTATTATACTGCCCATATGAATGCCAGGACTTGGTGCGACAGGCTCTAAATGGGCTGCAAGAATTACAATTTAAATTAGAACCGGATGGCTCGAAAGTTATTTTTAATTATCTGCGAGCATAGGTAAACGGGAGTATACGGTTGAACGAGCAGATTCATCAATACATATTTGATCTAAAGCAAACGCTGGACATGCTGCCATTGGCTAAAATTGCACAGGCGATTGAGGTCTTGCAAGAAGCACGGCTACACGGCCGTCAGATATTCATTATGGGCAACGGTGGCAGTGCGTCTACGGCTTCCCATTTTGTTTGCGATCTCAGCAAAAATACCCGCCAGCCTGGCTGGCCACACTTCAAAGTGATCGGCCTCACAGACAACATGGCCTCCTTTTCCGCATTTGCCAACGATGAAGGGTATGCTTCTGTTTTTGCGCAGCAAATGTCTCCCTTTATTCAATCAGGTGATATTGTTATTGCAATTTCCACCAGTGGAAATTCGCCAAATGTATTGGAGGGGGTTGCACTCGCAAATCAGGTTGGCGCTTACACCATTGGCTTTACCGGTTTCAATGGTGGCAAGCTAAGTTCAATGGTTGATCTGGACTTACATGTGCCCAGTCATTGCATTGAGCATGTAGAAGATATTCACTTAATGTTAGAACATTTAATGGTTTCTGTACTACGCCAATCTGCCACATTAGCGTTAGAAATGGACAAAGTGCAACCTGTGGCCACATCAGATATACTTGGCTAGTCGGTAAGTCGTTGTTTATTAACTTAGGCATTGGATTATGGAATTAGAACGGCTTTTTGTGGTCTTACGCAAGTGGTGGTGGTTTATGCTGTTAGCCATGCTTGTGGCTGGTGTTTCCAGCTTTTTGGCTGTTCGTCGCCAGCCGGAAAATTTTCAGGCCAGAGCGGTTTTAATGGTTGGAAATGCTCTTAATAATCCTACTCCTACTGGTAACGATTTTTCTCTGCCGCAGCAACTGGCCGCTTTATATGCGCCTATAGCTGAATCTGCTGCTGTTCGCGAGCACACGCAGGAAGTCCTGGGATTGAGTTTTTTACCAGCGTACTCCGCGCGGGCCATGACTAACAGCCCTTTTATTGAAATTGTAGTTACAGATACAAACCGTGAACGGGCTAAAGCGGTAGCCAATGAGTTGGCCAATCAACTAATTCTGCAAAGCCCCACAGCCCCAAACCCGGATGATGTCAAGCAAGCTGAATTTGTCTCCAGTCAATTAGCCGATCTTCAGGCATCGATCGAAGAAACCCAGGCTGAAATACTGGCAAAGGAAAATGAACTACAAAGTGTTACCAGTGCACGCGATATTGCCACATTGGAAGGGGAGATTGAGGCTTTACGCAGCAAGTTGCGTAGTACTCGTGCGATCTATGCGGATTATTTAGTTGGAGTAGGTGGAGGCGCTGTAAACAGCATTACCTTGTTCAGCGCAGCAGACGCCGCGATTCCCGTTGGCTCAGGCAGCATGATGACAGTTCTGGTTGTTGCCGCCATTGGGTTTATGCTGGCTTTTGGTGCGGCCTATATACTTGAATATCTGGACGACACCATTAAGAAGCCGGATGATGTAAAGTGGGTTTCTAACTTGCAGGCTTTGCCCGGCGTCGGGCAATTTGAAGGTGGTGGCCCCGACCAAAGCAAGTTAATTACACTGACGGATCCGCGCTCGCCTACGGCCGAATCTTTTCGTGCACTGCGTACAAATATAAAGGCAGCTGTTGAGGATCACCTAAGTGGGATATTGTTAATAACCAGTGCCCGCCCAGGAGAAGGTAAAAGTGTAACATCTGCTAATCTAGCTATCGCTATGGCGCAGCAGGGGCACAATGTTTTGTTAATTGATGCTGATCTACGTCGGCCAACACAACATCATCTTTTTGATTTACGACGTGAACCTGGATTGGCAGACCTGTTGCATGAACTGAATATCAATGACCATATTAAGGATTTAGAGGGTTTACTGAAAGGTGTGTTGCAGCGGACGCCAGAACGGCGTTTGGTCGTATTGACGTGTGGATCTATCAAACAAGTGGCATATGAGTTATTAAGCTCAGAGATTATGCATAAGATTTTGGATGCTCTGTCCAACCGATTTGATTTTGTTATTTTGGATAGCCCCCCTGTGTTAGCTGTATCTGATGCGGTAGGGTTGAGCGCGCAGGCGGATTATGTGATTATTGTGGGAGAAGCTAACAGGCTGCGTCGTAAGGAGTTGCGTGAAGTAGTAGACCGATTGAGGGAAGCTAATGCTAATGTGATTGGTATTACGCTCAATCGGTTGAAACCACAAAATACTGGTTTTTACTATACTTACTATCGGGAGTATATGGAGACGGATGGTGAAAAACACAAAGACGGCCGTAACAAAAAAGTCAAATCCGCGGCCCCTGAAAAGCCAAAAGATGCCAGGCAGTCTGACCCCTTAACCACACAGCCTCAGCCAGAAAAGTTGAGTTAAGCAAAAATAAAAGCCCGGCGATTCGCCGGGCTTTTTTTGTTCTAGATAATAGTTGATCAGGATTAAACGAATGTGGCTGCGTCTGTCTGATAATCGCGTATGG
Source organism: uncultured Ardenticatenaceae bacterium (assembly GCA_964467705.1). GTDB lineage: Bacteria > Chloroflexota > Anaerolineae > Promineifilales > Promineifilaceae > CAADGU01. The sequence goes on along the minus strand of CAYXUZ010000029.1, from coordinate 24,894 downwards.
AAGATGCCTCGCCACGAGCTTCAATCATCGGCGTTTCACTCCAGTCTTCACGCTGGCTCATTCGTGCTGACAGAGCGCAAACACTGATGATTATCACGGCCGTACCTATTAAATAAACTCCAATTGCAATTAACCAGATCATCTTAAAGTTCCTTCCTCTTCACGCAAAACCTTCTTTAATTATAATACTTGCATAAAAAAAGGCTGGCAACATTGTATAAACTTGTGCCTGGAAATGCATTAGTACGCAAGGCCTAGAAGTCTTAAGAGCAGTCGCAACCTCTCCTCATTAAAGTGAACCAGTGCAGCAGAGAACACAATCTACCACTCAACTGTGTCTCAAAATCTGCATCTATCGTAATTAAGGGAGAGAATATCTTGGTGCAGAAACAAAGTCCAGTGATGATCGTCACACGGTGGGGGGCCATTCTTCTATTACTGATTGTTCTTTTATCCATGGTGGCCATCAACCCAGCCCGCACCGATGATGCCGGATATGCGCTAACGTTTAATGGTATGACCTATCATGTGAATTTGGGTGATACCGGGAACCTTATGCAAGGAAATAGCTGGGCGAGCGCCATGTCTGTCTCGGTATGGCTGCGCCCACAAGGAAGCACCAGTCCAACTACTCATCCGGCATCCGGCCAGCTTATTGTGGGTAATGATCGCCCACGCCTGTTTGGTATTTCACGTGCTACCTACAACGGGCAGGATCGCATCTGGGTTTGGAATGCTGATAGTGATGCGGTGGATATGATTGGTATTGAGTTTACCCCTGACGAGTGGCTACAAGTGACCCTGGTACACGTCAACGATACTTTATATGCTTACAAAAATGGTGCTCTGGTTGGTTCTGTAGCCAGTGGGGATACTATGTTGCCAGGAGGAACCTCAGATGGCATTCTCTATATTGGCGGCAACGGCCGTATCCCCACAACCTCTTATTTTTCGGGTGATATTGACGAAGTGCGTTTGTGGAATATCGGTCTTGACCAGGCAACTATTCAGGCCTGGACTTATCAGTCGCTTACTCCTGACCATCCTCACTGGTTGAACCTGATGGCTTATTACCAGATGTCTGATGGTCTGGGCACTATATTGACAGATAACAGCTTGAACAACAACGCTGGTACACTTGCCGGGGGTATGAATGACGTCAGTTGGGTACCGTCCGGTGCGTTTCTGCTGCCGGGCACACCGACACCTACGGCCGTAACCCCCACCATCACCGCCACCCAAACACCGGCCGCGCCCACGGCCACGCCGACCGAACCCCCGGTTCAATTCACACCTACCCCTAGCAATACCCCCACCATAACGGCAACCCCCTCCCCGACGCCAGCCGATATGACACCCTCCCCACCGGCCGTGCCCGGCTCCGATTATGCCCTGGCCTTTGATGGCAGTAACGATTATGTGCGTCTGGCCGAAACATCCCAGATCATGGCCGTCGGCTGGAAAGATACAAAAACGGTCAGTCTGTGGGTGAAACCCCTGGGCGGCGCCGATTGCACCTTCCAATCCCCGGCCCATTGTGATGCTATCTTTGGCGACCGCGCCCGTTGGTGGGGCATTTCGCGGGGTACCATTGGCGGCAATGACCGACTCTGGTTGTGGAATTATGACGGCACCTATGATTTGATCGGCATTGAGTATAACGTTGGCGAATGGGTACACATCGCCCTGGTACATGCAAACGGCCAGATGCTGGCCTACAAAAATGGTATTTTGGTGGGTAGCACACCCAGCGGCACCACCTTGCAGCCCAATACCGGCGCGCAGCCCGTTTTGCATCTGGGCGGCATCATCAACACGGTAGACCGCAACTGGACTTTTGCCGGCCATCTGGACGAAGTACAGATATGGAATGTGGCCCGCTCCCAGGCAGAGATCATGCAAGATATGAGCCAGCCCTTGACCGGCTCAGAAGCCGGGTTGGCTGCCTATTACCAGATGTCCGATGGCACTGGACTGTCGCTGGCCGACAACAGCGGGCATGGCTGGACGGGTACTTTGTTTGATGGCGGCCAGGGTGTGCCACCCGATGGTTCGCCGCCACAATGGATTTCGCCCGGTGTTTTTGGTGGTGAACCCGCACCAACGGCCACGCCCACCAATACCGCTGTGCCGCCCACGCCCACAACCACGCCTGATGGCACAGCCACAAACACGCCCACACCCACTAATACGGCCACGCCGCCACCACCAACCGCCACGCTGACGGCTACGGCCGTGCCCACCACACCCACCAGCACACCGATTGGCCCCACGCCCACCCCCGGTTCCGGTGATAACCACGCCCTACAATTCGACGGTGTTACGGATTACATGCGCCTGGGGACAACAGCCGATGTGATGGGCAGCGGCGATTGGCTGAACGAAAAAACTGTTTCCGTATGGGTGAAGCCCTTGCCCGGCAACAGCCCGGCCACACAACCTTCGGCGGGTGTTTTGCTGGTGGGTAATGACCGGCCGCGCAATTTTGGCATTACCCGCGCTACCTATAATGGCGCTGACCGCATCTGGGTATGGAATGCCGATACGGGCGGCGCGGATTTTGTGGGAATAGAGTTCACCCCTGGTGAATGGGTGCATATCGCCCTGGTACATTCTGGAGGCACACTGTATGCTTACAAAAATGGGCAACTGGTGGGCAGCGTTGCCAGTGGCGCGACTTATGCGCCGGGCAGCCTGGGCACCATGTATGCCGGTGGTACAGGGCGCGGCCAATATCTGGCCGGTGACCTAGATGAGATTCGCATCTGGGATGTGGCTCTGGACGTGCCGACTCTGCAAGCGTGGGTGTACCAGGAAGTGACTTCAAGTCATCCGCAGTGGGCGAACTTGCTGGCTTATTATCAGATGAACGAGGGGGCAGGCACGGCCGTGACCGACAGCAGCCCCCACGACCATAACGCCACCCTCCACGGCGGCATGGATAACACCAACTGGGTGCCTGGCCCCTGGTAACAATTTGCAAACAGCGCCGGATAGAACAATATATGAAGCCTGACCACGACCTTTTGTGGTCAGGCGCTTTTTATTTTTCATCGTTCGTAGTAGGCGATTTATCGCCTTCTGATAGCACTAGACCGCCTGCCATATTCTATTTGTGGAGTTCACATCCTCAGATGCGAACCGGCGGGCATCTGAGGATGCCCGCTCCTCCTTTTTCGATCTACTGATTTTAGGAAGGATGTCAGATTCACATGGTTAACTCTGGCAAAATTGGAGCGAGAATTAGTAAAGGAATCAACCCTATGTTCACACAACGTCGTAATCGGTATCTGAATAGTTTACTCAGTTTCAGTTTAGCTCTCGTTTTTATATTCTGGCTGGCGAACACCCTCCGCGCTGCGCCCAACGGGGATTATACGCTGGATTTTGATGGTGTAAGTGACTGGGTGGAGTTGGGGCGGGCAGTAGATTTGATTGGCACAGACTGGCGAATGACCAAGACAGTTAGCCTCTGGATGCGCCCTACAACTTCAGCGCCTGTGGTAGGCAACTTCATTGAAGGTGATGCCATATTTGGAGATTTTCCACGCTGGTTTGGCATCTATTGGGCGAATCAAGACGGTAGTAACAAGATATGGGTAGTTAATGAAGATGGGTACACACCAAGTGCAGTTGTGAATTTTGCTCATACTGTTGGTGAATGGGTGCATATTACTCTTGTGCATGCCAATACCCAAATGTCTGTTTACAGAAATGGCATATTGGTGGGTACAGTTGCCACTGGCCCAACCGCCCAGGTCATAGCTGACAATTTCCCCCCCCAGGTAAATGCTTTCCGGTTACGCATAGGTGGCTCTATTCAAATTGGTGGAATGCCATGGCAAACATTATTTACAGGTCAGGTAGACGAGGTAAGCATTTGGGATATCGCTCGTACTCCTGATCAAGTTCGACAAAGTGTATACCGCCAATTGAGTGGTAGCGAATCGGGGTTGGTTGCTTATTATCAAATGTCCAATGGTAGCGGCACAGTTCTGACCGATAACAGTGGCAATGGAAATGATGGTACTTTGCAGGACGGCCGTATCGGTACGAATACACCAGCCCCCCCTGATGGAGATACGGCCGCTTGGGTCGCTTCTGGTGCGTTTACGGGGCCGCGGATGGCGTTGGACTTTGATGGGGTGGATGATTATGTGGATGTGGGCAGTGATGCGGCGACGGTGATTGGCGGCGGCTGGGCGGGGACAAAGACGGCCGAGGTGTGGGTGAGGCCGTCCGCCACCGGCATCGTCACCAACACGGCCGTGCAAGGCGACCTGATCGTTGGTGGTGCGCAGTGGGGCATCTCCCAGGCCAGCATCGGCGGCCAGGACAGGTTGTGGCTGTGGAACAACGATGGCGACGAAGACCGCCTGGGCCTGCCCTACACCGTCGGCGAATGGACACATCTGGCTCTGGTGCATAATGGGGGGGTGTTGACGGTGTATCAAGACGGCCGTGCCGCCGGCAGCATCACCAGTGGCAATACCATCAGCGACACCGTGTTGACAATTGGCGGCCGTTCCGGTGGCAATCACTTTCAGGGGCAGATTGACGAACTGCGCCTCTGGAACACCGCCCGCACCGCGCCCCAAATCCTGGCTAACGCCTATCAGACCGTCTCCTCAGGTGAGAGTGGGTTGGCTGCCTATTATCGTTTTGACCAGCAAAATGAGGTGGGGCAAACTGAAGTGGTGGATTCCTCTGGTAACGGCCACCATGCCACCATGACCGCCAATATGTCTCCCGGCACCGATTGGCTGCCTTCCACCGCCTTCAACACCTGGATTGGCGGCGACAGCCAGACCTGGGCCACCGGTGGCAACTGGAGTCGCAACACAATTACCGACACCCGGCTGGGCATTACCCGTTACCCTAATAGTTATTCCGCCACCGTCACCGCGACCACAACCATCCTCGATGCCGTTCTCTCGCCCGATGCCGATCTGGTGGTGGAAGATATCTTGACCGTTACCAACCGGCTGCTTGGGCCAGGCCATGTCACCGTCAATGGCGACTTGTTCAGCCTGGGCAGCATGGAAGTGGCGACGGCCACGGTTGCGTCCAGCGCGCTCCTGGAAGTAGCCAACGGTGGTGTGTTGACAGTTACCGACTTGCTGCAAAACAACGGCACGCTGCGCCAGACCCAACCTGTATCCGGCAGTGTCGCCAGCTTCTTTGACACCGGCGCCTACGGTGGGATGCAGATAGACAGCAATGGGCAGAATCTGGGTAATACGGTGGTCAACATTCGTGGTAATCAAAATTGTACCTCGACGGCGAATGAAACCGTCCGGCGTTGTTTTGACATCACGCCCGAAATCACGCCCACGACCGGC
>CAYXUZ010000029.1:17665-19542 GCA_964467705.1 uncultured Ardenticatenaceae bacterium | reverse complement strand
TGGCCCGGCATGGCCGCCAACTGACCGGAGGCGTCGCGGGGTTCGAGCACCACGACCGGCGTTTCTATCACTTTTGCTTTTGCCGATAGCGAAATTCCTGGGGGCATGGCTTGTGAGACGTTAAGCGTTTATCACTGGAACGGCAGTGGGTGGGATGCACAGACCACGACGGGACATGACTGTATCGGGGCGCTGAATTTTGTCACGGCCGTAAACGTAACCGACTTTTCCCCCTTTGTGCTCCGTTCGCCCGATTCGCCAACGGCCGTTACCCTGCACTCTCTTTCAGTGATTTCTGCTGGTAATCGCACGATGGCCCTGCCCGTGATGGCGCTCTTGTTGTTGATTACCGGGGCTGTGCTGTGGCATTATTCCCGGCGACACCCCAAAAGCATTCGCTGAGGATAAATTGCGCGGAAATGGAACGGCCGTCAACCATCTGGTTCACGGCCGTTTTTTATTGTTTCTCGATTCTTTGCAACTCCTCTATGATCCCTTCATAATCCCTTAACAGCTTTCCGGTATTCTGCCGGAAGTAAGTGCAATGATTAAGGACGAAGGAAAATCACCCCATGTCAAAAACCATTCTGGTGGTAGATGATGAAGAACGGTTGGTCTCCCTGGTAACAGCTTACCTGGAACAGGGCGGCTTTCGGGTGGTGGCGGCTCGCAACGGCCGTGACGCCCTCTTCCTCGCCCGCCAGGAAAAACCCGACCTCATCCTACTGGATGTGATGATGCCCGAACTGGACGGCTACCAATTTTTGCGCCAGCATCGCCAGGAACGTAACACCCCCGTTATTTTGCTCACCGCCAAAGTGGAGGAAGATGACCGTGTCCTGGGTTTGGAATTAGGGGCTGATGATTACGTCACCAAACCATTCAGCCCACGTGAACTGCTGGCGCGCATACGTGCCCTGTTGCGCCGCACCGGCCAAAATTTGCCGGACGCCGGGATGCTGCGCGCCAGAGACATTACCCTGGACAAAGACAGCTACCTGGTGAAAGTGAACGATGTGCGCGTAGACCTCACCCGCTCCGAGTTTGATTTGCTGGCGGCGATGATGGCTGCACCCGGCCGTACCTTTTCCCGTTTCGACCTCTTGGAACGGCTGCAAGGGGATGACTTTGACGGATATGAACGTACCATTGACGTGCATATCAAAAACCTGCGTGCCAAGATAGAACCAGACCCCCGCCAGCCGCGCTACATTGAGACTGTTTACGGCGTGGGTTATCGTTTCGCCCCAGAGTAATATGGCTACTTTGAATCGCTCTCTGGCCTTCAAGCTCACCCTGGCTTTTTTATTCGTTAGCCTGACTGGTATTGGCCTGGTTGCCTTTTTAGCCAGCCGTATCACGGCCGTTGAGTTTGGCAACTACATCACCGAACAAAACCAGACCCTCATGGCCGAGCAGTTAGCCGATTATTACGTCGCCAACGGTGGTTGGAGTGGCGTTCATCAATTGATGCCGCGTATGTTAGGTGGGCACATGATGGGTGGGGGTGGGCAGGCAGCGAATCGTAACCCCTTTGCTATTACCGATGCGCAGGGCGTGGCCGTGCTGCCCGGCGGTGGTCTGCGCATGGGCGAACGCATTGCCCTGACGCTGGCGCAAACGGGTGTGCCGATTGTGGTAAATGGGGAAACGGTGGGGTATGTGGTGGAACCGGGCGAAGCGGAACAGCAGCAGTTACGCGCTTTTTTTGCGCGGCGGGTGAATGTGGCAATTTTGCTGGCGGCGGTGGGCGCGGTGGGTGTTTCGCTGCTGCTGGCCGGGCTGTTGTCGCGGAATCTGACACGGCCGTTGCAAGAACTCACCCACGCCACCCACCAGATGGCCCAGGGTGACCTGGCCCAACAAGTGCCTGTGCG
>CAYXUZ010000029.1:17360-17655 GCA_964467705.1 uncultured Ardenticatenaceae bacterium | reverse complement strand
CGCAGCCACGACGAATTGGGCCAGTTAGCTGCCTCCTTCAACCAGATGAGCGCCCAACTGGCCCGCTCCCAGGCCCTGCGCCGCCAGATGACGGCCGACATCGCCCACGATTTGCGCACTCCGCTCAGCATTATCCTTGGCCACGCCGAAGCCCTGCGTGACGGCGTCTTGCCCGCCAGCCCGGCCACGCTGGAGATTGTCTACGACGAAGCGCGGCGGCTAAACCGGCTGATTGAAGATTTGCGCACCCTTTCCCTGGCGGAAGCCGGGGAATTGTCGCTGGCGCTGCGCCCGG
>CAYXUZ010000029.1:8278-17324 GCA_964467705.1 uncultured Ardenticatenaceae bacterium | reverse complement strand
CATGGCGCAGGTGTTGGATAATCTGGTGAACAACGCACTGCATTTTACGCCCGTTCACGGCCGTGTCACCCTCACCGCCCACCCCCATGACCATGCCGTCTTGTTTTCCGTGCAAGACAGTGGCCCCGGCCTTTCGCCCGATGCCCTGGCCCATGCCTTTGATCGCTTCTATCGCGGCGACGCCGCCCGCCAGCGCCCGCCAGACGGCGGCTCGGGCCTGGGCTTAGCTATTGTTAAATCACTGGTGGAAGCGCAGCACGGCCGTGTATGGGCTGAAAACAAACCCGACCAGGGTGCAGCTTTCCATATCCTCCTGCCTGCGGCCACTGCATAACCCTCTGTCGTTTTGCGTCCCCATCAAGTACAATGCCCGTTATTTCCCCATAACACACGGCAATAATATGCCGGGAGGATACAAAATGAATACTCTGGATATTCTCAAGTATGGTCATTTGACGGTGTTAGGTGCGGTCAAGGATTTGCCAGAGGCTGATTGGCAGACCGGCGGCGTCTGCGGTGTCTGGTCGGTCAGGCAAATCATGGCCCATCTGGCCTCTTTTGAGCAGCTATTGGTGGAGATTCTGGAAAATGTGGCTGGCAGGGAACCCGGCTCCACGTTGGCACGGTATAAGGCTGATTTTCTGGCATTTAACGATCTGGAAGTAGAGGCGCGTGACCGGTTGAGCGTGGCCCAAACAATGACTGAATATGAAACCCTTCAGGCGCAGACGATGTCATTGTTGACGCAAATACCGGCAGTACGGTGGCGTGAAAATGGCATTTTGCCCTGGTATGGCGCTGAATATGATCTGGATGATTTTCTTGTTTACAGCTATTACGGCCACAAACGGGAGCATTGTGCCCAAATTGCCATCTTTCGTGATCAGACTCGCCGGTAGTTTGGCTGCCAGCCCAAACTTCAACCAGATTTCAACCTGAGACCGGCTCATTCTGACATATAATGGGCAGCAGTATAGATGATTGTGGCGTTTGTAAAATTGTGATCTCCTGCATAGTCGCATAGCCCCGCCCAAAAAGGGAAACCATAGTTTACGGCGTCCAAAGAGAGCCAGAAATGAAAGGAAAAGTTGTCTTTTGCGTTGTGTTGTTTTTATTGTTCTTTGGAGGGAAACGGCTTTTTACTTCACTTGTACATGCCCAGACAACCTGCACCTCATTTGCTACACCCGTCACTTACACTAATGCGGCAGGGTGGGATTGTAATCAAGTCCCCACCATTAACGATACCGTCATTATCCAGAGCGGACATGTCAAAGAAATCACTGGTAGCGGTGGCAATGGTTTTGCTGGTACCTTAACAGTTAGTGGCCAGTTACGTGTAGGAAATAACGGAACATCTAGGACATTGACTGTTGGTGGTGATGTTACGGTCAATTCAGGAGGCAGTGTCATTCCGGCACAGACAGCTGGTAATGCGACACATCAGGTTAATATCGGAGGCGATCTGACGAATAATGGTACGTATGACGGCCGTGACACAGACGCAGGAGGTGTTATCGGCCGTTTCAATACCACTTTCACCAATTCGATCACGCAAACGATCAGTGGCAGCAATCCGGCCCGGTTTAATAGTCTGACGGTCAATGATATGGCATTAGTGGTTGTTCCGGCGGGAGCCACACAGCCAACGGTGGAAGGGACGCTGACGAACAACGGTACGTTGATACAGGTGCGCCCGGTTGTCAGCGCCACCGTGCCGTTCCTGGAAATCAGGGATTTTGCCGGGACAACGGTGAAGTACCGGGGCGTAGAAGTAACCAGCGCCGCCGACCTGGGCGACGTTACCGTTTTGGTGGAAAAGGTGAATGTCAGCAGTGACGAGTTTTGCACCACATCCGGGGATAATTCCCCAGTGTACGCCGACCGCTGTTTCAGCATCACGCCAGATACCAGCGATACGGCGTTCATTCGCCTGTACGCCCTGAATCCCGGCGAACTAAACGGCATTGCCACCACTTCTCTGGCCGTCTATCGTCATATCCCTGGTAGTGGTTGGCAGGAATTAACAACTGGGCAAGATTCGGGCACAGTGGATGGCGATGTTTATGCTTACGCTGAAGGGGAGACGCCTGGATTTTCGTCTTTCTTGATGGCCGATGCGGTTAATTCACCTACGGCCGTGACCCTACAAACCTTCACCGCTGCCGGTAACATAGCCTGGCTGCTCATCATCAGCATGATCGTGGTGCTGCTGGCAATCATCACGGCCCGTGCCTTGACACGCAAAAAACTCACTTGAGAACTTTTTGATCTTCCTTAAGGAACTCTCTAAAGTTCCTTAAGGAACTTTCCCGACTTCCTTATGAAGATTGTCATTCCGAGCGAAGTCTTCAGAGCGAAGAATCCCCACCACCCAGGCCATTTCAGGTGAATGGGATGCTTCGGAACCGGGGAAAACAGGGGTATGTAATGAATGGGCTGTTATTCTTTGAAGTTGGGCACAAGTAACTGTGCCAATAGCTCTTCGGGAATACGGGTGGCTTTATGAGCGGTCATGTCCACGTAGACCCACACCACTTCGCCGGTTGAGAGTGGTTTGTCATCCCCTTTGAGGAAAATAGCTAACTCCCAGGTAAGGGAGCTACGGCCGTGTCCGCCCAACTTCACTCCCACCTCAATCTCATCATCAAACTGAATCGGCGCCCGATATTCTACCACCGTCTTGACGGTGTGAAAGTCAAAACCGGTCGCCGCCTGCTGCCAGATGTTGTAACCTCGCCAGCGCAGATATTCGGTCACGGCCGTGTCAAAATAGGTCAGATAGTGGGCATTAAACACCACCCCCTGCGCGTCAATCTCCGAATACCGCACCCGAAAAGGAAAAAAGAACGGGAAGTCGCTCCTTTGCATCATGCGTCCTCTTGTTGAGGCCCCGACCATAAATCGGCCAGCGTCGTAACCGCTTCCGCCCGGCTTTCTTCCATCTTCACCACCAACTGATCAATGCGGCGGAACTGCCACGTCCAGCGGGCATTGTAGAGAAATTGGCGCAGGTCAAAGCGATTGTCGTCGGGCGAGTAGGATTCAGCGTGGTAGGCGGGCGTCAGCACGGTCGCTTTGTGCCGGTTGATGGCGTAGTAAGTGAAGAAGCGTTTCACCTTGTCGGCCACTTCGCGGGGTGGCAAATGATTCCATTCGGCCGTCAGCTTTTCAAACATGTTCAGTGGCCCACACCGTTCAATTTTGCGCAGCCGCCCAAAACGGCTTAGTTCCTCATACGTCATGCCCATGTCCACTTCGTCCAGTTGGGCATAGTTTTTGGTGATCGGTTCCAGTTCGGCCGTCGGCGCGGCATTCACCACTTCTAGCAGGACCGAATACCCCTTGTTGGCCGCCGCCCAGCGCAAAAAGCGGCGCAAATCCACTTTGCTGATGCCGCCAATGGGGTTGATGTCCGCGCTGCTGCAATCATATTTGGTCAGATAGCCGCGTAACGCTTCATCCACATTGCCTGTGCCCAGAACGAGGAGGGAGCCACGACGGCCGTACACCCACGGCAACAACTGCGCCAACATATACGCCAGCACCATACGCAGCCGCGCCTGAATGTTTTGCAGCGCCAGGTTTTCTGCGTCCGAGCCACCATGCACTTTGAATTGGGGTTTCTTTTTGGTGAGGGTGGTAAAGAGTTTGGTGATGGCGGCTACGGCCGTGTCCATATTCATGTCCATATGCCGTGCCCCCATTTGCTTTGCCAGCACCGCCGCCCGTTTGCGCGTCTCTTTTGAGCTATTCTTCGTGCCCATGTAGGCCGTAAAAAGCAAGCGGCTCGCCAATTCGGCCCCGTTTTCGGGCGTGTATGCCTCATCCTCCACCAGCCGCCGTACATCGGCCAATACCTGCTCATTGCCTGCCTGCGCCTCGGCCACCACCATCTGGCACATAATCCCTACCTGGGTGGCTACGGCCGCGCTGTCTGCCCCACCGGACAGCGGAATGAAAAAGCCGGCCATGCCCGACCGCCGCAAATAATCCCACAGCCAGCAGGCCGGGCCGTAGGCGATCTCCTCCTCTGGCTTGTGGTAATGAATTTCAATGGGTTGTGAGGGCGGCTGTTTGGGCGCGGGGGTGGTCAGGTCAAAATCTACCACAATGCGGGGCACGGCCGTCGCCTGGCTGGCCTGTACCTGGCGGCTGCCAATGCTGCCCCGGTAGGAGCGCACATCTTCCAGGTCAACGGTAGCTGTCACCACTTCCACATCTCGCGGCGAAAATTGCGACCCCTGCGCCACCACTTGCCCGTTCACGGCAATCAGGGCGCAGCCGTCAAAATAGAGCCGCCCGCCGTCACACCCCTGCTGGTTGGCGTAGAGGTAGATGCCGCCCCCTTTGGCGGTGGCGTTTTTAATCAGGTCAATGCGGCGGTGCAGCTTGCGCAGTTCGTGGTGGGAGCCGGAGCCATTTGCCAGAATTTCCACACCGTCCAGCCCCAAATAGGTGTGTGGGCTGGCCACGGCAAACAGTTCTTCGCATGTTTCGGAGGCCAGCACGGTGTCGCGGGTGGCGATGGCCGCGTCGCCAAAGGGCACACTCTCCTGCCCGGTGATCTCCCGAATCAGGCGCGGCAGGGCGTGGTCTTCGATGGTGCGCGGGTGCTGCCAGGCGGCAAACCAGCGCGGTTCGCGGTAGTTGCCGTCGTCGGCCAGGATGAGTTTGGGGCGGATGAGGAGGATGCGGCCGTTGAGGGCCAGGACACGGCCGTTGTACCGTACCCCCTGGTGCATCACCGGCATGCCGATGTCACACAAAATGCCATCGGTCAGGTCGCCGGACAGAATTTCGGCCAGCACTTCCCAGGAGTGGCGCAGGGTGTCCCCTTCCAGAAAAGCATCTTCGCAGCCGTAGCCGGAGATTTCCAGTTCCGGCCCCAGGCGATACTTTGCGCCAACAGCTTTGGCAATCTGGATGGATTCGGCAATGCGCTGCCAGTTGCCGTCAAAATCCAGCGCCCATTGATTGAGGTTACAGGTGGCGAGGGTTGTCAGATTCATAAGTTGAGGATGTCATTCCGAGCGAAGTCTGCGGAGCGAGGAATCTTTCCTTTTGGCCAAGGTGATAGATTCCTCCTCGAAGACTCGTCGGAATGACAGGTTGAGGTTATTTCCAGGTCGCTTTCAGCACGCGCACCCAGTTTTGGTGGGTGAGTTTTTTCAGTTCGGCGTCGTTGAAACCGTGTTGGCGCAGGGCGCTGAGGATTTTGGGCAGACCGGCGGCATCGCTCAGGTCGGCGGGCATCGTCGCGCCGTCAAAATCGCTGCCAAAACCCACGTGGTCAATGCCCATGCGCTCTACCAGATAGACCATGTGGCGCACAATTTCCATGTAGGAGACTTTTTGGGGATTGCGACGGCCGTTTGCATCCAAAAACCCCACATTAAAATTCACCCCCACCATGCCACCGCTCTCTTTGATGGCGTCGAGTTGTTTGTCCGTCAGGTTGCGCGGCGAGGGGCAGAGGGTGTGGGCGTTGGAATGAGTGGCCACCAGCGGTACACTGGTCAGCGCGGCCACATCCCAGAACCCCTTTTCGTTCAGGTGGGAGAGATCAATCATCACCCCCAGGCTGTTACATTCACGTACCAACGCCTTGCCCGCGTCCGTCAGGCCAGGGCCAATGTCCGGCGAATTGGGGAAGGCGAAGGGCACACCGGTGCCGTATTTCGTGGGGCGGCTCCACACTGGCCCCAACGAACGCAGCCCGGCGGCGTAAAAGATGTGCAGCGAGTCAAAGTTGGTGTCTATCGCTTCCGCCCCTTCAAAGTGCAAAATGGCGGCCATGACGCTGTTTTTCAGGCAGGCGGCCAACTGTTTGGCGGTGCGGATGATTTGCAGTTTGCCTTCCGATTCCTGCTCCAGGTGGAAGAGGATGGCGGCCATGGCAGTGGCTTCGCGCAGGGCGTATTTGTGTTTGAGTGGCGGCGGCAGTTTGGCGGGGTTGAACTTTTTCTTCTTCTCGCCTGGCTTGCGCTCGTTGGGGATGAAGATGGCAAAAAAGCCGCCGCCCAACCCGCCCTCCTGGGCGCGGGGATAATCTATGTGGCCGGTATCGTTGCGCTCCCAGAATGTACGGCCGTCGGCCACCTTCTCATACAAATCCAACAACGTATCATTGTGTCCGTCAAAAATGGGAAAGTCTGTCATGCTAAACCTTTTTGTAATTGCGTCATTCCGACGAGTCTTCGAGGAGGAATCTTTCACGCTGAATGGGGAGTAGGATTCCTCGCTCCGAAGACTACGCTCGGAATGACAGGTGACCATGAAGGTCAAAATCTACACAATTACCTCTCCAACAAATAGTAACAAGCCTCTGGTGTGTACAGTAAGTCGGTGGTCTTGTAGCCCTGGGTGAACAGGGAGATAAACAGATCGCGGGTGTGCAGCCGCCAGGCGAGTGCCAGTTCCGGGTCTGCCTGTTTCAGGGTGCGGATGCTGGCGGGCACTTGCATCAGCAGGCGCGAATGGCCGGGTGGGATAATGGCCCCGGCCGGACGCGGGTGAGGGATGCCCTGCGCCGGGTTAATGATCGGGACGCCTTCGTCGCGCAAATTGTCCAGGGTGTTGGCGGATGTGCCCTGTAACCGGTCGGTCACATGCTGGCTGTCCAGCCACCAATCTACCTGAAAGCGGTCGGTGGGCAGCCCGGCGTTGATACCGGCGGCCGTGCCGTACAGATTGATGTAATAGGTGTTGCACATCGCGCCCAATTTGTGCAGGTTCAGGTTGCCGTTTTTGGTTTCCAGCGGGTCATACGTCCAGGTGGCGTGGTCAATACCCCGCGCCAGCATCTGTTCGCGCTGGGCCAGTTTCAGCCGGTAGCCGATGTTGTAGCTCTGGTATTCGGGCAGCACGCCCAGTTGTTCGGAGCAGAATTTGACACGGCCGTTGGTCGCCGTGCCATCTTCCGTTAATCCAATAAAACCGACGGAGAAGCCCACCAGTTTGCCATCCAGCCACGCGCCAAGCAGCAGGCCGCCATTTTGCTGGAAGGTGATCATCAAATGCGCCGGAATGACTTCGCGGTAATCATCCAATCCCCAGGCGGCTCTGGAGATTTCTTCCACGGCCCAATAGTCGGCCGGTTCTTCAACTAAGCGGATGTCTAGTTTCATAGTCGAGAAGTAAGCAGTGAGCAGTGAGCGGTGGGAATTACTGCTTACTGCCTACCGCTCACTGCTCACTGATTCAATCAAGTCCCGTCCAGTTCTTCAGCCACGCTTCCAAATCTTCCGGTTTGTTGGCCACAACCGGGGTGAATCGCGCCCCCGGATAATGCTGCTGAAACCAGGAAGCGGTCAGCACTTCCGGCCAATGGTGCGGATTGACGGCCAGGACGTGTCGGGCTTCCAGGTCGCCGATCCCGGCATCATCGGCGGAAAAACCAATGGTGAAACGGCCGTCATACCCACCCTTGGCCGCTGCTAATAACCACTTCATATCGGCCGTCGGTGGCAGCAGTACATAGACACGGCGGTAGTTGTAGCGGGAACTGTCACTGGGTACGAGTTGGACATCGTGAGCCACTTGCAGCAGCCGCAGCGAGAGCAGCCGCGCCCCTTTGTCGCTGACAAAACGGAGTTCATACAGGCCGTCGTAATCGCTGATGAATTCGTAGCGCCAGAGGTGGCGGTCGCCGTCCAGCGTCTTGCCGCGCGGGATGACGGTAGTGAGTTTGTTGTCCGGGCGGGTGATGAGCAGGTCAACGGCCGCATGGTCGCGGGTAGAGGAGATGACGGCCGTGACCGTCTCCCCCGGTTTCGGTCGTTCTGGTTCCACGGCAATGTGCGTGTCACCCGCGCCAACGATGTTGACGCTGCGTTTGTGTCGCCCGATGGGGCGCAGTTCGGCCTGCCGCCAGAAAACGGTTTGCTGCCGTTTGGGTAATGATGGGGCCGATTTCAAGTAAACGGTGACGATGGCGGCTTCGGCAACGGCCGTCAGGTGCAGCGTCTCCCAATGGCTGAGGGGGCTGGCCTTGCCACTCCACACCACCAGCGGACTGTTGGGGTCCAGGCCGCCGGTGGGGTCAATGCCAATTTGCAGATTGACGTCACTGGCTTCCAGGCGGCTGGCGGGGGCCGTATCTTCACTCGACCAGGCCTGCCCTTCCACCGAAAATTCGTAACTGTTGCCCGGTGCGGACGGGACCTGCTGCCACAAGCCGCCGATGTGCGTCCCAAAGGGGGTGGCTACCTGCTGCGTCAGCGCTTCATCCAGGGTGATGGGGCTGTAAACGGGCTGGCGATTTTTCCAGCCGGGGTCGCCCGCCGTCGGTTCCACCCACCAGGGCGCCCAGCCAACGGCCGTGATCAACTGGTTATTGTCTCGATAAGGATAAAACGGCTTGCCCACTGCGCCGTTGAGTAGTAGTCGTGTTTGGGCCATTCTTGTAAAACGTAAAACGTAAAGCGTAAAACGTAGGCAAATTACGTTTTACGCTTTACGTTTTATGTGTCAAAACCAAGTCCTCTTTCTTTCAACGATACATACCGTTGATGACCGATAATAACGTGGTCTAAAACTTCAATGTCCAGCAGTTTGCCCGCCTGGGCAAGCTGGCGCGTGACGCGAATGTCTTCCGGCGAGGGGGATGGGTCGCCGGAGGGGTGATTGTGGGCGACGATGAAGGCGGCGGCGTTTTCGCGGATGGCGGCGCGGAACAGTTCGGCCACGCGGATGACGGAGGTGTTCAGGCTGCCCACATAAATGGTGGGTGTGCCCAACACGTTGTTGCGGGTATCCAGCAGCACCAGTTTGAGATGCTCTTTTTCCAGAAACATCATTTCCGACATAAGCAGGTTGGCGGCATCGGCAGGGGTGGTGACACGCGGTTTTTCCTGCGGGGCGGAGGCCAGAAGGCGACGACCGATTTCCAGCGCAGCCTTGATTTCCACCGCTTTGGCTTCACCGATGCCATGCACGGTCATCAGTTCAGGGATGGAGGCGCGGGCCAGGCCGGGCAAATCTTTGAACTGGATCAGCAGCCGTTCGGCCAGGCGTACCACATTTTCGCCGGGCACCCCGGTGC
>CAYXUZ010000029.1:0-8268 GCA_964467705.1 uncultured Ardenticatenaceae bacterium | reverse complement strand
AGGATGGCCAGGAGTTCGGCGGTGGACACGGCCGTTGGCCCCACCTGCACCAACCGTTCCCGCGGCCGTTCCCCGGCGGCCATGTCCCGGATCATGGGCGCGTAGGCAACTTTGTGTGTTTCCGTTTCTCGTTCTGAACGTGCATCCATGAATAAAGAGCGGGAGGGGAGGCTTTAGCCGACAGTTTCGGCTAAAGCCTCCCCTCCTGAAAAGATAGTTATGCCGTTGCGCCACTGAGCAGCAAAATTAGCTCCTCATATTCATCGGCGGCCAGGTGCAGGGTAATGCTGCCCAGCTCAATGTGGTACAAAAAGCCATCATCATCCGGGCTGCGCCAGACGGCAAAGTTTTCCGTTTCGGACAGGACGTCCATTTCCATATCGTCGTTTTCTTTTTTGCTCATTTTTTCTCCATTTCCACTGAATTCTTTTCATTATCTGCCCGTTCCAGCCGTTTTTCGAGAGGGAGAGGCAGTTTGGGCAGCACAGCCGTGTCCACCGGCTGCAACACCTCATGCCCCTGAGCAAACGGCGGCTGGTCGAGCAGTTTGCAATAAATATACCGCAAAATGATCCGTGCGGAAGCCAGAACCGGCGCGGCCAATAAGATACCCAACACACCAGCAACGGCCGCACCCCCCACCACACCGACCAGCACCACCAGCGGGTGCAGCTTCAAATGATACCCAATAATGCGTGGCACGAGTACATAATTTTCAAACTGGTAAATCAGCGCGTAAATCCCGGCCACCAACAAAGCAAACCAGAACGGAGACATGAAATTGCCCAACCAACTACTTTCTGTCTGGAAAATAGCCAGGAAGATGGCCGGAATGGCTGCCAGTACCGGGCCAAAGGTGGGGATGAGTTCCATAAATCCGGCAAAAATGGCTAAGGTGCCGGGGTTGGGCAACCCTAAAATGGAGGCCACTATGTAGACGATGAGGCCAACGGCCAGACATAAGACCAGTTGACCGCGCAAAAAGGCGTTCCATGTCCGGCTGATTTGTTCGCCAAGCTGGCGCACGTCTGAGCGGTAATTCTCTGGCGTTAGTTGCAGCACCGTTTCAAACAGGCGCTCATGATCTTTGACCAGGTAAAAGGAGATGATCATGACCAGAATCAGCCAACCAACGGTGGAAATGGTGAGAGAAGCGACGCTGCCAAAAATGGTTAGGGTACGGCCGCCTAGTGTCTGTACAATATCTACCAGATTGGCGCTTAAGGAGTTAAATACCTGCTCAAACGGCAGTTCGTTGACGGGAATTTCATACCCCTCGACCAGTACAATAGGGCCGTCAAAAAAAGCGCCCAATTCGGCCAGGTAATGGGGCACATTGCTGATAAAAACGGAAATCTGGTTGATGAGGGGCGGGGCGGCGGTGACGGGAATGGAGATGATGAGAACGACGAGCGCCAGATAAATGGCGACGATGACCAGCAACCGTGGCAGCCGCAGGGTGCGCGTGAGTAGATTGACCAGTGGCACAAGCAGGTAGGCCAGAATCGTTGCCAGACTGAGCGGCAGCAAGACGATTTGTACACGGTACAGCAGGAGCAGCGCCAATACTAACATGATGATCAGTACGGTTCGTTTGCTGCTCACACTCCAACGTGGGGAACCGGGCGACTTGGGTTCGTTCATAAAGGAATTATAACTGACAAGGTGACATGGTGACATGGTGACAAGGGGCAAAATGTCACCTTGTTGCCCCTTCACCTTGTCACCCTGTCAGATTTAACTGCCGATTTCGGAGAGTTCTAGCCAGCGGGTCACGGCCGTGTCCAATTCCACCTTCACCCTTTCCAATTCGGCGACCAGCGTTTGCAGCCGGGCATAATCGCCGCCCGCCTGATTAATTTGGGTTTCTAGTGTGGTGATGCGGGCTTCGAGGGTGGGCACGGCCGTGTCCAATTCTTCCAGTTCCCGTTTTTCCTGAAATGTTAACTTGCGCGGCCGTTCGGCCGTTTTGGGTGGTGGTGGGGATGGTTTGGCCGGAGATTGGGGAGGCGTTGGTTGGCTTTCGGCGGCGCGTAACTGCTGGTAGTTCTCAAACGGCGTGGGGTAGCGTGTGCCCAAGACGCCATCCTCAAAACTCGCCAAAAAGTCCACATTGCGGTCTAAAAAGAAGCGATCATGGCTGACCACCACCAGGCAGCCCGCAAAGTTGTCCAGAAATTGTTCCAGCACCGTCAGCGTTTGTACGTCCAGGTCATTGGTCGGCTCGTCCAGGAACAACACGTTTGGCTGGTGAATGAGCGTGGCCAGCAAATAGAGGCGGCGGCGTTCACCGCCGCTGAGGCTGCTGATATACGACTGCTGCTCCGGACGGGTGAAGAGGAACCATTCCAACATTTGCGCCGCTTCTACCTTTTCGCCCTCGGCCGTGCGAATGTTGGGGGCAATGCTGTTGATATACTCGATAACACGCTTGTTTTCCGGCAGGCCGCTGGCGTGTTGGTCATAGTAACCCAGTTGTACCGTCTGGCCCCAGTTTATTGTGCCGCTGTCGGCGGACGTTTTGCCCGCCAGCACATCCAGAAAGGTGCTTTTGCCTGCCCCGTTAGGGCCAATCACGCCAATCCGGTCTCCGGGATCGAGGTGAAAGTCCAGGTTTTGGAAGAGGGTCAGATTGCCATAGCTTTTGCTCAGGCCGGTGGCTTCCAGCACACGCTTGCCCAGGCGGCGCGAAGCTAAAGCCAGGGCCACCCGCTCGTCACCCCGGTCATACTGAATTTCGCGCAATTCTTCAATGCGCTGTTTGCGGGCTTTTTGTTTGGTGCTGCGCGCCTGTGCGCCGCGGCGCAGCCATTCCAATTCGCGGCGCAGGATGCCCTGCCGTTTGGCTTCGGCCGTGCTGAGTTGTTCGTCGCGGCGGGTACGTTGTTCCAGGTAACGGCCGTAATTCCCCGCATACACCACCAACTGCCGCCGGTCTAATTCCACAATTTTGTTCACCACCCGCTCCAAAAAATAGCGGTCATGTGTCACCATCAGCAGCGCGCCGGGACGCTTGCGCAAATAATCCTCCAGCCAGGCGATGGTGTCAGCGTCAATGTGATTGGTGGGTTCATCCAGAATGAGCAGGTCGGCCGGGTCGAGCAGGGCATGGGCCAGGGCTACGCGCTTGTACTGCCCACCACTAAGGGTGCCTACCGGCGCATCAAATTGGGTGATGCCCAGCCGGGTAAGGATGGTTTTGGCGTCCGCTTCGGCCGTCCAGCCGCCCGTGAGATCCATCTGATGCGAAAGTTCGGCAAATTCAGCCTGCCATGCCGGATTATGTGGGTCGTGGTGCAGCCGGTCGCTGGCGCGGTTGAAGTCCCGCAGCAGGCGCATTTGCGGCGCGTCGCTCTGGAAAACGGCGTCTAACACGGTCAGATTTTCATCCAGGTGTGGTTCTTGGGGTAGATATTGGACGCGGATGTTACCGGTGCGACTGACACGGCCGTCCCGCGGCGTCTCCAATCCGGCCATCAGGCGCAGCAGGGTGGTCTTGCCGCTGCCGTTGCGCCCAATCAACCCCATACGGTCGCCCTCGTTAACAAGCAAATTCACCTGATCTAGCAGCAGCCGTTCGCTGTAGTAGTGGGAGACGTTTTCCAGGGTGAGGAGGTTCATACAGCATACCTGACAAGGTGACAGGGTGACATCTGACAAGGTGACATCACCCTGTCACCCCTTCACCTTGTCACCTTGTCAAGTTCCAGGCTATTCCCCGGCGGCAATACCTGCACCAACACATCCGGGGCCAGGGCGGCCGTGCGCTCGGCGAAGGTGATGGGGGGCAGGGTGAGGAAGACGGGGTTGAGCCAGCCAAAACCGATGGGGTGGAAGGCGCCCCAATGAATGGGGATGGCCAGTTTGGGCTGGATGAGGGCGCACGCTTTGGCGGCCGTTTCCGGGTCCATGTGGCCGTCGCCCAGGGTTGGTCCCCAGCCCCACACGGGCAGCAGGGCGATGTCCGGGTGGAGGTCGGCCATTTCCGGGTAGAGGTCGGTGTCGCCGGCGAAGTAGATGCTGGTGGCACGGCCGTACACCATAAAGCCCACACATTCTGTCCTGGCTCCCATGGGGGTGCGCTGGCTGACGTGGTCGGCAAAAACAGCTTGAATGGTCAGGGGGCCAACGGCCGTTTGTTGGCCCACGCTCATTTCTTCGATGTGGCTGAACTCATACCCTTTGAGCATCTCGACTGTACCGGCTGGCCCAATGATGCGGGTGTCTCGCCCCAACTTTTTGAGCGAGGGGATGTCCAGGTGGTCGCGGTGGTGGTGGGAGAGCAGGATGGCGTCCAGAGGGGTGAGGTGGTCGAAGGTGGGGTACGGCCGTCGGCGTCGCAAATGGGCGATGCGGTGGCGCAGCAGCGGGTCAGTCAGCAGCCGCACGCCGTCCAGTTCAATGAACACGGTGGCATGGCCGAGGTAGGTGAGGCGGTCTGTCATAAGAATGATTATACTTACATTTCTATTGGTTGCAGGTGGCAAGTGGCGGGTGGCAGGTATTGGATGCAGGTAACGGCCGTAACCCCCCGTTACCCCATCGCTCCACCACACGCTATAATCCCCGCCCAATTACCCAATTACTCAATTACCCAATTACTCTATGACGACAAAAACAACTCTCCCCAACGGCCTCACCATTCTCCTCAAAGAGATGCACCATGCGCCGGTGATCTGTTTCATGGTTTGGTATCGTGTGGGCAGCCGCCACGAACGGCCGTCGCTGACCGGCGTCTCCCATTGGGTGGAACACATGATGTTCAAGGGCACACCCACCTTTCCTGATGGGTCGCTGGACAGGCTGGTCTCCCGCGAAGGTGGGCAGTGGAATGCGTTCACCTGGCTGGACTTCACCGCGTATTACGAGACGATGCCCGCCAACCGCATTGACCTGGCGCTGCGCCTGGAAGCGGACCGCATGGTGAACACCATCATGGACGCTGACGAAGTGGAATCGGAGCGGGCGGTGATTATTGCCGAGCGGCAGATGTATGAGAATGACCCGGATTTTCTGCTGGATGAGGAACTCACGGCCGTATCCTTCCGCGTCCACCCCTACCACCATGAAGTGATTGGCGATCTGGCCGATTTGCAGACGATGACACGAGAGGATTTGTTGGGGCATTACGGCCGTCACTACACCCCTAACAATGCCATCCTCGTCGCCGTCGGGGATTTTGACACGGCCGTGATGCTGGCTCGTTTGCAAGAACTATATGGCAACCTCCCGGCGGGCGAAAACGGCTTACCCGTCGTTCGCCAGGAGCCGCCGCAAAATGGCGAACGGCGCGTGGTCGTCCACGGCCCCGGTGATACCCCTTACCTGACGGTAGCCTACCGCGCTCCGGCGGCCAGCCATCCTGACTTTTTCCCGTTGGCGCTGCTGAATGCGGCGCTGGCGGGCGGCAGCAGCCTGGGTATGTTTGGCGGCAGTGGCAGCAACAAAAGCTCGCGGCTGTACAAGGCGTTGGTAAACACGGAATTGGCCGCTTCTGTTTCCGGTGGCCTGACACCGACCATTGACCCGTTTTTGTATACGATTCAGGCAGTGGTGCGGCACGGCCGTAGTCTGGATGAAGTGGAAGCCGCCCTGGACGCCGAACTGGCCTGTCTGCAAACGGAACCGATCACCCAGGCGGAACTGGACAAAGCGCTGAAACGGGCCAAAGCGGACTTTGTGCTGGCCGGGGAGAGCATCACCGGGCAGGCGCAGTTATTGGGCATGGCTGAAGCGGTGGTGGGCGACTACCACTGGTATGAGACGGTGCTGGAACAATTACACGCTGTCACTCTGGCGGACATTGAGCGGGTACGGGCTACCTATTTGCAGAAACGATACCGGGTTGTCGGCCGTTATGAACCGGAAGGCGGCGTGATGCGTGACCCGTGACCCGATTACGGACTACGCCTCACGGATTACGCCTCACTTTGTTTATGGTACAATGCCCCAGGCTTTGCCTGAGGAGATTAAGATGCCATCACCATTTCCGGGTATGGATCCCTATCTGGAAGGTTCGCTGTGGACGACGGTGCATTTTTCTTTGAGCGCCGAAATCGTGCGCCAATTGGCCCCCAAACTGCGGCCACGTTACCTGGTTTTACCGGCCGAACGGTTTGTGATGGAATCGCCGGAGAGTGTGGTCGTTACCACTGCGGAAATGTACCCAGACGTGGGCGTAACCGAACACCGCACAAGCGATCATTGGCTGCGGGAAACGGCCGTTCTCACACCGCCGCTGCAAATTGCCACCGTGATTCCTTCACCCGTGCCGCATGTCACCATTGAAATTCGGGATGCCGCCAATCGGGAATTGGTCACGGCCGTTGAACTGCTATCTCCGACGAACAAACGAGGCGATGGGTATAACGAATATCTGGCTAAACGCCGCCGTATCTTACTCAGCCCCGCCCATCTGCTGGAAATAGATTTATTACGCCAGGGCAAACGGGTGCCCATGCAGCAACCTCTACCACCTGTTCCCTATTTCGTTTTTCTCAGCCGGGCTGAAAAACGCCCCATCACCGATGTCTGGCCAATTGCCCTGTCTGACCCATTGCCGGTTGTGCCGGTGCCGCTGCTGCCTGATGACGGCGATGCGCTGCTAGATTTGCAGGCAGCCTTTACCGCTATGTATGACCTTTTAGGTTATGACCGGGCTGTTGACTACGGCAAACCGCCAGAACTGCCTTTGCCAGAGGCGATGGATACCTGGATGAAGGCGCATGTTATAGACCAGAGGAAAAACCCATGAGTACACCTACGGCCGTAGCCACCCCCACCAAACACCCACCCAAACTGTCCCCCAAGCCCATAACTGGCGAAGAATTATACGCCATGGGCGATATTGGCCCATCCGAATTAGTCAAAGGGGAGATTAAATACCTCATGCCCACCGGACACCCACATGGATATATTGAAAACATTATTGGTGCATTGTTATACATTTACTCCAAAACACACCCTATTGGCCGTGCTTTGAGTGGGGAGGTGGGCATTTATACCAGGCGCAACCCGGATACAGTGCGGGCAGCCGACGTGGCTTTTATTTCCCATGAACGGCTGGCACAGGCTCAGGCAGAAGGGTATCTAAATGTAGCGCCAGAACTGGTGGTGGAGGTGATGTCGCCGGATAATACCTGGAGCGAAGTGCAGAAGAAGCTGGCGGACTATTTTGCTGTGGATGTGTTGATGGTGTGGGTGGTTGACCCGCAGTTAGAGCAGATTCATGTGTATCGTTCGCTGGAGCAGATGAAACTGCTGCGCAAAGAAGATACCCTCGTGGGCGATGATGTACTACCCGGTTTCCAGGTCGCTTTGACCGAGATTTTTACGGCCGAGTAAGCCAGCCAGTTCATTTTGAAAAGAGTACCAGCCACCTTCCTCCGCGCCGTTCGCCAGTTGCCGGGCACATTTGATGATGAAGAACGCCGCCTGGTGGTGCAATCGGTGATTATTGGCGTGGTTGTTTGGGCCATTGTTTATCCCCTGAAATTGAGCGTCCATTGGCTCTTTGACCTGACTTTGCACAACCTGGAACAGTTAGGACACGGCCCACAGCAATTATTGGTGCTGGTCCCGTTGCTGGTGGGGGCACTTATTGTGGCAGTCATTGCCCGCACCCACGCCGTGATGGTGCATTATCGGGACGATGAAGGCGTCATCCACGAGCTAAATGATGTGGAGGGGGATGGGTTGGAGCGAGCGATTGCGCTGTATTACACCTCGGAACCGGCGTTTGAACGAGTCTTGCAAGGGCAGGAAGGGTTGGAGGTGCGCTGGCAGTTGCCCACATTCTCGCTGGCCTTGCGCAAGTTTGCGGCCACGCTGGTGACATTGGGCAGTGGCGGCAGCGGCGGCCTGGAAGCCAGCGTCACCCTCATTGGCGAGAGCAGTTCGGCTGGCCTGTTCAAACCGCGCCAACCCATCGCCAGGGCCAACGAGAAAATTGGGTTGGTCGGCCGTTTCTGGCGCTGGTGGCAGGCGGATGACCCGGATGATTTGCAGACGGCGCAGTTGAGCGGGATCGCGGCGGCCGTGGCCGTGTTACTCGGTGCGCCCTTAACGGCCGCTTTTTTTGCCATTGAAATCATGTACCGCCAACGGCCGTTGATTGAAAAGTTGGCCTATACGCTGATTTCGGCGTTGGTGGCTTATTCGTTAACCGATTTGGTGACGGTGGGACACCCGGTCATTTTTTCGGTAGAGCAACACTTCGTACCGCCCACATCGCCGCGTTATTATGCGGTGGTGGTGTTGATGGCAACG
>CAYXUZ010000028.1:39318-46850 GCA_964467705.1 uncultured Ardenticatenaceae bacterium | reverse complement strand
CGGGCTGAGGCCGGGGAAAAATTTGAGCGCCCCAAACCAGAAAAAAACCACCCCCAGGCTAAAACGCAGCAGGCGAATGCCATTTTGCGCCATCCATTCCGTCAGTGTTGAGTCAATCTGTTCGTATCTGTTTCTGAGTGAAGTCATACTTTGCCTCTTAACTTTCGCAGCCCCAGCCATCATTGTCCCCATCGAAACCGTGTGGGTCAGGTTCTAAAACTTCAAAGTCATCATAAGGGATTGACCCACAATTCAGGTTCGGTGGTGGTGAGGGGATGCAAACGGTGGGATAAGCGGGATCACAGTTGTCCGATGGCGAATAGGTTGACTGCGGTGTATACACAGGACGCGGTACACGTGCCCCATCTTGGAGACCCCACAAACCGTGACCGGCATCGCGTGCTTCTTGCTGCATCTGGACAAATAGCTCCTGGTGGGCCACATCAGGAGGAAAAGTGGCAACCTGGGCATAGCCTTGTCTGACCAGTTCGGCATTGACAAATATGCCATCAGCCAGATAGACGTAGCGGAGTAAACGGCCGTACCGATCTGTTTCGGATACATCTTTAACCAGCGTGACCGACTGCCCATCTACCAGTCGCCGATTGGCTTCAGTAGCCTCGTCAAAAAATGGTTCACCACGTTCCGGTGTGTCCATGCCGATGTAACGGACACGGTAGGTGTGCCCATTGATTTCCACTTCAATTGTATCTCCGTCAATGATGCGGATGACGGTAGCTAACTCGCCGCTTACTTCTTCGTTGCTGGCTAAACTGACAAATTCTTTGTTTTCGCCAGACCTGAAAAGGGCAACCAGACTGGCGCAACCACAGCACAGAATACAGCCAGCAAGCAATACGGCCGTGACAGCCATGATGGCTTTTTGTGCCTGAGAAAAGTGGCGGGCACGATCCAGCATGATCTTCTCTCCATTGAATGACCCGGCGTCAGGTGTAATAGAGCAGGGCGGCTATCACTCCCAGGCAAATGGTGACAATTGCCACGTTCAGCAGGGCCAGTTGCCAGAGCGGTTTTTGCCGTTTGACTAAGGCAGTGATGACCCAGGTTACGGCCGTTGTCAGCCCCACCATGATCGGCCAGACCATACAATTAAACGCCAGGTAGGCCGGCATAGCGGCCTGCATACTCATGTACCCATTGAGGGCGATCAGAGCGAAAAACACAAAAATAACGGCCATGCCCAGGCTGAGAGACAGGGATACGATAGCAAGAATAAACCAGAGAATCATATGCATCCCTATCAGTGAAAGTCTTTCTCTCCGGCGCGAATGGGGACTGCGAGCCAGTTTTCGCGGGGCGGCAGGGGACAGGAATAGTAAGGCGAATAGGCACAATAGGGATTGTAGGCGTAGTTCAGGTCTACACGGATTTTGTTGGCGCTGAGTTGTTCCAGGCCGGGGCGGTGATTGTCCAGGTAGCGCCCCGCGCCATAAGTTTCCGCCCCGTTGGTGGCGTCTTTGAAGGGCAAAAAGAGGCCGTGCCCGTCAAAGTAGATGGTGAGGCTGGCAGCTTGCCCGTCTACGGTGAATGCGAAACGGCCCCAACGGCGAAACGGCCGTACCTCCCCCGTACTCGTCTCCATTTCCAACAGCGGTTCATCATCAGCAAACCGCTCCACCTCCACATCAAATACCAGTTCGTCATTCACGTCAAAATAAGCCAGCCCGGTAAAGCTGTCCCGCTGTTCTTCATCCAGCGGTGACTGTGGATGATGGGCCATAAACTCATCAATTTGTTGCCGGAATTGTGCTAATTCGTTCATGCGATTCTCCCTTTTGCGTAATCCGTGATGCGTGATCCGTAATCCGTTGTCGGCTTACGGATTACGGATTACCGATTACATTCTTCACCGCCGGTATCGCTGCCGGGTCAACCAGCAGCCAGCGGGCAAATTCATCATGGGGCAGGGTGTCTCGCCACAGCCGGTAGGTATGCTGGGGCAGGTCATGGAAAAAGAGAATGACGACAACCGGCGTCACTTCTCCTTTCGGATAGGCATAATAAGCGGTCGTTAAAATACCCGGCAATGAGCCATTTTTGTACCCCAGGTTGCTAAACAACTCTTGATTATCGGCAAAGACCATCGGCCATTCCAGATACTTGCGCGCCAGAAAACTGCTTTCCGGGTTGCCGAGGCCGTTTTGGGCAATGCGAGCCATGAGCGCCGCGTACTCCTGCGGCGTACCATGCGCGTTCAGGGTATGGCTGAATAGTCGCTGCGTCTCCACCGACGGCCGTCGGTTTTCCTGATGCCAGGCGCGTTCTGTTTCTCGGAACACCGGGTCGTTGACGTAAGCGTCGGCGAGTTGGCTGGCCTCACGGCCGTAACTCACCCCATCTGCTATATATCCCTGCACGGCCGTATAATCGCCGCCGCTACGTGTGTGATTAGCCATCGCCATAAACTGCCCTAACCAGGTACAGGGGGCGGTCTGGCTGGCCAACCCCAGAGAAACGGCCGTTGCCTCCACCCGTTCCTGCCCCAAGAGCAACTGCAAATAATCGGCGGCCGCATTGGAACTGTGCCGGATCATCATCCAGGGCACATCCTCCAGCCGCGCCTGGGGCGGGTCGCCGCTGATCAGATCCTTTCCCGTCAGTTCGGTCAGCGCCCGGTTGTGCGCACGCAAATCATAACCGGGCAAATAATAAGCATCGAGCGTGGACACGGGTACAGACGTGGCGGGGTTTAATTCGCCGCCGCTCACCGCCTCCACATAAGCCACCAGTGGGATAAGTTTCACCACCGAAGCCAGCGGCATTTGCACATCCGCGTTCAGGTAGACACCGTTGGCCTCGTCACCCACACGGTAAGCCACCAACCCCACATGGTCTGGGTTACTGAGGATATGCTGCCAGGCAGGCACGGCCGTTTCCGGGATGATGTCCCGCACGGCCGTTACCGCCTCTGCATTGGGCGACAGGGTGGTCTTTTTTGGCGTTGTGTTGGTGGGCAAAATGGGCAGCAGTTGGCCGCAGGCGGGTGACAATGGGCCGGTGTAATAGGGCGTGGGAGTGGGAGGAACGGCGGTGGGCGTCACCGGAGTGCTGCTGGCAAAAGGGGTGAGCGTGACCGGTAAGGGAGTGGCTGAAGCGGCAGAAGCAGGCAGAGTTGGCACGGCCGTAAATAATTCCGGCGCGGCTATTGGCTGGGCGACGACCACAGATGACGCGGTCGGGGCTTGCTGGCAGGCCACAAACAGAATCATACCCGGCAGAAACAGGGTAAATATGAGGCGATGATGCATGAGGGGAGATTGTAACGACTACGGCCGTGTCTCCCAACCCCTCCAAACAAACACTCACCGATTACCGATAACGGGTTACGGCTCACGGGTTGTACTCGCCTCCGCCAACACCCGGTCAATCAACGGCCCGGCCGCGCCAAAATAATCACCCTCATCTTTCAGAGCATCCCAATCCAGTGCGGCGTTGGTTTTGGCCTGCACCACATCCAGCAGATGGCGCTGCTGTGCCAGCGCTTCGCGGCAGGCCGTGTGTACCAACTCTTTTGCTGCTGCCCGCCCCATCGTTTTTGCCAGAGCAAAAGTAAGTGCTTCGGCCATCATCAAGCCATGCGAAGCGGCTACATTCGCCCGCATCTGCGCCTCATTCACCATCAGATGTTGGCTCAAAAAGAGCGCCTTCTGCAAGGCTGCTCCGCTCAGGGCAAACATTTGCGGTAGCGTCAGCCACTCCATTTGCCAGCCGTGTGTGCCGCGCTCATGTTCCTGAATCTGCGCCTGGTGCATGGCCGAGAGCAGGGTCGCATTGGTGCGGGCAGCGGCAATGATCGTCTCGCTAATGATGGGATTGCTTTTTTGGGGCATGGTGCTGGAGCTGCCGCGCGCCGGGTCGCCTGTTTCGCGCAGTTCCCCCACTTCGCTTTGTGCCAATAGAATGATGTCTTGGGCTATTTTAGCCAGGCTACCGGTGAGCATGGAGAGCCAGCCGGCCAGTTCAGCCAGATTGTCACGTTGGGTGTGCCAGGGCATGAGTGGAATGTTTAATTGCAGTTCATGGGCCAGGGCGGTTTGCACGGCCGTGCCCCTTTCCCCTAATGCGGCCAACGTTCCGACTGCCCCGCCGAACTGCACACACAGCAGTCGTGGCCGTAATTCTGCCAGCCGCTGCCGGTGACGAAGGAGCGGCGCCAGCCAGCCCGCCACCTTCAGGCCAAAGGGGATGGGCAGCGCGTGTTGAGCATGGGTGCGGCCAGCCATGAGCGTATGGCGATGGCGATTTGCCAGCCCTGCCAGCGAGTGGACAAGTGATTCCACACGAGATTGGAGCAGGGTGAGGGCGGCGCGGGTTTGCAGGATAACGGCCGTGTCCACAATGTCTTGCGTTGTCGCCCCCCAATGCACGTAATCGGCCGCCGGGTAGCCCACCGCGCTCCTTAACTGTCGTACCAGTTCAATAACCGGCACACCATCTTTTTCCATGCCCGCTTGCATCTGGACAAAATCTACGGTCAATTGGGCAGCGACAGCGGCAATTTGGGTGGCCGCATTTTCAGGAATGACGCCCAACCGCCCTTCCACCACCGCCAGCGCCGCTTCCACTGCCAACATCTGGCGCACAAATGCCTCATCACTAAAGAGCGCCGCCATGTCCGCGTCGCCAAACAAGGGGGCATAAAGCAATGAATCGGTAGGGGAGAAAGCCATGATTACTCGGCTGTCAGCACTTTTTTGGCGATGGTGACGGCCGTGTTGGCCGCAGGCACACCGGCATAAATCGCCACCTGCAAAAACAGTTCTTTCAATTCATCTGGGGTGACGCCGGTCTGGCGGGTGGCGCGAATATGCAGAGCCAGTTCTTGTTCGCGGCCCAAAGCGGCCAGCATGGCAATGGTCAGTAGATGGCGCGTTTTGCGGTCCAGCCCTGGCCGTGCCCACACCGTGCCCCAGGCCGTTTCGGTGATGAACTGCTGAAAGTCAGCGTCAAAGTCGGTCTTGTTGGCTTCGGCCCGGTTTACGTGTTCGTCCCCCAACACGGCCCGCCGAATTTCCATGCCTTTGGTATATTTTCCATCTGTCATGGGGTTGACCTCAGGAATGCGTTGATCTCGTTTGCCAATGCTTCGGGTTGTTCGATGCAAGGCAGGTGGGCGGCGTGCGGGATAAGCTGGAAACGGCCGTTCACCAATAACCCTGCCAGTTCTCGCCCCAAATCCGGTGGCGTCGCCATATCCTCTGCGCCGCACAATACCAGGGCGGGCGTGGCAATGGTTTGCGCCGCCGGGCGCAAGTCGGCATCCCGAATGGCCTGGCAGGCAGCAGTATAGCCGGGCAGCGGGGTGCGCGTGAGCATATTCAGGTAGCCCTGGTAAGCGGCCGGTTGGGTAGCCGCAAAAGCGGGTGAAAGCCACCGGGCTACAATGTTGGCTCCCAGGTGCGTGAAGCCGTCCGCTTCTAAACCGGCGATGCGTTGGTTCCACATGTCGGCCGTGCCGATTACCGCGCCTGTGTCACACAAGATCAGTCTAGTTACCCTGGCCGGATAACGAGCCGCCATATCCAGCGCAATCAGGCCGCCAATGGAGATGCCAATGGGTACGGCCGTGCCTACCCCTAAAAAATCCAGCAGCCCGACCACATCATCGGCCATCTGGCTGATGGTATATGGCCCCGGAGGGCAGCCCGACAGGCCGTGGCCCCGTTTATCGGCGCGAATGATAAAAAAGTGGTCGGCCAGATGGGGGATTACCTCGTCCCAAATGCGCAGGTCGCTGCCCAGCGAGTTGATGAATACCAGGGCAGGATGGGCGGCACGGCCGTCGGTCGTGTAATGCAACGTGATGCCATTGATGGTGGCAAAATTCATCATAAAACCTTCCTCTCAAAATCTACTCAAACTGCTCATAGGGCAAACCGACATAATTTTCGGCAAACACCGTCTGCCCGGCCACCGATCCGGTCAGATAATCCAGTTCGGCCACCTGCAAACGCTGGTTCAGTCCATCATCCCCAAAGCGGTGCATGAGGCCGGTGAACCACCAGGAAAAGCGGATCGCTTTCCAGACGCGGCGCAGGGCGGCGTTGGAATAACGGTCGAGCAAATCGCTGCGTTTCTCCTGGTAATAGGCGATAAAGGCGCGGGAGAGATAGTAGATGTCGGAGGCGGCTAGATTCAGCCCCTTCGCCCCGGTAGGCGGCACGATATGGGCCGCGTCTCCGGCCAGGAAGAGGTTGCCAAAACGCATCGGTTCGGCCACAAAGCTGCGCAGGGGGGCGATGCTCATTTCCAGGCGAGGGCCGGTGGTGACTTGTGCGGCCACATCATCGGGCAGTCGCCGCCGCAGTTCATCCCAAAAAGCGTCATCCGTCCAGTTGGCGACGTTATCTTCCAGCGCACATTGCACGTAATAGCGGCTGCGGGTATGGGAACGCATACTGCACAGAGCAAAACCGCGTTCGTGGTTGGCATAGATCAGTTCTTCGTTTACCGGAGGGACATCAGACAAAATGCCCAGCCAGCCAAAGGGGTAGATTTTCTCGAAGAGGGTGATTTGGTCGGCGGGTACACTCTGGCGGGCGACGCCGTGATAGCCGTCACACCCGGCCACAAAGTCGCAGATGATCTCCTGACGCTGCCCATTTCGCTCGTAAACGATGCGCGGATGGTCGGTTTGGTAATCGTCAACGGCGATAGCGGGCGCTTCGTAGTGAATGACGCCGCCTGCACCCAGATGGGCTTCCACCAGGTCGCGGGTGAGTTCGGTCTGGCCGTAGATGATAACGGATTGGCCGCCGGTGTGGTGAGCCATGTCTATGCGGGTGGTACGGCCGTTAAACGCCAGATTCACCCCGCCATGTACCAGTCCTTCCCTGTCCATGCGCGCCCCCACCTGTGCCTGACGCAGCAGGTTGGCCATCCCCTGTTCCAGCACCCCGGCCCGGATGCGCCCCAGCACATGCTCCCGGCTCTGCCGCTCCACAATGGCGCTTTCGATGCCCTGCAAATGCAGCAACCGCGCCAGCAATAAACCGGACGGCCCCGCGCCAATGATACCAACTTGTGTTCTCATGCTCGCTCTCTATTGCTATGCATTAGACATCCGATTTTTTTGAAAAATCGGATGTCTGGTAGCAGCTAATCCCGCAGCTTAAACCGCTGGATTTTGCCCGTGGCAGTTTTGGGCAGGTCTTCTACAAATTCAATCCAGCGTGGCCGTTTGTACTCTGCCATCTGTTCCCGTGCAAACTGGATCAGTTCTTTTTCCAATTCCGGGGATGGGGCGACCCCTGGTTTGAGTACCACATACGCTTTGGGTTTGTACAGCCCGGCTTCATCGGCTTTGGCGACGACGGCACATTCCTGCACGGCCGTGTGCCCAATCAACGCGCTCTCCACCTCCATCGGCGACACCCAGATGCCGCCCGCCTTGATCATGTCGTCGGATCGGCCGGCGTGCCAGTAATAGCCATCTTCATCCACATAATACTTGTCCCCCGTAAACAGCCATTCTCCCTGGAACGTCTGGCGGCTCTTCTGGTATTGGTGCA
>CAYXUZ010000028.1:29940-39308 GCA_964467705.1 uncultured Ardenticatenaceae bacterium | reverse complement strand
TGACGATCACCGGCCAGACGGACCGGGCGACGATCGCCCGTGAGGTGCGCGCCGTGCGAGTGAAGGGCGGCGCCGTCGTCTCGCCGCGCACCAGCAAATTGCCAATCTCCCCCTGCCTCACTTCCTGCCCGTTTTCGCCGATGATCTTCAAGTCAAACCCCTTCACCGGTTTACCGCTGCTGCCGGGGCGGATGTCGCCGGGCCGGTTGGAGATGAAGATGTGGTAGATTTCCGTGCAGCCGATACCGTCCACAATCTCCAGCCCGGTGCGCGCCTGCCACTGTTGCCAGATGGGGGCGGGCAGCGCTTCCCCGGCGGACACACACAACCGCAGCGAGGACAAATCATACTTCTCCACCAGATCGGGAATCGCCAGCGCCATGGCGTAGCCGGTGGGCGCATTGTAAAAGATGGTCGGTTTGAACTGGACAATCAGGTCTAAAATGTGGTTGATAAAACGCGGCGCGCCGGGATAAAGGACGACGCTGGCCCCCACATACCAGGGAAAGAGCAAGTTCCCGCCTATGCCAAAAGTGAAAAAGAGCTTGGCTACGGCCAGGGTGCGGTCACTTTCGCGCAGCCCCAACACATTGACGCCCCACAACTGTGCGGTGAGGGGCAAATCTTTGTGGGCGTGGGGGATGCCCTTCGGTTCGCCGGTGGTGCCGCTGGAATAGTTGAGCGTCGCCAAATCTTCGCGGTGGGTGTGTACTCGTTCACAGGTGTTAGATTCACCACCGATCCAGTCCGCATAGTTCATTTCTCCCTCCGCTGCGCCAACGACAATGACGTGCTTGAGGTAGGGTTGCCCGGCGCGGATTGCAGCGATTTTGGGCAACAGTTCTTCGTGGACGATGAGGACGTGGGCGTGGCTGTCACGCAGGATATAGTCGTATTCGCCAGAGGTGAGCAGGGTATTCAGCCCCAGTGACACTGCGCCGATTTTGAGGGTGCCAAAAAAACACGTTACCCATTCCGGCGTGTCATAGGTGAGCAGCCCGACCACATCGCCGATGCGCACATCCAGCGTGAGCAGGGCGTTGGCAACCTGGTTGGCTTCCTGGCTGACTTCACGAAACGTCAGATTGCGCGAAGGGCTGTACAGCGCCACCTTGTCGCCGCGTTCGGCCAGATTGTGCTCCAAAATCTCAACGGCATTGTAATAAAGCGGTAAATCATCGGCTCGCATGAGTTTTCCTTATTAGAAGTAAGCAGTGAGCGGTAAGCAGTTTCCACCGCTCACTGCTTACCGCTCACTGCTTACTGGTCTGTGGGACGGTGGTTTCAGCAGACGTCGGTTTTCCAGCCACTCAGCGCGGGCTTTTTCGGCTTCGCGGAACGCCTGGCGTTGGCCACTGCGGTATTGGTCAGGCCAGTGCTGCGGGCGGTAGTTATAGTGGGCGGCGGCTTGCAGGGTGAAATAGGGATTGGACAGATGCGGCCGTGCCAATGCTACCAGATCGGCGCGGCCTTGCAGCAAGATGGTGTTCACCTGATCGGGCGTGGTAATCGCGCCCACGGCCATGGTGGCGATGCCCACCTCGTGGCGGATTTGATCGGCGAAAGGGGTCTGGTACATACGGCCGTAAACCGGCTGCTGCTCCGGTACCGTCTGCCCACTCGATACATCTATCAGGTCAACGCCCGCTTCTTTGAACAACCAGGCCAGCGTCGTCAACTCCTCTTCGCTCAAACCGCCGGGCGTCCAGTCCGAAGCAGAGATGCGCACCGACATCGGTTTGTGGGCAGGCCAGGTGGCGCGGCAGGCGGCAAACAGTTCCAGCGGGAAACGCAGCCGATTTTCAATGGGGCCACCGTATTCGTCTGCGCGCCGGTTGGTCAGCGGCGAGATGAAGCTGGCCAACAGGTAGCCGTGCGCCATGTGGATTTCCAGCATGTCAAAACCGGCTTCTTCGGCGTAATGGGTGGCACGCACAAAGTCGGCGATGATGCGGGTCATATCGGCGCGGCTCAGTTCACGCGGCGTCTGGCTCACGCCGGGCAGGTAGGGCAGCGGCGAAGCGGAGACGAGCGGCCAATTGTCGTCTGGGTTGGGCAGCGGTTGGTCCTCCGCTTCCCACAGCCGTTGGGTGGAACCTTTGCGCCCGGCGTGGCCGAGCTGCATACAGATTTTGGCACGGCTGTTTTGATGCACAAATTCGACGATGCGCCGGAATTGGGCGCACTGCTCGTCGTTCCACAGGCCGGTGCAGCCGGGGGTGATGCGGGCGTCGGGTGAGGGGCAGGTCATCTCTACAAAGATCAAGCCCGCACCGCCAATGGCCCGGCTGCCCAGATGGACAAAATGCCACTCGTTGGGAACGCCGTCTACGGCCGTGTATTGGGCCATCGGCGACACCACCACCCGGTTTTCCACCACCATCTCTCGCAGCCGAAAGGGGGTGAACATGGGCGGCGTCCCGTCGGCCACCTCAAACCCCTGCTGCCGCACCTGGTGGATGAACCAGCGCTGCACCGGTTTGACGAATGTTTCATCCCGCACCAGCAGTTCTTCATAGGTCATGCTTTTGGCGCGGGACATGACGCCAAAGGCGAATTGGCGGGGATCAAGAGGCCAGTGGCGTTCCAGCGCCTCAAACCAGCGCAGGGAGACATCGGCCGTGTGCTGCGTTTTGCCTACTTCTTCGCGGCGGTCGGTGTCGTAGCGGTGTAGGGCGTCGGCCAGGGTATCGGTCTGGCGCAGACATTCCAGCAGGGAAATGGCGTCTTCCATCGCTAACTTAGTGCCGGAGCCGATGGCGTAATGGGCGGTGGCTTTGGCGTCGCCCAGCAGCACCACCTTGCCCATGACCCAGGTCTGGTTGCTGATGGTGGGAAATTGCCGCCAGAGGGAGCGATTGTTAATGAGGGGACGGCCGTCTAATTCGGCAGCGAAGATTTCAGCAATGATGGGAATGTGTTCGCCAGCTTCGGCATTTAGTTTATCGAATTGGTAGCCAAAATAGGTGCGTGGTGGCATTTCGATGACCCAGGTGGACATGCCCGGCTGGTATTGGTAGCAGTGGGCGACGAGGGGGCCGTGTGGGGTTTCGCGGAAGAAGTAGTGGAAGGCGTCCAGTTCGCGGGTGGAGCCGAGCCAGCAGAAGTAGTTGCGGCGCAGGTCTACGGCCGTGCCAAAATGTTCCTTGTGCGCCTCCCGAATTTTGCTGTTGATGCCGTCGGCGGCCACAATCAGGTCGCTGCTGGCAAACGGTTCCTGGGCAAGGTGGCCCGGTTCAAATTCATGTTGGAATTTCAGGCAAACGCCCAGTTCACGGCAGCGTTCTTGCAGCAGCCGCAGCAAGGATTGGCGTGAACAACCGGCAAAACCGTTCCCGGTGCAACGAAACGTTTCCCCTTTGAATTGGATTTCCACATCATCCCAATAGGCAAAGTTGCGCCGGATCGCTTCGTAAGAGGGTGCGTCGTACTCCTTGAAAATGCCCAATGTCTCGTCGGAGAAGACGACGCCGAAGCCGAAGGTGTCATCAGGCCGGTTACGCTCGTAAACGGTGATGTCATGGTGGGGCCATTGTTTTTTAAGGAGTACGGCCATGTACAATCCACCCGGCCCGCCGCCAATGATGCTGATTTTCATAGTTCCATCTCTTTTGCTAAAATGGCGTCTATTCAAGACGAGCAGCAATCCATTGCAAACCATTTACCCCGGCAACAATTCTACCAGATGAGGACAGGATGACCTACGATTTTCTCTATGACGTACACGAAGGGGTGGCAACTATCACCTTTAACCGGCCCGATGTGCTGAACGCGCTGACGTTTGATATTTATGCCCAGTTCCGGGATTTGATGGAAGGGCTGCGATACGATGACGCAGTGAAAGTGGTGGTGCTCACCGGGGCAGGACGGGCCTTTTGCTCCGGCGGCGACGTGCATGAGATCATCGGCGAACTGTTGGATCGGGACGTAAAAGCCCACCTCGACTTTACGCGCATGACCGGGGCTACCGTTTACAACATGCGCAACCTGGACAAGCCCATCATTGCTGCCTTAAACGGCACGACGGCGGGGGCCGGCGCGGTCATTGCCCTGGCCTCCGATTTGCGCATTGCTTCGGAAAATGCCAGCTTCCGTTTCCTCTTTACCGGCGTGGGGCTGACGGGGGCGGATATGGGCGCGGCCTACCTGCTGCCGCGCATGGTGGGCATGGGGCGGGCGATGGAGATATTGCTGTTTGGGGATAAGGTCACGGCCGTAGACGCCGAACGTATGGGTCTGGTCAACAAAGTCACTACCCCCGAAGCCCTCCTCCCCACCGCCCAGGAATGGGCGGCCCGCCTGGCCAATGGCCCCACCACCGCCCTGGGGCTGACCAAACGGATGCTCAACAACGAATGGCACATGGATTTAGCCTCGGCCATTGAAGCCGAAGCCCAGGCCCAAGCCCTCATGCTCATGGGTGAAGACCACAGGATTTTTTACGAAGCGTTTAAGGAGAAGGCGGTGCCGCGGTTTGTGGGAAGATAGTAAGTAGTAAGCAGTTAGCAGTAAGCAGTGTGCAGTGAAAAGTGAGCAGTAAGCAGTTGTGAGAGGAGGTGTAGAGATGGGGAAGTTGCCGCATGTGGGGAATTTTCGGGATTTGATGGTTTATAGTAAATCGAGGGAATTAAGCAGGGATATTTTTGAGTTGAGTAAGAAGTTTCCTCGTGAGGAAGTGTACTCTTTGACTGATCAGATTCGCCGGTCATCGCGTTCAATTGGCGCACAGATTGCCGAAGCCTGGGCAAAACGGCGGTATGAAAACCATTTCCTCAGTAAGCTGACCGATGCTGACGGCGAACAAAGAGAAACACAACATTGGATAGAAATTGCCCTTGATTGTGAATACCTTACCCCAACACAAGCCCACCATCTACTGCAAAAGTGCGAAGAAATTGGCCGAATGCTTGGCAGCATGATGGATAAATCCCATCTGTTCTGCAATAATCCCACCAAAATCATCCGCGAGCAAAGCCCTGAATACTTCACCGACACCTGAAACCGCTCACTGCTCACTGCCTACTGCTGACCGCTCACTGCTTACCGCTCACTGCTTACTAAAAATGCCTAAAAAACTCATCAACCCCTCTCACCTCCCGCCGCCACGTGGGTTTAACCATGGGATTTTGTGCAGCGGTGGGGCCGTGTTGTTTTTGGCGGGACAGGATGCGACGGGGGCAGACGGCCGTGTCGTTTCCCCTGGTGATGTCGTGGCGCAGTATGAACAGGTGCTGCTGAACTTGCAGGCGGTGGTGGCCGAAGCCGGTGGGCAAATGACGGATATTGTCAAGCTGAACATCTTTGTCAAAGACCGGAATGATTACGTGGCGAAGTTGAGAGCGCTCGGCCGTGTGCATAAACGATACTTCGGCAATTATTACCCCACCATGGCCCTCTTTGAAGTCACCGCCTTCTTCCAACCCGATGCCCTGATTGAATGTGAAGGCTTTGCTTATCTGGATAACAATGATTAAAAACGTAAGTAGTCCTCCTAATACAAGGTAAATTCTAATGGCACAGATTTACGGTGAGCGATGGAAAGTAAAGGAGTCTCTTGGTGAGGGGGGACAAGCTCACACCTTCCTAGTAACAGATGAAAATGGAGGGGACGAGATTCTTTACGTATTAAAACGATTAAAGAACATAAATCGAATTGAGCGCTTCAAACGCGAAATTGAGGTTGTTAGGAATCTCAGCCACGCGAATATTCTTCAATTGATAGATTTTAACTTGAGCGCTGATAAGCCATATTTTGTAACAGAGTTTTGCTCCGGAGGAAATCTTACTCAGACCAAACCTTTCTGGTACAACTCCCCAGTTAGGGCATTAGAGTTATTTCAGCAAATATGCGAAGGGGTAGTCTATGCTCATCATCAAGGCATTGTTCACCGTGATCTAAAGCCGGAGAATATATTCCTTCGCTCTGCTGAAGGCCCTGCTGTTGTAGGAGATTTTGGAATATGTTATGTGGAGGAAGATGGTATCCGTTTGACCCTTACTGAGGAAGCTGTCGGCCCAAGACTATTTATAGCCCCTGAACTTGAAGATGGCAGGTTTAGCGAAATCTCTTCTAAGAGTGATATATATTCATTAGGAAAAATCCTTTACTGGTTGTTATCTGGTGGCAAAGTATTTAGTCGAGAGAAGCATCGTTTAGCAGAATGGGATTTGAAGGGAAAGAATTTCGATTCTCCTTTAGGCTGGAACAATATCTATATGGAACATGTGAATCGTCTACTGGATCTGATGATAGTTGATGACCCAGAGAAGCGCCGAGAAGCGAAGAATATTTTGATACTAGCCCGACGAGTCACAAAACTTGTCGAGAAGGAATTTAACCCTATTGCTAAGGACATACCACAACCTTGTAAATATTGTGGTCAGGGTATTTATGAACTGCGTGCAAATGATAGTATGAGTGTCCGTAATTTTGGTTTTCAGTCAGTAGGCAATCCTGACTGGCGAATTTACGTGTGCAATATGTGTGGAAATATCCAGGCATTCAGACTAGATATGGTGGATAGAAAGGATTGGTGGAGTTAAGGTAAATCGCTGCGGATTTTCATCCCGATGTCCTTTAGTGTACTTCTCATACCAGCCTGGGAATTCAATTCTCAGGTGGCAATAAAGATGAACTTTGAACTTACCCCTACCCAACAAGAAATCCAACAAACGGCGCGGCGGTTTGCCCAGGAGGAGGTGGCGCCGCTGGCGCGGGAGACGGACGAGAGCGGTCAGTTTCCGCTGCATTTGGTCAAGCGCATGGGGGAGTTGGGTTTCCTGGCAGCGACTATTGACCCGGCATTCAACGGCCGTGCCCTCGACTACCTCAGCTACACCCTCATCTCCGAAGAACTGGGCCGGGTGGATTCTTCCGTGCGCGGGTTTCTGGCGGTGCATGGCAGCCTGGTCTCCCTGTGCATTAACGATTGGGGCACGGCCGTGCAAAAACAGCACTACCTCCCCCAACTGGCAAGCGGCGACTGGATCGGCTGTTACTGCCTGACGGAACCCAATGCCGGTTCTGACGCTGCCAGCATGGAAAGCACCGCCCGCGAAGAGGCTGGCGGCTACGTCATCAACGGTGAAAAAATCTGGATCACCAACGGCGGTATCGCTGACGTGGCCCTGGTTTTTGCCACGCTGGATCGGGACAGGCGGCACAAGGGCATTTGCGCCTTCATCGTGCCTACGGACACGCCTGGTTTCCACCGCGAACCAATGCCGGGCAAAGAGTTAGGCCACCGTTCCTCCAGCCATGCCCACATCACTTTCCAGGAGATGCGTGTGCCCAAAACGGCGCTGTTGGGGCATGTGGGTGAGGGGTTTAAGGTGGCGATGAGTGCGTTGGATCACGGCCGTGTCAGCGTCGCGGCTGGTGCGGTGGGTATTGCCCAGGCCTGCCTGGACGCCTGCGTGGACTTCGCCCGCAGCCGCCGCCAGTTTGGGCAGCGCATTGGCGATTTTCAGATGGTGCAGGCGGCCATTGCCGACATGACCGCCGATGTGGAAGCAGCCCGCCTGTTGGTGTACAAAGCGGCCTGGATGAAGGAAAATGGATTGCCCACCACACGGCACACGGCCGTTGCCAAACTATTTGCCACCGAAGCCGCCGCCCGCGCTGCCAATGAAGCTGTTCTGCTGCATGGTGGGCGCGGCTACAGCAGTGAATACCCGGTAGAACGTTTCTACCGGGATATCAAAGGTTTACAAATTTACGAAGGCACCTCTTACATCCAGCGCATTGTGATTGCACGGGATGTGATCGGCCGCGAGTGATCACCTTCTTGCGGCGCTGGGGTCGAAGGCAGAGCAAAGATTCTATGTCGCTAAAATCGGTCTATTCTGGTTTTTTTATATGCCGCTTTAGGGTGATAAGGTGATTGAGCGGATGATTACTGGTCGTGTACAAGATGATGGCAGGTGAGATAGCTCCGGTTAACGATGCCCAGGTGCAGCGGTTACAGGCGCTCTACCAGATGGCGGTGGAGTTATCGGCGCTGCGCAGCCTGGAATCGGTGCTGGACACGGCGCTGCACCACTGCCTGGCGCTGACGGGGTCGCAGTTTGGTTTTATTGGGCTGACGGCCGTACACAGCCAGGCGCTTGATGTGGTCGCTATCCAGGGTTTCAACCCCAGCAGCAGCTTTTACCATCACAACCACCTCATCCCCCTGCGCCCCAACATATTCGCCCGCTCGGTGCTGGAAAATCGGGCCGTGCGTTCCGTAGATGCGGCTACCGAACCAAACCGGGTGGGGCAGCCGCCCGGCCATCCCCCGGTGGGCACATTCCTGGGTGTCCCCTTGCGCATCCAGGATGAACCCATTGGCATGATCGGCCTGGCCAACCGCCCCGAACCATATGAAGATGACCACGAACAATTGTTGATGACTTATGCAGCGCAGGTCGCCATTGTCATTCGCAATGCCCAGTTGTATGAACAATTGCAGGCGAACAATGAAGCATTGGAGCAAAAGGTACAGCGACGCACCCGTCAATTGGAAAAGGCCAAAGAGACGCTGGCGGTGAAAGCGGCGCAGTTACAAACGTTGCTCTCGGAAACAGTGGATGTGCAGGAGCGGGAGCGGCAGCGCATTGCCCAGGATATGCACGACGGCACAAACCAGTTGTTGATTGGGGCGCTGTTGGAACTGAAATCGGCGCACAAACGGCTGGGCAATGGCAACCTGGAACGGGCCGAAGAGTCGCTGGAAACGGTGCAAAACATCCTGCACCGGGTGGAAGCGGAGATCAAAAATGTTATTCACGATTTGCGCCCACCGACGTTGGATGCGTTGGGGCTGGCCCCGGCGGTGCGACGCTACGCGGAACGGTATGAGCAATACACGGGTCTGCCTTGCCTGGTATCGGTGCAAGGGGAACCGCTGCGGCTGCCATCGCGCACCGAAATTAGTGTCTACCGGCTGATGCAGGAGGCACTGCAAAATGCTTCGGTACACGCCCAGGCCAGCCGGACGGAGGTGGCGCTGCTTTTTGAATCGGACTGCTTGCGGCTGGTGGTGGTGGATGACGGCCGTGGTTTTGACCTGACGGCCGTGCAGCGCCACAACAGCGGTCATCTGGGTCTGCTGGGTATGCAGGAACGCGCCGAAAGTCTGGGCGGCAGCCTGATCATTGACACCGCCCCCGGCCAGGGCACAACGGTGACGCTGACTGTGCCCATTACTGCCCCAGTCTTGGAAATCATTTGAAAACAACTGCCTGTTTTGCGATCAGGAGATGGGGAGACTGGGAGATTTTTAATCTCTTAATCTCCCCATCTCCCCATCGCTAAAATATATGACTCCCATTCGCATTATCATCATTGACGACCATCCTATTGTGCGCCAGGGCATTGCCAGTTT
>CAYXUZ010000028.1:29461-29930 GCA_964467705.1 uncultured Ardenticatenaceae bacterium | reverse complement strand
TATCCGCGTCCTCCTCGCCGACGACCAGGCCCTCGTCCGCGAGGGGCTGCATACGCTGCTGTCGCTGCAGGCCGACCTACAAGTGGTGGGGGAGGCGGAGAATGGGGTAGACGGCCGTGAACTGGCACAGGCAGCCCATCCCGATGTCATCTTGCTCGATATTCGGATGCCGGGGGAATCGGGGTTGGAGACATTGAACGCCATCTTGCGCCAGCAGCCTGGCGCTCGTGTGCTGATGCTCACCTCATTTGACGATGAGGAGTACGTGATGACGGCGCTGCGCTCTGGGGCGCGTGGTTATGTGCTGAAAAGTGTTTCCGATGACCAACTGGTGAACGCCATTCGCGCCGTACATCGCGGCGAAAAGGTACTCAGTTCGCAAGTGACCGACCAGGTGATCCGCCACGCGCTGACCGAACCGGTGCAGACCACCCAACCGGCAACCGCTTATGGTTTGCCATCTACCCTG
>CAYXUZ010000028.1:15385-29451 GCA_964467705.1 uncultured Ardenticatenaceae bacterium | reverse complement strand
CGCGCACGCCCTGGACGACGAAGAGATTGCTATTTTGCGACTGCTGGTGCAGGGAGCCAGCAATACGGACATTGGGGAATCCCTGTATATGAGCCAGACCACCGTCAAACGCAAGCTACGCCAGATTTTTGCTACCCTCAGCGTGCAAACCCGCGCCCAGGCCGCCGCCGAAGCCGTGCGGCAGGGTCTTGTCTAGCGCAGTGCCATCCTGTCATTCCGAATTCCCGAAGAGCCTGCCCTGAGGCCGCCGGAGGGGGTGAGGAATCTTTCCTGTACCGCTTTACTCTCCTTCTGATTCTATCAACGGGTCTATCTCTACCTGCCGCGCTATCCAGTGGACGAGCAGCAACGCCAACAGCGCCATGCCAATCAGGAGCAAGGCGCTCCACAAAGCGTCATTCAGGTTCCGTTCCAGTGCGCCATACACCAGCAGGGGCATGGTTTGGGTGCGGCCTTGCAAACTGCCGGCGAACAGGATGGTGGCCCCAAATTCACCCAACGCCCGCGCCCAACAGAGTACCAATCCGGCTAACATGGCCGGTGTGCTGAGAGGCAAGGCAATGTGCCGGAAAATTTCGCCGGTGGAGGCGCCATCTATGCTGGCCGCTTCCATCAGGTCACGGGGGATGGCGCTGAAACGAACCTGCACGGTGCGGATGAAAAAGGGGGCGGCGACGAAGATTTGGGCCAGGATCACGGCCGTCGTCGTAAACGGCAACGACACCCCAATGAGCTGCAAGGTTGGCCCAAACAGCCCGCGCCGCCCAAAAGCCATCAACAGCCCAAACCCGGCCACAACCGGCGGCAAAATGATGGGCAGTTCCACAAAGATGTTGATCACCCGTTTGCCGCGAAAGTGATACCGCGCCAGCACATAAGCCAGCGGCGTGCCAAACAGGAGGACGATGCTGACGGAAATGAGGGTGGTGAACAGACTCAGTGTGACGGCATTGCCGACGGCACGGCCGTACAACGACTCAATCCCACTCAAATCCCGCAGCGCTCGCAGCCCCATCGCCAGCAGCGGCACCGTGAGAAAGAAAAACATCACCGCGGCCATACCGGCAATGACGGTACGGCCGTCCGGCCAATGAAAACGGCGAAAAAGGGAGGAAGTTGGAGACATACTGGCAGAGATTAACACCCCCTCTTTTCGTTGCAAGTGGCAAGTTGCAGGTTGCAGGTCGTTACCTGCCACTTGCGACCTGCTACCTGCCACCAATGAATTGGGTTATTGCTCTTGACGCGGACCAAAACCCCACTTTGCCAGGATGGCCTGGCCTTCATCGCTCAAAACCAGGTCTACAAACGTCTGGGCTGTTTCCGGGCTGGTGGAATCACTGATGGCCGCCAGGGGATAGACGGCGATCACATTTAATGCTTCGGGTATTTCGATGACCTGTACCTGGTCAGCGATATCCGGCGTTACGTCTGACTTATAAACCACACCGGCATCGGCTTCGCCCAAAACGACTTTGGCTGCCAGTTGGCGCACGTTGGCTTCTTCGGAGACGATGTTGGCGAGTACGGCCGTCTTAAAATCTGCCCCATACGCCGGATC
The DNA here is from genome assembly GCA_964467705.1 of uncultured Ardenticatenaceae bacterium. Lineage (GTDB taxonomy): Bacteria > Chloroflexota > Anaerolineae > Promineifilales > Promineifilaceae > CAADGU01. The sequence continues at coordinate 27,890 of CAYXUZ010000028.1, read as the reverse complement.
AGCAGCCGCCTTGTCTAACATCTGGTCTGTAAAGCCGCGAATCGGCACGTCGGGCGCAGCGGTGACAAACTTGACGTCCTCATTGGCTAAATCGGCCAGCGTTTCCATGCCCGCCGGATTATCGGCCGGCACAATCAATACCAGACTGTTGGTCAAGAAATTCACCGGCTCACCAGCAATCCGGCCGGCGGCTACCGCGTTTTCCATCTGTCTGGTGTTGGCGGAAGCAAATACGTCACCGGGCGCGCCTTCGGCCAGTTGGGTAGCCAGGTCGGACGATGCGCCAAAATTGAACAGGACGGTAGCGCCAGGATTTTGCCCTTCAAACACCTGACCTAACTCGGTGAAGGCGTCAGTTAATGAAGAAGCGGCAAAAACGGTGAGCGTGACTTCTTCGGCGGGTACGGCCGTTGCCTCTGCTGTGCCCTCCGTTGATGAACCACACCCGACGAGGCATACGAACAGTAAAAAAATCAAGAACAATTTGTTAAACCTCATCTTTTCCCTCTACTGACATGTCATTTCGAGCCGTCTCTGGCGAGGAATCTTTCAACGCACTCAATAAGTCACTCCCAATCAAGACTTAAATCCTTCCATGTTGGATTTTGCACTTCAATCAGCGCCACCTTCTTGCCTCTCTGCCATCCTTTTATCTCTTTTTCCCGCGCAATGGCCTCACGGACATCACCGAAGATTTCAAAGTAAACCAGACGATCAATGTTGTATTGGGCGGTGAAACTATCGGGATGCGCTTTTGTTTTGTGTTGATGGACACGACGCGCCAGGTCGTTGGCGACACCAACGTATAGAGTTTGCCTAAAACTTGCCATGAAGTACACGTAATACTGTTTCATGAGTTGAAGAAAGATTCCTCGTTCCGAAGACTACACTCGGAATGACATGCTACTCTGCCCTGTCATTCCGAATCCCCGAAGGGGTGAGGAATCTTTTGGCTGGCTGAGGTGGAGGATTCCTCGCTCCGAAGACTACGCTCGGAATGACAGGTGAACAGCCCTTGTCATTCCGAATCCCCGAAGGGATGAGGAATCTTTTGGCTGGCTGAGGTGGAAGATTCCTCGCTCCGAAGACTACACTCGGAATGACAGTTGGGCAACAATTGTCATTCCGAACCGTCCGCGGTGAGGAATCTTTTGGCTGGCTGAGGTGGAAGATTCCTCGCTCCGAAGACTACGCTCGGAATGACATGAAAATGGGGCAAAGTTGGCCCTGTTGGGTAGAAAAGTTGACCCGGTTGGTTCTTGGCGTGTAACCGGAGTGAAGTAGCATCAGGGGTGTGAATGACCCGATTCGCATCCCATATTCCCCGGATACTGTAGACGAGATGGCGGCGCTGCTGGCCCGCCATGCCTATATTGCCGATGTGGGGCTGAGTACCAGCCTCTTTCTGGCATTGAAGATGGGCAAGGCGATCTTTCTGGAAGGAGAGCCAGGCGTAGGCAAGACGGAGGTCGCCAAAGTCCTCAGCCGCGCTTTTGCCGCGCCGCTCATTCGGCTGCAATGTTACGAAGGGTTGGATGTGAACCAGGCGGTGTATGAGTGGAATTATCCGCGCCAACTGCTGGAAATTCAGGCGCGGCAGCACACCAACGGCGTGGCCCCGGCGACACGGGACATTTTTACCGAGGAGTTTTTGCTGAAACGGCCGTTGCTGCAAGCCATTGACCAATCCCATACCCAATCCCCCGTGCTGCTGATTGATGAACTGGACCGCGCCGATGAGGAGTTCGAGAGCTTCCTACTGGAACTACTCTCCGATTTCCAGATCACTATCCCGGAAATGGGTACGCTGCACGCCGATTACAAGCCCATCGTCATCATCACCTCCAATCGCACCCGCGAAATTCACGACGCGCTGAAACGGCGCTGTGTGTATACCTGGATTGATTACCCTTCCCGCGAAAAAGAACTGGAAATTGTGCGCCTCAAAGTGCCCGGCATTGCCGCACAGTTGGCCGGGCAGATCGTAGACTTCATTCAGGCGGTGCGGCGCGAAGAACTGTACAAGCTGCCCGGCGTGGCCGAAACACTGGATTGGGCCGAGGCGTTGGGACATCTGAATACGCAGGTGTTGGACACGGCCGTCATCAACGCCACGCTCGGTATCATCCTCAAATATCAAGACGACGTAGACAAAATGCGCGGGCAGGCGGTGGCGAATATCGTTGCTCAGATAGAAGGCGTCTAACGCGAGGGATGAAGATCAAAGATTTCGCAGATTACGCAGATTTTTAATCGGTGAAATCTGCGTAATCTTTGATTATTTCAAACAATGACCACCTTTATGGAAAACCTCCTCCTCTTTACCACCCTGCTGCGCCAGGCCGGTTTTGCTATTTCGCCGCAGCAGAACGTGGAGCTGGCACAGGCGTTGACGCTGGTGGACATCGGCAGCCGCGAGCAGGTGTACCACGCTGCCCGCTCTTTGTTGGTGACACGGCGGGAGCAGATGCACCTGTTTGAGGCGATATTTAATCAGTTCTGGCGCAACCGGAGCGACGGCCGTAGCCAACCCCAAAAAGCGCCCCTCGCCCCGCGCCACAAACGGCAAAATCAGCAGTTCAACATCGTTACCTACATGGCTTACAAAGCCCAACTGGCTGATCAGGAAATTGAGGTGGTGGACAAGACGGAGAGCTATAGCAACGCCGAACTGCTGCAACAAAAGCTGTTTTCGGAGATGTCACCGGAGGAGTTGGAGACGATCAAACGGCTGATTCAAGAGATGCGCTGGCAGGCGATCCAGCGCCAAACCCGCCGCCGCGTAGCGGACAAAAACGGAGAGATGCTGCGGTTGCGCCAGGTGATGCACACGGCCGTGCGTACCGGCGGTGTGCCGATAGAGTTGTCGTGGCAAAGCCGCAAAATCAAGCAGCGCCCCCTCATCCTCATTGCCGATGTGAGTGGTTCGATGGAGCGGTACGGCCGTCTGCTCCTCCAATTTTTCTACTCCGTTTCCCACAGCTTTGGCGAAGTGGAATGTTTTGTTTTTGGCACGCGGCTGACGCGCATTACCCATGAACTCAAGCTGAAAAACATTGACCGCGCCGTGGACGAAGCAGCGCGGCAGGTGGTGGATTGGTCGGGCGGCACGCGCATTGGTGAGAGTCTGCGCACCTTCAACCGGCAGTGGAGCCGCCGCGTGTTACGGCGCGGCGCGATTGTGCTGATCGTCAGTGATGGTTGGGAACGGGGGGACGTGTCTATGTTGCGCCAGGAGATGGCCTATTTGCAGCGGCGCAGCCACCGCCTCATCTGGCTCAATCCGCTGCTGGGGCGGGCCGGCTATCAGCCATTGGTGGAAGGCATGGCCGCCGCCCTACCCCACATTGACGACTTCTTGCCCGTCCACAACCTGCAAAGCCTGACTGAACTTTCGCATCACCTGGGCCGCCTGAGCCAGCATCGCTCGGTACGGCCGGAAATGCGAATTCGGATTGCGGCTGACACGGTGACAGGTTGACAAGGTGACAAGGTGAAAATCAAAGATTACGCAGATTTCGCAGATAAAAATCGGTGTAATCTGCGTAATCTTTGACGATTTACAGATATTTCTTTGCTTCTAAATCTTTGCGCACTTTGCCTCAAATAAAGGAGAAATGGATGATTGTTGAAGGAGAATATACGTTTGATGCCCCGCAGGATTTGGTGTGGGAAGCGCTGCAAGACCCGGATGTGTTGTCCAGCGCCATGCCGGGTGGGGAAGGGTTCACGGCCGTAGCCGAGAACGAATACGAAGGCAACCTGAACGTCAAAGTGGGGCCGGTGCAGGGCAAATTCAAAGGCAACATCAAGCTGACCGACATCGTCGCCCCGGAAAGCTACACGATGCAAGTGGATGGCAAAGGCGCACCCGGTTTTGTGAAGGCCGTCGGCAGCCTGAAGTTGACCCCGGACGGCGAGCGCACCCACATCGCCTATCACGGCGATGCCCAGGTAGGCGGCCGTATTGCCAGTGTGGGGCAGCGTTTATTGGACACCTCGGCCAAATCCATCATCCGTCAAAGCCTGGATGGGCTGAACGAATATCTGAAAGTGCAGGTCGCCGCTCGTGCCGCTGCCCAGGCCGCCGGCGCATCGGAAGAAGAAGCGGCCGCTGCGGCCGCTCAGGTAGAAATTCTCACATACACCCCACCCTCCCAAACATCGGTTGCCATGAATGTAGCAAAAGATGTGGCCGGTGATTTAGTACCACCCAAATACCGCCCGTTGGTTATCGGTGGTGTTGTGTTATTGGTGCTGATGATTTTGTATCTGATATTTCGGTAGGTCACGGCCGTTGCGAGTCACGGCCGTTTTAACATTCGCTCTGGTTTGTCTCTTGCCAGAGCCTTTAATTGTCATTCCGACGAGTCTTCGAGGAGGAATCCTCCCTACACCGGACGAGGTGAAAGATTCCTCGCTCCGCAGACTCCGCTCGGAATGACAGGTGTGTGGACACGCTCAGGCAACCGACCGTGTTCATAATTCTTAATTCATAATTCCTAATTTCCCAAAGGAGGTTCCCATGATCCCAGGTGAATTTGATTATTACGCACCGCGCACCCTGCCCGAAGCGGTTGGCCTGCTGCAACAGCACGGGTACGGCGCCAAAATTGTGGCCGGAGGGCAAAGTCTCATCCCGGCCATGCGCTTCCGTCTGGCCCTGCCCGAAGTCCTCATAGACATCAACGCCATAGACGGACTGGAATACATCCGCGAGGACGATGGTCATTTGACGATTGGCGCGATGACCCGTGAGGCCGATCTGGAAGAGTCGGCGCTGGTACAGGGCAAGTACCATCTGCTGGCCGACGCCGCCCGCGTCATTGCCGACCCGGTGGTGCGCAACCGGGCTACCGTCGGCGGCAATCTGGCTCACGCCGACCCGGCCAACGATCACCCGGCGGTAATGCTGGCCTACAACGCCGAACTGATCGCCCTCGGCCCCAACGGCACCCGCGCCATCGCCATTGACGACTTTTTTGTTGACCTGTTTGAAAATTCGCTGGCCGACAACGAAATCCTGACCGAAATTCGCATCCCCATGCCCGGCGCAAACAGCGGTGGGGCTTACCTGAAAGTAGAACGCAAAGTGGGTGACTACGCCGTTTCTGCTGCCGCCGTGCAGCTCACGATGAGCGGTAACACCTGCACGGCCGTGCGTATCGGTCTCACCAACGTCAGCGCCGTACCCATGCGCGCCACCGCCGCCGAGCAGGCGCTCATCGGCCAGACCATCACCGACGACGTGTTGGAAGCGGCCGGGCAGGCAGCAGCGGCGGCCTGCGACCCCTCACCCGATTTGCGCGGGTCTGTTGCTTACAAACGGGACTTAACGCGCGTTGTCACCAAACGCGCCATTCGCCAGGCCATCGAACGGGCACAAGGAGGATAAAAATGAGTAAACATACCATTACATTAACTGTAAACGGCGCAGAAGTTACGAAGGAAGTCGAAGCGCGCACATTGCTGGTGCATTTTATCCGCGAAGATTTGGACCTGACGGGTACGCACATTGGCTGCGATACGACCAGTTGTGGCGCGTGTACGGTGATGTTGAACGGCCGTACCGTCAAAAGCTGCACCGTCTTTGCTGTTCAGGCCAACGGCGGGGCGGTGGAAACCATTGAAGGTGTGGCCAACGGGGCCACGCTGCACCCGCTGCAAGAAGGGTTCTGGGAAAAACATGGCCTGCAATGCGGCTATTGCACCCCCGGCATGATCATGAGCGCCAAACATCTACTGGCTAAAAATCCCAACCCCACCGAAGAAGAAATCCGCTGGGGCATTTCCGGGAACCTGTGCCGCTGCACCGGCTACAACAAAATTGTCGAGGCCATTCAATATGCGGCCGCCAAAATGCAGGCGGCCGAGGAGGTACCCGCATGACCACTTTTCACGATCCCAACAAACCCAAACACGTCGCCGACCGTTTTGAGAACAAACATGATGCGCCGGTGGGCAGTTCGGCCGTAGTCGCCACCACCGAAGAAGTGCGCATCACCACGCCGCCGGAAATTTGCGGCATGGGCCACCGCATGAAGCGCAAGGAAGACCCCCGCTTCATTCAGGGCAAAGGCAATTACGTAGACGACATCAAGTTGCCCGGAATGCTCTACATGGACATCGTGCGCAGCCCTTACGCCCACGCCAAAATCCTGAACATAGACGCCAGCGCCGCCTTAGCCATGCCCGGTGTATTGGCGGTCATCACCGGCAAAGATTTGGCCGCGCATGGCCTCCACTGGATGCCCACCCTCATGTCCGATACGCAAATGGTGCTGCCCACCGAAAAAGTGGTCTACTACGCCCAGGAAGTGGCCTGTGTCGTGGCTACCAGCCGCTACATCGCCGCCGACGCGGTGGAGCAGGTGGTGGTGGATTATGAACCGCTCGATGTGGTCGTAGACCCATACAAGGCGCTGAATGATGAGGTGATTATCCGCGACGACAAGGAATTGAAGACCAACCGCATCTGGCACTGGGAAGTGGGCGATCAGGCGGCGACGGACGCCGTCTTTGCCAACGCCGCCCATGTGGTCAAACAGTACATGCACATCCCGCGCATCCACGTGGCCTCGATAGAAACATGCGGCATGGTTGCCAATTACAACCCGGCCACGGGCAAGATGCAGCTCTATATGACCACCCAGGCGCCCCACGCCATCCGCACCGTCTTCGCCCTGGTCAGCGGCCTGCCGGAGCAGAAGATTCAGGTTATCTCGCCGGACATTGGCGGTGGTTTTGGCGGCAAAGTACCCGTTTACCCCGGCTACGTGGTCTGTGCCGTCGCCAGTTTGCTGATTGGCAAGCCGGTCAAATGGATTGAAGACCGCAGCGAAAATTTGCAGGCAGACAGTTTTGCCCGCGACTATCACCTGGAAGCGGAACTGGCCGCCGACGCCAATGGCAAAATTGTAGGGCTACGGGTGAATGGGCTGGCCGATCATGGCTGCGCCGACGCGGCCGCCAACCCATCCAAATTCCCGGCCGGGCTGTTTAGCATTTGCACCGGCTCTTATGATTTGCAGGCGGCGCACGTCAACTTTGACGCCGTATATACCAACAAACCACCGGGCGGCGTGGCCTATCGCTGCTCCTTCCGCGTCACGGAAGCGGTGCAAATGATTGAGCGCATGGCGGACATGATGGCCCACGATTTGAACATAGACCCGGCCGAATTCCGCATGAAAAATTTCATCAAAGCAGACGCCTTTCCGTACAAGTCGCCAACGGGTTGGGAGTATGACAGCGGCAATTACCACGCGGCGCTGCGAAAGGCGATGGATATGATCGGCTACGAGGAACTGCGCCGCGAGCAGGCGGAAAAGCGGGCGCGGGGTGAATTGATGGGCATTGGCATTTCCAGCTTTACGGAAGTGGTCGGCGCGGGGCCGTCGCGGGATTACGACATTTTGGGGATCAAGATGTTTGATTCGGCCGAAATCCGCATCCACCCCACTGGCAAGGCGATTGCCCGCTTTGGCACCAAGTCACAAGGGCAGGGGCACGAAACGACCTACGCCCAAATCATCGCTGAGGAGTTAGGGCTGCCCGCCAACGATATTGAAGTGGAAGAGGGCGATACCGACACCGCGCCCTATGGCCTGGGTACGTATGCCAGCCGCTCCACGCCGACGGCCGGGGCCGCGGCGGCGATGGCCTCCCGCAAAATCAAGGCGAAGGCGAAGAAGATTGCTGCGCACCTGCTGGAAGTGAACGAGGATGACCTGGAGTGGAATGTGAACAAATGGCAGGTGAAAGGGTCGCCGGAGCAGGCGAAAACGATTCAGGAGATCGCCTTTGCCGCCTACACCAACCATCCGCAAGGGATGGAAGCAGGGCTGGAAGCGACCGATTATTACGACCCGCCCAACCTGACCTTCCCGTTTGGCAGCTATATCTGTGTGGTGGATATTGACAGCGGTACGGGTGAGGTGAAGGTGCGCCGTTTTGTGGCGGTGGATGATTGCGGCAACATTATCAATCCGCTGGTGGTGGAAGGGCAGATTCACGGCGGGCTGACGATGGGGCTGGCCCCGGCGCTGTACGAGGAGATTGTGTATGACGAGAATGGGCAATGTCTGACGGGTACGCTGGCGGATTATTTGCTGCCGACGGCCGTAGAATCCCCCAAATGGGAAACCGGCCACACCATCACCCCGTCGCCGCACCATCCGATTGGCGCGAAAGGGGTGGGTGAATCGCCAACGGTGGGCGCACCGCCGGCCATTGCCAACGCGGTGGTGGATGCGCTCTGGCACCTGGGTGTGCGTCACATTGACATTCCGATCACGCCGGAGAAGGTGTGGAAAGCACTGCGAGATGCAGGTGTGAAAGAGTAGAAGAATATCACAGATTACGCAGGTAAAAAATCTGCGTAATCTGTGGATCATTTCAGATTCTTTTTTGATTTAGCCCCTTGCACCCACAAATTTGGCTGGCTATCATATCTTGCAAACTAGCACAAGGAGCGTTATATGAGTACAGCAACCCTATCACCAGTAAATCAAGTTCGTCATCCGTATGTGGAACGCAGGCCAGGTGTTAGCGGGGGCAAACCGGTCATTGTGGGAACACGTATTAAAGTGACACAAGTGGCTATTGAGTATGAACGTCTTGGCTGGACGGCCGATCAAATCATAGATGCCCACCCCCATCTCACACTGGCACAGGTACACGATGCACTTTCTTATTATTATGAAAACCAGGCGGCCTTAGATGCAGATATTCTTGCTGATGAGCAGACTGTGGCTGAATTAAGCCAACTGTATCCGTCCAAGTTGCCTTAAAGATGACTCTCAAAATTTATACCAATGAGAGTGTGCCGGTAGCTGTAGTAGCGGGGTTGCAACGTAGGGGTGTAAACGCGACCTCTGCTAGAGATTCAGGGAATTTAGGCCTGACTGATCAACAACAGTTAAATTATGCTATCCATAACCAGATGGTTGTATTTACTCATGACACAGATTTTATTCGTCTGGCGCAAGAGTATCAGACTCAGGCTAAAGTTCACTGGGGTATTATCTATGTCCATCAAGACAAATTAAGTATGGGAGAATGTATTCGGCGGCTAAAAGAGTTTGCTGATGTGTTTAACCGTGATGATTTCCAGAACCATCTTGAGTTCCTATGATTTGACAAGTTCCTCATTTACGGAGGCTTTTGCAGATGAATGAATCTGAACGGGATATTGGGCAAGAGATTTTGGACGCGGTGCGGGAAATCAAGGAAGGCGGTGGTCGCCAGTTCGATGCTACGCTCCTTGAAGGTTTTACGAACCAGTTTTATGGCTACGGCAATTACGAAGGCGATTACTGGTTTGTGGGCATGGAAGAAGGAGGCGGAAGCTCTTTCGCCAGCGTTGAGCGCAGGTTGAATGTATGGAACGAAAGGGGCAGGCGAGAATTGGAGGATGTAGCCGGGTATCACGTTGCACTAGGCATCACTTCTCTCTTCAGCGAACGGCCGAAGATTCAACCAACCTGGGGAAGGCTCATTCGTGTCGTTCTGGCTATGAAAGGAGATTTGCCAACAGCAAACCAGATACGCGATTATCAACGCGATTGTTTGGGCCGTATGGATGGTGATACCTGCCTCTTAGAGCTATTACCGTTACCCTCTCCGTCTACCAGACGGTGGATTTATGGAGATCATTCGCAGTTGCCCTATCTGGTGGATCGAGACAGTTACCGCCGGACTTTACTCGACGGCCGTATAAAACACCTGCAACAACGTATTGACCAGCACTGCCCAAAAGTCATCCTATTTTATAGCTTTAGCTACCGTGAACATTGGCAGGCGATTGCAGGAGTTGACTTCTTGTCGGTAGAGGAAGGGGCGTTTTATATTGGAAGTAATAGCTTACCAGTTTTTGTTATAACCAAACATCCAGCGGCAACCGGGTTAAGCAATCACTATTGGCATCGAGTGGGTCATGTGATTGCCTCTAAATTAGACGCACAGATTTAGGCAAAATTAGGAGTGAGCAATGTACGATGATTTTTTTGCGAAGGCGCATGAGTTGGTGCAGGCGGGGGTGGCGTTTGTTACGGCCGTCGTCGTCCGCTCCGAAAAGCCGACATCGGGCAAACCGGGTGACAAAGCGATCATTACGGCCGATGGTGTGATGCATGGCTGGATTGGCGGCAGTTGCGCCCAGCCAACGGTGATCAAAGAGGCCCTGAATGCCCTGCGCGCCGATGAAGCCCGCCTGATTCGCCTGTCCACTGACCCGGAGGTACAGACGCCACGTGAAGGAGTGCTGGATATGCCCATGACCTGTTTTAGCGGCGGCACATTAGAGATTTACCTGGAGCCGCAGCAACCGCGCCCCCGTTTGCTGGTGGTGGGCGCACTGCCGGTGGCGCAGGCGTTGGTGACGTTGGGCAAGGCGATGAACTACCAGGTCATCGCCGTAGATGTAGATGGCGGAGGCGAGGCTTTAGCCGCTGCTGACGTGGTGCTGACTAATCTGGATGAGGTGGTGGGGCAGCTATGGCCGTATACCTATGTCGTCGTCGCTACCCATGGCAATTATGACGAACTGGCGCTGGCGAAAATTTTGCCTGCACAGCCGACCTATGTGGGGCTGGTGGCCAGCCCGAAGCGAGCGGAGGCGGTGCGTGACTACCTGCGGATGCAGGGAATCACGGAGACGGAACTGCTGCCACTGAAAGCGCCGGCCGGGCTGGACATTCAGGCGCGGCGCGGCGACGAGATTGCCCTGAGCATTATGGCGGAGATTGTGCAGCGGCGGCGCAGCGCGGAACTGCTGGATTGGGCGTTGTTTAAGGGGGAGACGGCCGTTGAAGCAACAACAGAAACAGGTAAAGAAGAGACGTGCTCTTGTGGCTGTGATGGTGATAGCAAAAGCGACGAGGTGATTGAACTGGCTGTGTTACAACCGGCAACGGCCGTGTCCATTGCCCTCCATACAAAAGTAGCCACCGCCATTGACCCCATCTGCGGTATGACCGTAGACATCGCCACTGCTAAATATACCCTCACCCACGAAGGCACAACCTGCTATTTCTGTTGCGCGGGCTGCCAGGCTTCCTTTCAGAAGAGCGTAATCCGTGATGCGTAATCCGTAATCGGTACGCATCACGCCCCTAATCTTCCAGCCCAATCAACCCCTCTTTAATGGCATACTTTACCAGGTCTACGCGGCTGTGCAGGTTCAGTTTGCGCATGATGTTTTCGCGGTGGCGGTCTACCGTCTTAGCGCTGATGACCAGCTTGTCGGCAATTTCCGGGTTGGTCAGTCCTTCGGCAATGAGGGTGAGGACTTGTTCTTCGCGGGGGGTGAGTTCTTCAGCGGGTGGGGTATCGGCGGTGGGTGGCTGGCCCAGGTAGCTTTGCACCAGCCGGGCGGCTAAGGTGGGGTAGAGGAAGACCTGCCCCTGGCTGACGGTGCGGATGGCGCTGACCAGTTCGTCCGGGGCGGCCCGTTTGGGCACGTAGCCGGAGGCACCCGCCCGCAGCATTTCAAAGAAGTATTGGTCGTCTTCGTGCATGGTCAAGGCGAGCACGGCCGTGTCCGCCGACATCTTTTTAATTTCCCGCGTGGCCTCAATCCCGTTCATGTTCGGCATTTGGATATCCATCAACACCACGTCTGGCTGGTGCAGCCGCACCTGGTGAATGGCTTCCGCGCCCGATTCTGCCTCGCCGACAATGCGCATATCGGGCTGCGCTTGCAGCAACATACGCAGGCCGGAGCGCACCACGGCGTGGTCATCAACGAGGAGGAGGCGGATGGGTGTGTGCATTTTGAGTGAGTGAGTGAGCAGTAAGCAGTAAGCAGTTGGCAGTGAGCGGTTAACGGCTTACTGCTAACTGTTCACTGCTTACTAATTCTTCAACCAAAGGAATACATATATCAACGGCCGTACCCTGTCCCGGTGTTGAGCTAATCTGACAGCTGCCGCCGACGAGGGCGACGCGCTCCTGGATGCCGAGCAAACCCCAGGCGCGGCGGGGTTGGGCGGCGTTGAAAATATCGTCCGGTTGGAAGCCACGGCCGTCATCCCGGATTTGCAACTGCACCATTTCCGGGGCAAAGGTGAGGGTGACGGTCACGTTTTCGGCGGCGGCGTGTTTGGTGATATTTGTTAATGCTTCCTGGGCAATGCGGAAGACGATGGTTTCCATGTCGGGTGGCAGGCGGCGTGTACGGCCGTGAACCGTAAACCGGGCATTGACGCCGCTGTGCGCCTGGAAGGTCTGCACCTGATTTTGCAGGGCCGGTACCAGGCCCAGATCGTCCAGAAGGGACGGCCGTAAATCCCGAATCAAATCACGTAAATCGGTGAGTGCTTGGGTACTCATTTGTTTCAATTCTACCAGTTGTTGCGCCGCCAGGGTGGGATTGCTTTTTACCGTTTCCGATACGGCGGCAAAGCCAAGCCCCAACGCCGTCAGCGCCTGCCCCGCGCCGTCGTGCAGGTCGCGGGCGATGCGCTGCCGCTCCCGTTCTTGCACAGAGACAACCTGATGCAGC
>CAYXUZ010000028.1:0-15375 GCA_964467705.1 uncultured Ardenticatenaceae bacterium | reverse complement strand
ACCGCGCAAGGCTTCCCGCGCCTGGCTTTCTTCGTAGCGGGTGGCGTTTTCGATGGCGATGCTCAACAGCCCGGCGACGGTACTGAGCAGGGAGAGGTCGCGCCCGGTGAGCGCCGTTACCTCTGGCTGGATGTGCAGCACCAGACTGCCGATCACCCGATCTTCCACTGACAGGGGCCAGCCAATGGCGCTCTCGCCGTTGACGGCCAGAATGGTGTCATCCTGGGGTGGCGTGTTCTGGGGCAGGGGAATCAGGTTGCCATTTTGGGCGCAGATGGGCATGGCCGTTGTCTCAATTTCGCGGGTGATGGCGCGGGCTTGCATACAGGGTTGGTTGGTCTGGCAATCCTGGTGTCCGGGGCAGGCGGCACATTCCAACGGCCGTCCCGGATTTTGGCGCAGCACGATGATGCCACGGGCAAAATGGGGCAGGTTGGCGCTGATCTGGTTGATGGCCTGGGCCAGCAGCGTCTTTTTGTCCAGGGTGGCGGCCAATGTGCGGGAGAGGGTGAAGAGGAGGGAGAGGTCTTGCACGGCCGTCTGCAATTCGCGGTTCAAAATCTCCATTTCCTGGCGCGACTGTTCCTGCACGGCCAATGCCTGCCGCTGCGCCGCCAATCGTTCTTCGTTGGCCCGCGCCAGGTTGCGCTGCCGTTCCGTTTCAAACGCTCGCAACGCCCGAATGACAAAAAAGGCGATGAGGGCGGCCATGACCGCCCGGAACAACTGCACCGGAATGCCAAACCAGGCCAGAAAAAGCTCATTGTTGACCACATTGGCCGGAAAAAAGAAGCTGGGCGCGGTGAAAATTTGCCCCACCAGTCCGTATAACACCAAGGCGACGGCTGCACGCAGCAAATCGCGGCTGGTCTCGTGCAGGTCGTTGGCGCGGAAGGTGCGCTGTTCCAGGACGATGGCCCAGGCAGCCAGCACAGCACCGGGTATGGCCAGGGTGTAGCGGGCGAGGACATCTACGGCCGTTAACAATTCCTCCCGCGCCGGTTGGTAGAGCCATTGGGTGATGAGGACGCTGATGAGCCAGACGGCCGTGAGCACCCCGGCCGTGGCATAGGCTAACGGCCGTTCCCGTTTATGATTTTCACGGGTCGTAAATATCAACTGGACGCCAAAAATGACCAGGCAAATGAAGGAGATTACCAGGTGCCCCAGCCGCAGCACGTCGGAGAGAAGCCAGGCGGGAATATCGGTGGCCCCGGCCGCGCCCAATCGCTGGAACATCTCAAACCATTCATGCAAGCCATGTAAAATACCGAACGCCGCCAAAAACCCCAACGCCCGCGCCAGCCGCAGCGTAGACGCCCGCCGCGACTCCAGCCAGACGATCAGCCCCAGGCAAAAGAAAGCCAGGCCGTAGAAGAAGTACACAACGATGATGTTGTGTTGAAAGAAGGACGTGATGGCTTGCATGTGCCAATAATTGGTGCTCGGTAAACGGTAATCAGTTGTCGGTTTCCATCTACCGATCACCGATTACTGATTACCGTTTACCTCTAATACCCTGCACGATAGATGCTTTTACGGGGTGTAAACAGTTGGCATTGGCACAAATCCAGGGTGAGGATTGTCACCTTTTGGAAGGTCTGGTTAAGAAGCAAAATCTGAAAGAAGTTGAAGCAACAATGGTTTGATGCGCGGGAGGTCGTTTTGCACTACATTCCAATATCTCGGCCTTTTGCATGGCATCGAGAATGTCATCAATGTAATCAAGGAACTCGTTACTCATACAGGTTCCATCTCTCGCAAGATATGTCGGCCAATGCGTGGCTTGAGATTGGTTTTTAGGGCAATATCTACTTCTGTATTTAGCTTTGCAGAGAGATAGGCTTCCAATTCCACGAGATCGATCAGGCTAATCTTCGGTGGTCGTTCTAAATCAATTAACACGTCTAGATCGCTGTCGGCTTGCTGCTCACCCCGCACGTAAGAGCCAAACACGGCCAATTCTTTAATGCCGTAACGTTCAGCCAGATATGGTTTTTGTGCTTTCAAGATTGCTTTGATTTCAGTCAGCGTCATCATGGCAAAATTATAGCATACAACCAGCTACCGATAACCGTTCACTGATTACCGAATACGGCCCCACGCTTGCCACCACATGGTACGGCCGTCTGTAGCAACTTCGATCGTGCCCAATTCGTCGGTGCGGAGCACGGCCGTGCCCCTTTCCGCTGCTCGTGCCAATACTTCCGGGTGGGGGTGGCCGAAGCGGTTATCGGCCCCGGCGGAGACGACCATGATTTGGGGCTGCACGGCCGTCAGGAATGGGGTGATGCTGGAGGTGCGTGAGCCGTGATGCCCGGCTTTGAAAACGAGCGATTGCAGCGGATACCCATTTTGTAGCATAGCCGTTTCCCCTTTTTCTTCGGCGTCGCCGGTTAGCAGCAAGGAGAAGTCACCGTAAACAAGCCGGAAGGAGACGGAATTGTCGTTGCGGTTTTCCGCGTCCAGTTCTGTGCCCGGATGTACCATTTCTAACCGTACTCCGTCGCCAATTTCAATTACTTCCCCGGCTAGGGCGCGGTGTAGTGGTGTTTGTTGCGTGGCCGCTGCCTGGAGCAGCGCGGCATAAACGGACGAGGCGTCTGCTTCCGCGCCATCGGTGATGAGTTGTGAGATCTGGTAACGGCCGTACAACTCCACCAATCCCGATACATGATCCGCGTCTGGGTGGGTGGCGATCATGAGGTCAATGGTACGGTCCCAAAAGGGCATTTGTCGCCCTAACTGGTCATTGAGAGCGGATGGATCGTTGCCGCCATCCACCAAAATCTGGCGGCCGGTGGGCGTCTGGATGAAGATGGCGTCTCCCTGGCCCACATCCAGAAAGGCCACATGCAGTTTGCCATCGGGCTGGCTGCGGCCCCAACTGAAGACGAGCAGGGCGAGTACGGCCGTGCCGCCCACCAGCACCCGCATCCCCCAATTTGGCCGCAGGTCGGCCAGCAACCGTAGGCGGCGCTCTGGCTCTTGCCGCGCCAGATAGGTAACGGCGGCAATCAGGCCATAAAACGCCACTATCCAGCCCCAACTGACGTTCACGGGGACGGCCGCATAGGGCACAGCCGCAAACAGGCGCACCAGGGCAATGGTGTAGGTGAGCGGTAGCCAGGCGACCCAGGCAATAGGTTGGGCAATGGTAGGCGAGACCATGCCCACCAGTGTGGCCAGCCCACCCCAGGTCATGACGGCTGGCTGCACTGGCAAGACGAGCGCGTTGGCGGGCAGGCTCACCAGCGACAACTGCTGGAAGTAGCCCACGATGAGTGGCAACGTGAGAACCTGTGCCGCCAGAGTAATGACGACCGCCTCCGATAAAATGCCCATTAACCGCCGCGCCTGCTGCCGGGACATGAGACGTTGTAACTGCCGATCTGACCATTTGGTGAATGGGTCCGCATAGAGCATCAGGCTGAGGGTAGCCATGAAGCTGAGTTGAAAGCCGATGTCCCAGAGTGTGAACGGGTTGACCAGGGTCATCAGAAAACCGGCGGCAAAGAGGGAGGCGAAGGCGTAGTTCGGCCGTCCTAACCACCGCTGTGTGTAGAGGTAGATGATGCCCATGATGGCGGCCCGCACTACCGAGGCATTTGCGCCCACGAGGACGGTGTAGAGCAAGATGCCAATGACGGCAAATATGGCCGCGCCCCGCCGCCCTAAAAATGGTTCGCCGACGCTGATCAGGATGGCGATCAGGATGGCGATATTGAACCCGGAAATGGCGATGATATGGCTCAGGCCGGTGGTGCGAAATGCTTCTTGCAGGTCAGGTGGCAAACCGTTGTCATTGCCGAGCAGGATGCCGGTGAGCAGCGCCGCCTGGGGGTTGGGCAAAAGCAGGTTAATGGTAGCCTGGGCGCGGGTTTTGAAGGCATAGATGGCGTGGTAAAGCGGCTGGCCCTGCCCTTCGGCCAGGACGGTGGTGCGGGGCAGATTCATCAGGCTGTGAACGCCTTGCCGCGCCAGGTAATCTTTGTAGTTGAAGTCGCCGTCGGCTGGCGGTGTTTCCAGGCTGCCAGTTAGCTGCACTTTTGCGCCGTAGGGGATGGGTGGGAAGCGAAACGTGCGAGCCTGAATGAGACCGGTGACGGGCACGGCCGTACCATCCGCCAGTTCAATCTCCTCCACCATCACCCGCAAATTGATGGAACGGTCACGCACATCTGGCTCGTCGGTGACGATGCCGGTGAGCGTGATATTGGTTTCGCCGTTGTAGTAGGCGATGTGCGCGGGGGTGATGGTGGGTTGTACGGCCGTAACCCGTGCCCCGCCACATGCCATCATGCCCAGACAGGCCAGCAGCAGAGCGGCCGTGCGCCGTCGTCGCAACAGCAATGCACCAACTAGAGCCAGTCCGCCGGTTGCCAGAAGATAGGGGAGGGGTACGGCCGTGACCTGCGACGACAGCCAGATGCCCAAAAACCAGGCGGATACCAGATAAACTAGCAGCACGATTGCGACCTCCGTTTCAATATGCCACTTGCCATCAACAACATTTGGCAGTATAGATTGCAACAATTCTACGGACAGTGCGCATTTTAGCGTGTTGGGTAATACCGGGCAAAGATGAAAGTTGGACGCGGATTCAATCTGCGAAATCTGCGTCATCTTTGATGATTTTTTAAGGAGTAAACGGATGGATAAGCAATTGGTGCAAGAGCAATTTGGGGCCAATGCGGCCGCGTACATTACCAGTAAACCTCATGCGAAAGGGGCGAGTTTGGGGCGATTGGTGGAATTGGTTGCGCCGCAACCGGATTGGCAGGTGTTAGATGTGGCCACGGGAGCGGGGCATATGGCGTTTGCCTTTGCACCGCTGGTGGCCCATGTCTGGGCGACGGATATGACGGCCGAGATGCTGGACATTACCCGGCAGCAGGCGGCAGAGCGGGGGCTGGCAAATGTGACGGCCGAATATGCGGAGGCGGAGGCGCTGCCCTATGGCGACGGCCGTTTCCATTTAGTCACTTGCCGTATTGCCGCCCACCATTTTGCTGATATACCCCAATTTATGACCGAGGCGGCGCGGGTGCTGCGGCCTGGCGGGTTGCTGGCGGTGGTGGATAATGTGGTACCGGCGGGGCCAGCGGGTGATTTTGTGAATGCATTTGAGAAGCTGCGGGATGTCAGTCACGGCCGTTGTCTGAGTGTGGCCGAGTGGGAGCAGGCGTATCAGGTGGCAGGATTGGCGTTGACCCACGCGGAAACGATGGACAAAGAGATGGAGTTTGCGCCCTGGGCGGCCCGGCATGATGCCGTGATGCAAAGCTACCTGCGGGCCATGTTGACGGAAGTGAGGGGAGAGGCAGCGGATTTTTTACGGCCGTCTGTCACCGATACGGGCACGACATTCCATTTACAAGAAGCGATTTTGGTGGGACGGAAGGAGTGAACTGTTTATCAACGTCACACCAATGACACTTAAATGGTAAGGTTTGCAAGAATGAATTCAACTTTCGCCTTCAAATAAGGAAAGGAATATGGTTTATTTTTTTGGGGATACCTCAAACATCAGTTCCGAACGATAGAAACAGACGTTGAACTCGATAAAGAAGTTGACCTGACCAAGTAAGAGCGGTACATGGCTGGCTTCTGTCCAGGCAAATGCTAGACGAACAGGTTTAAACTGCCCAATCTGAACAAATACCATGAGCAAACGCGCCTCATATTGCGCCAGATTGCCTGCCAGTTGCAATAACGTTGATTGTTGCTCCCAAACAGCACCCAAATCAATTCCTGTCTGATAAGGTAATACATTGACGGCCGCGCCTGTGTCTAGCAGTCCGGCCGTTTCTGTTGATTGCCCCTGATAGCTCAGGATTAAAGGTAAGTAGGGACGTAAACTGGCTTCGCCAAGCGCGCTATCAGCGGCGACGAAAGGGAAACGTTGGGCATTACGCATTTCTGTCTTCCGGCGTCTCTTTCAGAATTTTGAGCATCACGTCCGCAGCGTCAAACGCATCATAAGGCGACCAGACAGGATAGACAACACCTGGTTGCAGGAGTGAGGTTTCTTCTTGTACCAGTTCGGAGACTAAGAATTGAATGACGTTTAACTTATCTGCGCGTGGCAACTTGCGTAAACGCGGAAGTAACTGAACCATTTCTGTACTCATAATGCCTTACCTTGTCCTACTCTCAAGGAACCCTTATCGTTTCTGGGCGTTCGTGGCTGCATTATACCACTCATTCCCGCTTGATCAGGCAGGCGGATACCGGATCGCTGGTGGTCTGGTTGCCGGCCGCATCTGTGGCCCGCACCCGGAAGCTGTGGCAGCCGGGGCCGGGGATCGTCCACTTTTCGGTGAAAGGGGGCACAGTGCTGATGGCGTAGGGGACTTCGGCGTTGTCTACAAAGAATTCCACTTGCTGGATGGAGGCGTTGTCTGTCACCTGCGCCTGCACCAATACCCAGGTTTCGTCGGTGAAAATTTGCTGGTTGGGCAGGGGGAAGAGGACGGCCGCTTCTGGCGGCTCATTATCTACGGTGACGGGTACGCTGAACTCGGCAAAGCTGCCATCGCTGCGGACGACGGTGAGCAGCAGCGTGTATAAGCCGTCCAGCGCGGAGACATCCCATACAGCGAGGGGGCCGTTTTCTTGGGGTTCGCTGATGTTGTCGGCGATGGTTTGCAGGTTTTCGGGGGTCAGCCCTTCAAAGTAGGCCAGGCGGTAAAAGGCGAAGTTGTCGCTGCGGGCGGTGCCGGTGATGGTGACTTGATCGCGGATGAAGGCAAACGGCCGTAACGAGACAATCCCAATCTCGTTATTCGGCGTGGGTGCGGTGATGGTGTCGTATTCAGTGGGCGGCTGCTCAATTTCATTTTCGCGCACCCAATCGGCGGCTGCTTCCGGGTAAACGCGGAAAATCTGGCGCTCAATGAGTTCCGGTGGTGTATTTATCGTTGCCAGTCGGCCCGTTTCCCGGTTGATGGCAAATTCCTGGTAGATGGTGTCAAAAGTCGTTGGCTGCGTGCCGTCAATGAACAGCTCGGCGACGGTAGGGCAGTAGGGGGTGGGCAGCAGGCCGGAGATGTTACACACGGCCGTTTCAATCATGCCGGACGGCCGTTGCCACACCGAAATCGCATCCCCGGCCAACGCCCAACTCATCAGCGCGTGCCAGATGGGGGCCGCCCCTTTGTAGCTGGGCAGGTCGTTGGTGGGGCTGTTGTCGCTGTTGCCCATCCACACCCCCGTCACCAGTTCCGGCGTGTAACCAATCGTCCAGTCGTCGCGGAAATTGTTGGTGGTGCCTGTTTTGACGGCCGCCGGGCGATTGTCCGGCAGTTCCAGCACATTGGGGCAGCCAAAAGCGGCGCAGCGAGCGTTGCGGTCGGAGAGGATGTCGTTCATCAGATAGGCAAGCTGCGGCGGCAAAATTTCGCGGCGCTGCGGCTGGTTGTATTCGTATAGCACGTTGCCGTTACGGTCTTCCACGCGCAAAATGGCCACCGGATCAAGGGTGCGGTAGCCGGGGCGCTGCCGTTCTGGGGGGCGCGGCTGGCCCACCATCGCCCCCAAATTGTCCATGACGGAATAGGCATAGACCATGTCCAGCAGCGTTACTTCGCCGCCGCCCAACGTGAGCGAGAGGCCGTAGGCATTGTTGCCCCCGTCTAGGGTGTCTATGCCCATGCTGTGGGCGGTGCGCAGCACTTTGGGGATGCCCACCCAACTGAGAACCTGGACGGCCGGGACGTTGTAGCTGTTGGCTAAGGCCTGCCGCAGGCGCATCGGGCCATGAAATTGGCGGTCATAATTTTGGGGCACGTAGGGGACGCCGTTGTAAGGGGTGCCGAAGTCGGTTTCCACATCCAGCACCATCGTTGCCGCGTTGTACCCCTGGCTGAGGGCGGTGAGATAGGTGAACGGTTTGAAGGAGGAGCCAGGCTGGCGACGGCCGTCTACAGCCACATTAAACGAACCATCAATGCTCTCATCCCAATAATTCGCGCTGCCAACTAACGCTTTAATTTCGCCCGTTTGCGGATCGAGCATAACGACGGCGGCATTGTTTACGTCAAAATCGGTACCCACATCAGCGGCCGGTAGCGGCGGCAGATAGTCCAGGGCGTCACAGGCAACGGCTTCGTCGGCGGGCAGGGGGGGGCCGGTTTCACCGGAGAGCCAGGTCAGTTGGGCACGGGTGACACATTCGGCCTGCCGCTGCATTTCCATGTCGAGCGTGGTGTAAACGCGCAGCCCACCGCCCAGCACCAGTTCGGGCGGGAACATTTGCTCCAACTGCTGCTGCACGTAGAGGGCAAAATGGGGCGCGATGATGTCAAAACGATCTTCAATGCCGGAAGCGACGGTGATGGGGATGGATTTGGTGGCCACGGCGGTTTCCTCCGTAATCATCCCCTCCCGTGCCATTGCATCCAGCACCAATTCCTGGCGTTGCTTGGCCGCTTCCGGGTTGTTGATGGGGTTGAGCGCAGGTGATTGGGGAATGGCGGCCAACATGGCCGCTTCGGCCAGAGTCAGTTCGGCGGCCGGTTTGTCAAAGTAGATGCGGGCGGCGGCTTCAATTCCGTAGGCCAGATTGCCGTAAAAGTTGGTGTTCAGATACCACTCCATGATTTGCTCTTTGGAGTAGGTGGCGGTGGCCCGTTGCGCCAGCAGCAGTTCTTCAATTTTGCGCTGGTAATCTTCAAAACCGACCTCTTCGCCGACCAGACGGCGCTCCGGTTCGATCAGGTTGTTTTTGACGACCTGTTGGGTGATGGAGGAGCCGCCTTGAATGTCACCGCCTTGCAGCACGTATTCGTTGAAGGCCCGGCCGATACCGACGGGATCGAAGCCCTGGTTTGTCCAGAAGGTGCGGTCTTCGATGGCTACGGTGGCGTCAATCATTTGCTGCGGGATTTGCGCGTAGGTCAGCCATTGGCGGTCGCCGCCGAGCGGGTCTATGATTTCGTAGATGAGGGTGAGGTCACGGTTGCCGCTGGCGCTCTCTGGCCCCCAGGCGTACATTTTGGTGGTCTCGAAGGTGTCGGTTTCATGCTGGCCGAGCTGTTCCAGTTCGGTGAAGTCGGGTAAGTCCTGGGTGAAGTAGGCGTACACGGCCGTGACCCCTACACCACCCATTGTCACCACAAAGCAGCCCATAAACAGGATGACGAACAGAAGGATAGCGAGGGTTTTGAGCACGGCCGTGCCACTGCGCCTGCGTTTTTGCTCCTGGCGGTAGCGCCA
The DNA here is from genome assembly GCA_964467705.1 of uncultured Ardenticatenaceae bacterium. GTDB lineage: Bacteria > Chloroflexota > Anaerolineae > Promineifilales > Promineifilaceae > CAADGU01. Next base: position 6,156 of record CAYXUZ010000028.1, on the reverse strand, counting down.
GTTGATGATGCGGGTTGATTTGGGCATAGTCGGTTTCCCGTGATGCGCGATGCGTGAGCCGTAATCCGTGAGCCTTAATCCGTGAGCCGAAGCCAGAAGTCGGATAACGGGTTACGGATGACGGTTTACGAATTATGGGATTGTCGCCGGAAGGCGTTCAGTGAGCAAACACACTTATGAAACATTGAGCCGGGTGATTCGTTTATTCCCTTGTTCGTTGCTAAAATTGGCCGCATCATTGAACTTTCAGACGATAAATTTTCCCAAGCTGCATAATGGCTTGAATTGAAGGAGTAATACCCATGATGGACACACCCACAATCGAACGGCCGTCCCTGACCCCCGAAATGCTCTGGCCGATTAAGTTTTACAAAGAGCGGGACCTCTATTTTTATCTGGAAGCGACGCAAGATATTTTGCCCAACGGCCGTGTCAACGTGGAAGGGCACGGCGAGATGATCATGCTCGGCAGCTATTCCTACCTGGGGCTGATCGGGCATCCCAAAATTAACGCGGCGGCGAAAGCGGCCGTAGATAAATATGGTACAGGTACTCATGGCGTCCGTCTGCTGGCCGGGTCGCTGTCATTGCATAATGAACTGGAAGCGCGGATCGCCCGCTTCAAGGGCACGGATGGGGCTATCACCTTTTCCAGCGGTTACGTGACCAATCTCTCTACCATCTCCTCCTTGCTGCGCAAAGGGGACACCGTGATCAGCGACAAGCTGAACCACGCCAGCATTGTGGATGGCTGTATGCTGGCCATGGCCCACCATGTCCGTTTCCGGCACAATGACATGGATCATCTGGAAAGAAGGTTACGAGAGGCAAATCCGCACGGCCGTAAACTGGTCATTGCTGACGCCGTGTTTAGCATGGACGGGGACATCATCAACCTGCCCGAAATGGTCAAACTGTGCCGAAAGTATGACGCCTATCTGATGATTGACGAAGCGCACTCGCTGGGTGTGTTGGGCGAACATGGGCATGGCATTGAGGAGCATTTTGACCTTCCCTCGGATTGTGTGGACATCAAAATGGGCACCCTCAGCAAAACCATCCCCAGCGCCGGTGGCTATGTGGCCGGAAACGAAGAATTGATCACCTTCCTCAAACACGAAGCACGCGGTTTCATCTTCTCGGCTGCCCTGCCACCCGCTTCGGCCGCCGCCGCCCTGGCCGCCTTTGACGTGATCGAAGAAGAACCCTGGCGCGTGAAGAAAATTCAGGACAACTATAACCACTTTGCTGACCGGCTGCGGGCGGCCGGGTTTGACCTGCTCTACACGGAAACGGCCATCGTGCCCGTCATTTGCGGCTCCACTGAACACGGTGCATTGCTGGCGAATTATTGCCAGCGGCATGGCATCTTTGTGCAGGCGGTGGTGGCCCCGGTGGTGCCGGAAGGTCTGGCCCGGCTGCGGGCCTGTGTCTCCGCCGCACACACGATGGAAGACATTGACTACTGTGCCGACACCATTATCGCTGGCGGCAAGGAACTGGGCATAATTGCGTAGCTGCTGTGGGCAGGAGAGACATAATGGCAGAAATTACTTTGCAGATACCAGAGGAGTTGTATAAGCAACTTGTGAATAAAGCTGCTACTTCCCATCAACCGGTGAATGTAGTGGCCTTACAATCATTGCGAGCAGGAATGCCTCCTGAATTGAAACACGTTCCAGCCAGATTTATGCCAGACCTGGAATCACTCGACATGGTGGATGATGCTGTTTTATGGCAGGTTGCCCAGGCAGATTTGACGGATGAAAAAGCAGCTCTTTACGAAGCATTGTTGGAGAAAAACGAGCAGGATGAATTACCCGGTGTTGAACAGGCCACTCTGAACACGTTGCGTGAAGAAGCCGACTTATTGATGTTGCGCCGCTCTTATGCCTATGCCTTGTTGAAATGGCGTGGTCATCGTATCCCAACGGCCGTTGAGATGTCCGGGTCGTGAGTAAAGCATACGTTCCTCGTGAACTTCGTCGCCAGGTAGAACAGGATGCCCGGTATCTTTGCGGCTATTGTCTGACCTCACAACGCATCATCGGCCGTCCGATGGGATAGTAATAGACCACATCAACCCAGAAAGCAAAGGTGGCGAGACGGTACGGGAAAATTTATGGCTGGCCTGCCGCCGTTGCAATGAGTTCAAAGGCAGCCGCACCGAAGCTGTTGACCCGGTAACGAATGAGACCGCGCCGCTTTTTAACCCCAGAACGCAATCCTGGAACGTACATTTTGTCTGGAGTGAAGAGGGGATTCGGGTGATTGGATTGACGGCCGTCGGCAGAGCCACTGTAATTGCTTTGCGATTGAACAATGACGAAATTGTGGCCTCGCGTTACCTGTGGATTCAAGCAGGATGGCTCCGCCAATAGATTAAACAACTGATTTATTCTTCCCGGTTGGCAAAATCTTGCCAGACGGCCAGGTCATCGGGGCTGAGGTTGTGGGGGTTGTTGGTTGAGGGGCGTGAGCGGCGTGGTTTGGGGGGAACGGCCGTTGCTGGTGCAGTTGGTGTGGTGGGGCGTGTCTCCTTCGCCGGTTTTTTCTTTTTCGGTTCGCCGCCAAAGAGGGCCAGCCATTCATCCAATTCCTTGTTGCTGAGTTGTGGCTCTTCGCGGTTAAGTGGAAGGGGCGGCGTGTCAGGGGTGGGTAATGGTTCAGGTTCCGGTGGTGGCAAATTGGGCGGTATGGGCTTAGGTCGGTTGCGAATGGCCCGTTCATCTACTGGGCCAAAGGTCGCCAACCAGTCTGCCACTTCCGCTTCACTGATCACCGGATCATCGTCGGTGATGGTGGGGCCGGGTGGCGTCTCTTGCCATTGGGTCGCCAGTTGCGCCGCAAATTTGTCTGAGGTCAGATGGGGCATCTGGCGGGCGGCGGCGGCGGCGATTATTTGTTGGTCGCTGGTGATGAGCAGAAATTCGGGTGGGTTTTTTACTTTGTTAATGCCATTGATGAGCAGGGCATCGGCCGTTTGCCCCACCGAGGCAAAAATCACTCGCACTTGCGGCGTGGAGAGCCGCACATCCTTGCCGCCGGGAATCCCCCCATCAAAAAAGAGCGTCACCTGTCGCTTCCGGCTGCGTGCCGCCCAACTGCGCAGTCGTAAAATCAATTGCACCTCATCATCCGGGTCGTTGAGGGAAATGTCCGGCATTCGGGCAATCAGGTTGTGGCCGTCAATCAGGTAGTGCATTGTAGTAAGCAGTAAGCAGTGAACAGTAAGCAGTTAGCCGTAAATTCGACTGTTTACTCGATCACTTCCAAGTTAGCAAAGCTGGCGGCCAGCCGTTTGATGCCGTGTTCGGGAAAGGCGACGCTGACTTCTTCGTCGCTGCCGGTCAGTTTGCTTTCAATGACGGTGCCGACGCCGAACTTGACATGGCGGACTTTTTGGCCGGTTTGGTAGCGGGCGGTTTTTGGGGAGGTTTCGTGATCATCGTCCACAATGTCTGGCCGGAGGAACCTGGGTGGTGGCAGGGATTTTTCTGATTTTGGTGTGCTGGCAGTGGGTGACGGCCGTGTTGCTGCCGACGGCCGTGTCTCCTTGGCCCAACTCGTGCTGCTTGATGATCCTGATGACCATTCCCACTTGCTGGCCTGCGTTTTCGTCTGCTGCCGTCGGCTTTTGGCACTGCCGCCGTCCACCAATTCATGTGGTAAATCCTGCAAAAAACGCGAAGGCACAGAGACATCATAGCCACCATACCCCAACCGGCGGAAGGCGTGGGAAATATACAACCTGTCCATCGCCCGCGTGATGCCTACGTAGAAGAGCCGCCGCTCCTCCGCCAGCGATTCCACATCGTCCAGTGAACGGCTGTGTGGCAAAATGCCATCTTCCAGTCCGGCCAGAAAGACGATGGGAAATTCCAGCCCTTTCGCGGCGTGCAGAGTGAGCAGCGTGGCCCGGTTGGGTTCCTCTTCCAGGTCATCTACTTCGGAGACGAGGGCGATTTGTTCCAGAAAGTCGGTCAAGGACATTTCGTTTCCGGCGGCGACGTTGCGCAGTTCCATGACGTTGGCCCAGCGGTCTTGGGCTTCATCCTCATCTTTGGCGCTCTCTTCAATGTAACCGCGGAAATCGGTTTGCTGCAAAATCAGGTCGAGCAGTTCACCCACGCTGGTTTCGTCACGAATGACGCGCCAGGCGTACAGCATCTGGCCGTTAAACGGATGCTGACAGTCGAGATCAACTGCCAGCCGTACCACCGCTTCGGCCGGGGACATGAGCAATGACGCCGCCCACAGTTGCAACTGTTCCTGTGTCTTGCCGCCAATGCCTCGTGTGGGGGTGTTGATGATACGGTTGAAGCTGATGCTGTCGGCCGGATTATGTACCACCCGCAAATAGGCAATCACATCCTTGATTTCACGGCGGCGATAGAAGGCGGTGGCCCCCACCAGCCGGTAGGGGATGCTGGCGCGGATAAACGCCTCTTCCAGGGCACGGGATTGGGCATTGGTGCGGTACATGACGGCCATCCCGCCCGGCGAATAGCCACGCAGCAGTAAATCTTGCACCGTGCCCACAATACGTTCCGCCTCTTCATTTTCATCGTAGGCTTCACGCACGGTCACGTTTTCGCCGCCTTCGCGCCGGGTAAATAGCTGCTTGTGGACGCGGTTGCGGTTGTGTTTGATCACAGCCATAGCCGCGTCCAGAATGACCTGGGTGGAGCGGTAATTTTCTTCCAGCAAAATCTGGCGGGCGTTGGGGAAATCTTCGCGGAAGCGGTTCAAGTTGCGGTAATCGGCCCCCCGAAACATGTAGATGCTCTGGTCAGCATCTCCGACGGCGAAGATGTTTTGGCGCACGGCCGTGAGCCTCTTCAATAACCCATACTGCGCCGTATTCGTATCCTGAAACTCGTCTACCAAAATGTGTTGAAACCGTTCCTGGTATTTCGCCAGCACATCAGCTCGCCGGTCAAAGAGCGCGACCACATTCATCAGCAGATCATCAAAATCCATGGCGTTGTTGGCGACCAAAATTTGCTGGTAACGAGCGTAAACACGCTTGGTGACTTCGGCCACATAATTGGTGGCGATGTACATTTCCGGGGTAATTAGTTCGTTTTTGGCGCTGCCAATGCCGCTGCGCATTTTGAAAGGGGGAAATTTTTTGTCGTCCAGGTTCAGGTCTTTGAGCGCCTGTTTGATGGCGGCTAACTGGTCTTCGGTGTCAAAGATTACAAAGTCACGGCCGTAGCCCTCTAGATTTTCCGCTTCAATACGCAAGATGCGGGCACAGGAGGCGTGAAAGGTGCCCATGGTCAGACCGCGTGGCTGCCCTTCTAACACTTTTTCGATGCGGTGGCTCATTTCGCGGGCAGCCTTGTTGGTGAAGGTAACGGCCAGAATGTGCCAGGGCGGCACCCGCAATTCGCGGATCAAGTAAACAATGCGATGGGTCAAGACACGGGTTTTACCGGAACCCGGCCCGGCCAGGACGAGGATGGGGCCGGGGTCGGCGGTCACGGCCGTGTATTGTGCTTCATTCAATTCGTCCAGGTAATTGTGCATAGGGTATTGTAACTCGCCGGACAGTGTTCGTCATCCGTAACCCGTAACCCGTGATTCGTCATCCGTCATCCGAAGTCCGACTTTGGGATACTGATCACCCATTACTAGCCCCACACCAGAGTGATATAATCCCACCGACCATACTTCTAAAGGAGTGATAACTAACCGATTACCGTTCACCGATAACCGATTACCCAACCTCTATGCGACCAGCGAAAACTTTCTACTTTGTATTCTTTGCGGCGGCGGCCTGCCTCTTGCCATTTTTGACTCTGCATTTTCAGGATTTGGGGCTGAACGGCCGTCAGATTGGCTTGCTCACCGGCATTGTCCCGTTGATGACGATGGTGGCGGCGGGGGCCTGGGGCGCTCTGGCGGACGCTACCCACAAACATCATCTGCTATTGTTGATAACGATTGCCGGATTGTGGCTTTCTATTGCCGCCATGACTCAGGTATCAACATTTGCCGCCCTCATTCCCATCATTTGTCTCTATGCTATTTTTGCGGCCCCCATTGTGCCCCTGGTGGATAATGCGGTCATGGTGGGATTGGGTGAACGGCGGGCGGAGTACGGCCGTATTCGCCTGTGGGGTTCGGTTGGCTGGGGTATTGCCGCAC
>CAYXUZ010000027.1:0-47539 GCA_964467705.1 uncultured Ardenticatenaceae bacterium | reverse complement strand
AATTGAGTTTTTTCTATTTTGTCAACTGCTCAAATACAGAAACGGTCATCCATTCGCTGTAGGCTCGTTCTGCCTGTTTCAAAAATTCCGTGTTGGGCCGTGGTTGCAACTGCCCCTGCTGGTACGCCTGCCACATTCTTCGCAGCATAGCCGCGATCTCGGCCGGTTGATCAGTATTGGCAATATCACCTAGTTGTTCCTCGCGCACCAATTGGGCCACACGGCCGTTTGGGTCAACCAATGCCAGCATGAATCGCCGCGCCCCCAAATAATCCCAGAATTTTGAGGGGATACGAAGCAAATTATCTTCTTCTTTTCCAAGTATCAACAAGAGAGCATCACTTTCCTGCCATAGTTGAATACATGCCTTTCGGCTGACACGGCCGTGATATTCAACAATTTGTTCAAGTCTATTTTGGCTAACCTTCATGTCATATTGTGCATCCCAATCACCGGCAAAAAGGACTTTGATAACTCCTCTGGCATCTGGGAATTCGGCCAAAAATTGGGCCAATCCATCAAGAAAAGGGATTGGTGTAATGGTGTTACCATAAAAGCTTCCCGTGTAAGAGATCACCAATTTTCTCTCGTGGCGCTGTGAGGGGGGCGTAACCGCAGGAAAATCATCACTATCGAAACCAGCATAAGGAATGATGACAAATTTGTCTTGCCATGCTGGGTAACGTCCGCGAATGTCTTCTGGGGTGCCATCTTCTCGTTGAATAACAGCATGAGCCGATTCAATAATTTTCCGCTCTAGCCAATAATTCATGGTTTCAGGACCGCGACGGCCGTAAGCATAACCAGCTATTGGATCCCTAATCTCCGCTACCCAGGGTTTGCCACTCCATTTGTGCAGCAAATACCCAATGACATGTAAAGTGATCGGGTTATTCATGGATAGGATAACATCAACATCTTTGACTATTTTCCGCCCTTCACGCAACGCATAAGGTAGCCAGCGCACATACCCCTTTGGAACAAAACCCATATCAATAATGCGCTCAACTTTTGAACCGTAAAAATCCCGAAACCGATTTTTATCATGGCGCAAAGAGGGCCACTGCTGCTTAAAGAGATATTTCGTTCGTATCACCTCTACTTGCGCGTCACAGATTTCGACTAACAATCCGTCGTCTGTAGTAGCTGTTTCGGGAATCTCAGGTGTTAACACGGCCGTGTGCCACCCAAATCTGGAAAAATACTTGACTCGTTTCGCCATTTTTTCGGAAGTTCCCCCTTGTTGGGGGGGGAAAAACGCCGAAATCAACAGAACTTTTTTCATTTTCGCCTCAAATTTGCCCAAGCCACTCCCTGCTTGCAAGTCGTCTACTGAGCTGAACTAGCATCAACTTGTCCACTCTCCAATACAAATTTGCTGGAAGCAGCACGGGCCAGACCAAGCCCCCAGACAGCCCAAAGCAGGCTGACGACGTATAAATCCCAAAATAGTTCTGACGTCACTTGCCTGACAAGCATAGCTGCCATGAGCGCCAGACAAATGCGCAAGAAACGTTTGCCATCGCCCAAGGGGACAGCGAGATAGGCTTTCCACAATGCCCTGCCCATGGCAAAAATATAGGCCAAATACATTAAAAGCCCTGGTATACCAAACCGGAATAGTACATTTAAGTAATCGCTGTGGCTACCAGCAGAAAACTCCGATGGCAGCCCTTCTAGTTTGAGCAAAGTTCCCCATCCCCAAATGGGCTTTTGTAACACAAGTTCCCAACTGCGTTCATAGACCAGAACGCGAGACAGGACACTGTAAGGTCGAAAATCATAGATGAGATCATTGATCACTTGAAATGAAACAACACCAGTAAATAGGAGCATGGCTAAAATATACCCAATACCAATAGTGACAACTACGGACACGATGACCAATTTCTGCCAGCGAGATAGGGATGAATGTCCTTGTAACCACCATATAACGAACAGCATGATAACGAAAGAAATATAAGTTGTTCGGGAAAAGGTGTAGAGCAAATTGAGGAGAGTCAGACCTAATAATACTAATTTAATGGCACGAGGCAGGCCGGTGCTGCGTTGAAATTGAAAAAATTGAATCCCAAATATAACTAATAAAGCCGAAGCATAGCTGCTAGGGTGCCAAAAAGTTACCCGTACCCGGTAGGCACTAAAAAAGTCTATTTTTCCAAATGTGCGGAAAGATATTTCTGAAAAAAAGTGGGAATCGGCCGTAATAGTTGCTGGTAAAATCCTCCCTAGTAAGGAAACATAATCGAATCGCAAAAAACCAACGATATAAAGCGATCCCAAGATTACCACGATACCACAAAATATCTCTATGCCGCCTAATATGCGATTCCACCGATGGGGCGTATCAGCAACATTGTAGATGACCAAAAAGAGACACATGATGGCTATCCATGTGCCCTGCGATTTCAGGAAGAGGTCAAGTTCACCGGCCGGTAAAGTGAAGATGTGCAGGAGTTCCCAAATACCAAATAAGATTGCCCACCAAAAAAAACGGGGCATGCGAAAGGCGAGATTGAGGAGGCAGTATTTTATGAACATCCAGATGGCAATTAATACCGGCAAAATCAGCTCTAGTCCCAGAAGCCACAGCAACGGTTGTAATACAAAATAGAGGCGAATGTCCGTCACCAGAGATGTGTTTAGCCAGGGAATAGCCAACCGAATGGTAGGAGTTGGGTGAGCGGGCAGCACTGTTGAAGGCAGTTTGTCTTGTTTCATACTTCTGGTGCTCGCTGTGTGGAATTAGTCAGTCTGGAGCGGGCCATACGCATTACCATCAAGTCTGATTCGTCTAGCTTCAACAGGAGGATGCAGACTCCATATGACACCAGAAAAATCAATATGCCAATCAATGAATACCACCAGTTTGCTTGGTGGTGATGGGTGCGCAACACGGCCGTATACGTGATGCCCATGGCAATGAGAGCCGCGATAACAGGCTTCACAAATTGGCGGTTGTATGCCCATATCCGAAGGAGCTTGTAGACCAGGACCAGACGAAAAACATTGACTATACTGGTAGAAAAGCTACTGCCTAAAGCGGCGCCAACAATGCCATAGTGGGGAATGAGTGCCATACCTAACACCACGCTGAGTACCAATGTCAGGATGGAATTTGCCAGATTGACACGGGGTTGGCCGGACATAGTGAGGATTATGCCCACTGGCCCGGTAGCCGCATTGATTAATTGCCCCAAAGCCAGGATGACCAAAGCGGGGGCTGCCAACACGAAGTCTGTTCCAAACAATAACAAAAGAGGTTCTCTAAAAAGGATAATGAGGATCGCCGCCGGTAAACCGATCATAAAACTCCAGCGCGTAACGGTTGTGGCTAAAGCCTGCAAATCGGCCATCCGACCCCGATGAGAAAGATCAGCAACAAATGGTGAAAAAATAACGCCCAATCCTTCCAAAAAGGCGACGATGAGGATGGAGGTTCGAGCCGCAGCACTGAAAATGCCTGAAGCCTCCACGGATTGTAAGACTGTTAGCAAGTAAACTTCAATCTGGCTTTGGGAAAGAATGACAATGTTGAATAACATGACGGGCAGAGAAAATTCGAGGAGGGGCCGTAACGGAGACACGGCCGTCACGTGGCGTAATGGGTCGTAAAACAGGCGATAAACTGTTATTGCCATCATTATCATGGTGAGCCCGGTCGCCACAATATTGGCGGTAATGACAGCATAAATCTGCCCGCCACCGGCCAGCACCAGAAATGTCAACACCAGCCGGGCCAGGGGCCAACCGATGTCAAAAATCAAGGTGCGATACTCTAATCGTTTAATCGCTTCTATGACGGCCGTTAACTCATATAAACCAGCCCAGACGAAGATCCAACAAGCCAGCAACCACAAGGTTTGCGTATAATCCGAAGGAATGTTTAGCAAATGAGCTAATGGCCTGGCCAACAGGATGACCAGACCACCCACTACCAGGCTGCTCAGGCAAATGAAACGAATGGCTGCTTGAAACGCGCCCAGTGCTCTGGCTCCGTCACCCTCCCCATAATGCATGGCGATAAAACGCACGGTACCCCGGTTTAATCCAAACAAGGCAAGTGAACCCAGCAATGTAACCAGTGAAAACCCCACCGCATAGATGCCATACTGCTCAGTTCCAAGTCCTCGTGCCAGGAGGATAACCAGCACATAACTCAATCCTAATGAAAAAAGTCGCCCGGCAAACGCAAAACCACCTCCTTTGGCAATGGAGACGATGGCACTTTCCTGCTCATTTCTTTGCGTTTTCATACTGGAAGACAATCTTTCACCCTTATGGCTAATTGCGTAGGGGGTAATGATAGAGCTGTAACAATGGCGCAGTCAGCGCGGTAATGATCCACTTGTCGCGCCGTTTCAGGTGTGAAACCCATTCTGCATCCAGATTTAATGTTATCAGACCATGACGGAAGCGAGATGGGTTCCCGGCGACGGTATGCCCAGGTTCCAAATGGATTTCACGGCCGTGTATGAATTCATAACGCTCAACCGGCAATCCAACAACCTGAGCGATGCATTCTACAGTTTTTTGTGGCTCTTCAATCAAATCCTCATAATGTATCCGCACGTAAGGGATAGACGTCATACTGAGTCCCTGAATCAACAAATTGCGATACATCCAGGAAAAACTTGCTGAATGGGATGAATAAGTTGCCATATGCACCGTTTGGTGTACGACTTCGGGGCGTACACGCCTGCGCTGCCAGGAGTAACCTACGGCCCGGCTGTCCCGAACCAGATGCACAATGGATAGCTCGATCTCCTTGATTTTCCGCAATGCATAAGCCGTGGACGGATCTTTGGAAGCATCAATTATCAGCTCTGCCCCCGCGATTTTGCCGATACTGCGGTACAAGGCTACCAATACCTGGGCATACTCGGTAAATTGTTGAGCATAGGCGTGCTGGCCCGGCAATAACATCTGTGGAATGTAACGGATACGATCAACGGATTGCTTCAATTGTAAGATGTGCGGTAGCGGTACACGATGATAACCACCAAAGGCCTCGGCAATGACTGCTTGCCAGAACTCACACTGGCTAAACGGCCGTCCGCAGCTGCATAACTCATCCCGTACAAAACTCTTTTCCCATATGTGTCGCAACTCTCCTACAGCTACCGCCCCTTTGCACTGGCCCAAAATATGTTCACATAACGTGCTACCGCTACGGCCGTCACCGCCAATATAAACCACCCTGATTTGCTCGTTCACCATATGACAATCTTTGATTTCTCTAAAGCGATGGGGAAGCCGCCACCTACGGCTCCTGAAACTGGGCCAAAAAATCAAGCGCTGTTTGATCAGAATCATCCAGTTGCAGCACCTGACGATATAGCCGGGCGGCGTTATCTGGTTGTCTAGAATCTACCATGACGGCTGCCAAAACCTTGTAAGCCCATTTGTTGTCCGGTCTTAAGGCTATGGCCTTTTCCAACAAGGGTTGTACTGTCAGCCAGTTACCATCCACCTGCCAGATAGATTCAGCCAGACGCACGCTGGCCCGGTAATGCGTGGGTTCCAGGTTTAACACCTGCTCAAACTGGCTTCTCGCTTCAACAAATTCCCCCGCTCGATAAGAAGCATCTCCCAACTGATAATAAGCTTCTACTTTTTCCCAGGGCTGGACAAAGGCATCTGCGGCAATAGCGGCTGAAAAAAGTGATGATGCCGAATCGGTGTGGACGCTATCTTCCACTGCTAATAACAGAAGCCCTGTTTGCACATCCAAACTACTTATGAGCTCCGATGCGCCTTGAGCGGAAAAAGCTGTATGAAAGGCCGTCGCCGCCGCTTCATGATCCTCTTGACCCACATGAAATAGCCCCCAATAGTACCAAACGAATGCAGAGTCTGGAGCTACAGCCTGGGCACGGTAAAGCCAGGTCTTGGCTTCTTCGACCCGGCCCTGACGCAATGCTTCCTGGCTCCAGGCCAACAGTTCATTTTCCATTCCCCAAACATGTTGCCAGGCAGCTACTGCTCCCATTTCATCCCCCTGGCGCACTCTGGCAAAACCCAAAGCGCGCCATATCGCCGTATCTTGCGGAAAATAGGATGCACCCTGCTGCAACCAATGAAATCTTTTTGCTCCTTCCGCCCACATTGGCAGATCGGCGTCGGCAGTTTGGGACAGCCATACCCACCCGACATTGTGCCACAGACCGGCTACCAACACTTGCCCGCGCAGCCACAAAGTCAGTAGTAGGAAAGTAGCCAAAACCACCAGAGCATCACGGCCGTGCGCCACTCTAAAAACTTGCAACTTTTCCCTTCCCTTACTTCCAACGAACACGCGGCATTATTTTGCGCGTATCTATATGCGTCTTATACTCAATCACCTTTTCCAACATCTCTGCTAAAACCTCTTCCGTCATATAGTGAGGTTTTAGCCCTAGTTCAAGCAAACCTGAATGTACCGGATTGTAATAATGATCCTCAGCTTCTTTACGTGGATTTTCCACAGACTTGATCTGTACATTCAACCCCATGAGTTTACCGGCCGATTGCACTCTGGCTGCCAGTTCGTTCACCGAGAACGTCTCCGTAAATTGGTTTAATATCCGCAATTCTCCACATGCAGGTGGCGTATTCATCGCTAATTCCACACATTGAAGCGTGTCGCGCAAATTTAGATATCCACGCACCTGCCCACCTTTGCCATAGACCGTCAACGGCACATCGGCTACAGCCTGTACCAAAAACCGATTCACCACAGTACCAAAAATGTCGTCATAGTGGAAATTCGGCAACAGGCGGCTGTCCATCTCTGACTGATCGGTAGAAAGGCCATAAACCGGCCCTTGCATCAAATCAGTTACACGGACACCAAAAGTACGCACATAAAACCATAACAAATCGGTATCCAACACCTTGGTCGTATGGTATAAACTACCTGCCTGTCGGGGATACAGAAACTTCTGTTGTCGCCCGTTATGTTCAACTTCTATCCAGCCTTCCTCAATATCAATGTTCGGCGTCCCATACTCACCCATCGTACCCAATTTAATAAGGTGGCAATCCGGGCAGTATTCCATGACAGCCCAAATCAAATTAAACGTGACGTTCAAGTTATTATTCAAGGTATACCGTGCTTCATCAAACCCAATCATTGAATAAGGAGCAGAGGGTTGTTCTGCATAATGGATTACCGTCTCCGGCTGAAATTCCTGAAATAAATTGGACATCACACGGTAATCAGTACAATCCCCAATCTCCACACCAATGCTAAAATCAGTCACCGACTGAAAAATGGCGGCCCGATCATGCAAGTTTGGCGTAGGTAATAAGGCTTCAGATTGTGTTTGCTGTGCGATATGACGACGTGAATAATTATCAATCACCCGCACTTCATGTCCATTGGCTGCCAAAGACATGGCAGTGGGCCAGCCTAAAAATCCGTCACCACCTAAAATTAAAACACGCATCTTCATCCTCCTTGATCCCTTTGCCCCAACGGTTGTTGCAAAGACTCAAACTCACAGGATTTGCACTCCGCTCAGGCCGGTTTCTAACCGTGCCTGAGTCAGGATTGGAGATAACAAGCAAAAGTCCTGCCTCATAATAAATTGTGCGAAACCAGGTATTGTGTCAACTCTTCCTTGCTCATTGCTGTGGTGACAGCAGAATTATATGGTTGAGTCATGTTCATCTGGACCATATTTTCATAGGTATACTCGATTTCACGATACACAGACTTAAAAGCTGGCAATACCACGAAGTAGTCAGGTAGTTCTACTGTGCGGCGCGTTTCCTCATCGTTTATTAGCTCTTCATATAGTTTCTCACCAGGTTTACTGCCAATGATCTCTATTCTGATTTTTGCGGGATCAAGCCCATGACGAAGCGCCACCTCCTGAATCATGATCTCGGCCAGGTCAATGATGCGGACCACAGGCATTTTTGTGACGAACACTTCGCCGCCTTTTGCTAGAAACATAGAGTCCATGACCAGTTGCACTGCCTGTTGTAAGGTCATAATGAATCGGGTCATGGCTATTTCTGTGATGGTTACTGGCCCACCCTGCATGATCTGTCGCTTAAATAGGGGGATAACGGAACCACGCGACCCCAATACATTGCCAAAGCGGGTAGAGGTGAAGATCGGCCCTTTGCCCCGACGCTGGGCATTGGCGGCTGTCATCAGCCGCTCGCCCATCAGTTTAGATGTTCCCATGACGTTGGTTGGATTCACAGCTTTGTCTGAGGACGTGAACAGCACACGCTCCACATGGTTGACGCTGGCTGCCTCGATGATGTTTTGGACGCCGAGGATATTTGTTTGAACGGCATCTGTTGGAGACATTTCACACAAGATGACATGTTTTAAGGCGGCGGCATGGAACACAATATCTATACCTTGCATGAGGTGTGTGACTCTGTCTCGGTCACGCAAATCTCCCAAAAACAAATGTATATGATTTTCATCGCGTAGTTCTTCCCGCAAAAAGAATAACTCGCTTTCATTATTGTCAAAGCCGATGATTTCAACGGCCGTCTGCTTGCGTAGCTGTTGGAGCAATTCTCGGCCAACGGTGCCGCAGATGCCGGTAATTAGAACTCGTTTGTTTTCCCAGGGATTGATCATAGACATGATTTGCTTCGTTAAAATTATTGACTATTCAAGGATTGGTGCGGAACGTATAGGAGGGGGTAAAACGCTCTGAACTGTTGCAGGAGTTCAGCCAGACCGTTTTCCAGGCTAATCTGGGGTTGCCATCCCACTTCTCTTACGGCCGTACCCGCGGCCCCAAAAGAAAGATGGGTTCTAATGTCTTGTTCGGTATAGCGATACAAAATGTCAGGACACAACTGTTGTAGTAATTCAACCACATCCAGAATGGACACCGTCTGATCTACACCATTAAAAATAGAAGGCAATAAACTTGCCGGTTGCTTCAGCAAAAAACAGAGCAGGTCGCTGGCATCGCGGACATGAAGGATCGAGCGCATCTGACGGCCGTCGCCATACACCGTTACCGGCTTTTTGATGCCAGCCAGGTAAGCCAGACGGTTTACAACAGAGACAAAACGCATGGTTGGCGCCAATCCATAAAGTGTACCCAAGCGCACAATCATCACAGCCAATCCTCTTTCCGCCGCCGTCAATACCACTTTTTCTGCTTGCCGCTTTGACTGCGCATACACCCCTTGGGGATGGCAACTGTCTGTTTCGGAAAAACCCAGCCCCGGCCCGTATACGGCCGTAGTGCTGGTGAAAATAAATCGTTTCACGTCCGTTTCCAGACATGCTTCTACCAGATGTGCCGTTCCCCAATGATTTACCTGAGCCAGCCAGGTTGGGTTTTCAAAACTCATGGGGGTGCTGACAATAGCCGCCAGGTGAATGACGGTATCCACGCCCTGCAAAGCCAGACGCACAGCACTGGGGTCCAAAATATCCCCTTCAACGAACTCGTATCGTCCGCCTGGTGGCAGTTGCATCAACGCCTGATGCCCACCGCTGGTCATATTATCTAGCAGCCGAATCGTCATCTGCGGGAAAAGGTTGCCCATGTCCCGGATCAACTGCGAGCCTAAATAACCGGCAGCCCCCGTAACTAAAACTGTTTGACTATTGTTGGGCTGTGAAATTCTCCCAGGAGAAGGCTGGTATATACTCATTAGCATTTAGCGGTGCGGCTACTGGCCAGATGGTAAATCAACCAATTGATTTTGTGGGCGCAATTGGCTGTGCAGGCCACACTCTATTTTTTGTGAGCCGGGCCACCGTCCAGCCCGGTCATCCTCATCATCACTTATCAACGGCCGTGTGCAAGGCGCACAGCCAATACTGAGATACCCCTTGGAAAATAACGGATGGGTTGGTAAATTGTGCTGATGGATATAGCGCCAAATATCAGCACGGGTCCAGGCAGCCAAAGGATGAATGCGCACCACGCCACCCGCAGTTTCTTCAATAATCGGAATGTGGGCACGTGCCGGGGATTGATCTCGACGAATACCGCTAATCCACCCCTCAAAGTCACCCAATATTCTCTGCATAGGCTCCACCTTATTGATATGACAACATAAATCCGGATCTGTTCGGTGAAGCTCCGGGCCATAACGTTTTGCCTGTTCAAAGACCGAGCTACGCGCCCTCACCACCCGCAAGTTGAGCTGCCATAACTCAACAATCTGGTCACGAAAGAGTAGTGTTTCAGGGAAATGATAACCAGTATCAAGAAAAATAACCGGCAAGTCAGGCGCGAATGTGGCAATCATATGCAACAGAGGCAAACTTTGCATCTGAAAGGAAGAACTCACCGCCAGATGAGGCTTATACCTTTCGACTGCCCATATGACAATCTCTTCTGGCGTATACAAGTCCAGGTTTACTGCCAGAGAGGCCATATCCATATCATTGATCATTCTTATCACTAACCCACCATCCATAAATAAAGATGCCCGCAACCGCCATTAAACTTCCCATGAATATAGCGATTATCAGGTAAACAATTGTGCCATAACCAGTAGGATTTACAGGTATGGCCGCTTCACTGGCCTGCATCATGCCAGTGGTAGTATCTTGTGATGTGATACGCTCTTCGTCAACCTTGCGGGCCAGTGCCAGGTACGTTTCTTCAGCTACCAGTTGGTTTCGCTGGAGTTGGTTCAACTGAGATTCTGCTTCTTGAAGTTCTTTTTGGAGGGTAAAAATCAGGGGCTCAAGTTCTGCCAGATCCACAGCCACTTGCTCTGCCTGCATTGTTAGCGTGGTTAGTAGATTATCAAGTAAGGCCATTTGCTCCTCACGGTTGTCGCTGGTCAATGTGCCAGCGACATCTACCTGCAAAAGTGGGAGCGTTGTGGTGGCTTCAAATACAGCCAATTGCAACGACAAGGCTGTTAACTGATCAGCCAGAGTGGGAGATATTCCTGAGCCATTGACTACCTGATCACGTAAATGCTGCACGTTCTGACCGAGTTGGTTTATCTGTTGTTGCCGGTTCAGAAAATTGGCCTGGGCCGTCAAATGAGCTGCCAGTGTATTGCTGATGATTTGGGTGCGATTAATAGCCTGATATTCAACTAATGCTTCCTCTGCCAGGGCCAGGTTGGTCTGTGATTCCACCAACTGTGTTTCAAAATAACTTAACTGTTCGCCGCTGCGGTTGCTAAAAATATCGTTGGCCCAGGCAGTAAAGATGGTAGCCCATATGTTTGCCAGCATCGCTGCATCTTCCGGATCTTGGGCGATAGCTTGTAAGCGAATAATGGACAGATCTTCCCCCGATTCGGCTGTTAGCAAACCACGTAAGTCTTCCGTAGTTTCAATATCGGCTATCGGTTGTTGTGCCAATACAGCCTGTAACACTTCATCACTGAGCGCCAATTGAGGGTAACCACGAAGCGGTTGGCTGCTATTGATTTCACGAAAACGTAGATCAAAATCAACTACTTCGCGGGGATTGACCACCACCACAAGTGAGGTTGCCTCAAAGCGGGGGGGAAGATTTCGCGTGATCACAAAAACAACGATGACCATTAACAGGCTCATCCCCACAATAACATACCAATGCTTTACTAACGCGGCAATATACGGCCGTAAATCAATCTCCTCTTCCACGCGCACACTCCATTTTCAAAAATTTGTCAGCAAATAGCATCCCATGATTATCCTATGTCTCAATCTCTTCCCCCTCATCTTCGTCACCCTCCCCCATCACCCGCTCCCGTAGCTGGTTCACCTGGAATTGCAGCGAATAGTTGAGCATCGCCCATACCCCCTTCCAGGTTTCCACATCCATCAAATCCTCGCGCGTTGCTCCTTGCAACATCTCCATGATGTTTTTGGCAATCTCGGGCGTAAATTTGTCCAATACCTGCTTCACCAGGTTAATCGTCGTGTCTGGTTGCAAGGGAGTGGGCAGCGTTTCGTTCATCTTATCTTTCAACTGCCCCGCCTGGAACCGCGCCGAATAACCGGCCATATAGGCCATCCCCTTCCAGGTGTCAATGTCCATCAAATCCTCGGTGGTCATGCCGTCAAAACTTTCCAAAATGCCCAACTGCACATCAGGGGCCAGTCGGTTCATTCCGGCGCGAATGTAGGACAGGAAAAACATGGGCGAATAGGCATCCGCGCCCGCCTGGGGAATGGCCGCCCGCAGTTCGCCAACCAACTCGTCCAATTCAGCCAACAACTCTCTTTTGCGGGCCAGTAATTCAGCTTCTGCCGCGCTCATAGGCGGCACGGCCGTTTCCCTCTCCTGTCCCTGCTCTTCGTCACTCATAACCATTACTCCTCATCAAAAGCTGGCGGCAATTATCCCGTCAAACCCACTTCCCGGCAAAATTAACTCACCTCATTACCTGCGTTTCCCCTCAGCCACCAGACAACCACTAATGCTATCACTGCCACCACTGCCGAAATCAGAAACGTCTCGGCCAACACATTTACCGTTACCCGCATCAACCCATCGGTTAAGGCTTGCTGATACTGTGGGTCGGTCAGCGGCAAATCGGGCAGTTCAATGAGTTTGCGCAGCAATTGAAACCGATGCAGCCCCCAGGCCGTCAGCCCGGCCAGCCCCACGCTCATGCCCATCAGCCGCAGCACAATCACCAGACTGGCGGCAATCCCTCGTTCATTATCCGGCGCGGCGTTGATCACGGCCGTGCCCACCGGCGCAATTACCAGCCCAAACCCCATGCCCAACACCACCAACTGCCACGCCATCTGCCCATACGCCGTCTCCACCGTCCACGTCCAACCCATCAGGCCCAAACCAACGGCGCACAACAGCAGGCCAACGGCCGTCACCAGCCGATACCCCCACCGCTCCGTGCCCCGCCCACCCACATACGACATCACCGCCATTGCCAGCGTCATGCCGCTCAGCAAAAAACCGCTCACCAAGGCCGCCCGCCCCGCCTCAAACTCCAACACATTCACCAGCAGCGGCACATTCACCATGGCAATAATCAAAATGAAACCCACCAGAAAATTGATCAGCACCGCCGGGCTAAAGTTGGGGCGGCGGAAGAGGGTGAGGTCTATGAGAGGTGGAGTTTTTCGTAATTCGTCATCCGTAATCGGTAATCCGTAATCGGATGACGGTTCACGGGTTACGGATAACGGTTTACGGCCAAGCCACCATTCAATCCAGATAAACAGGCCAAACATCACCGCTGCCAGCACGTAAAAAAAGGTGGTGTTGATCGGTTCTGGCTCGTTGAGGGCGGCAAAACCGCCCGCCGCCTGCACGTCGCCGCTGCCCAACAAGGCGATGTTTAAGGCAATAAGACAGATGGTGAGCACGGCCGTGCCCGCCCAATCAATCCGCGCCCGGTGTGCCGGTTTCGGCAGGTCGGCCAGCGCCCACCAGGCCAGCGCCAGCGCCAGCAGGCTGAGCGGCACATTCAGGTAAAACTGCCACTGCCAGCTTAAATAGTGAATCAAAAACGCGCCATATAGCGGCCCCCATACCCATCCGGCCGTATCCACCGCCCCCAACGTGCCCAACGCCCTGGCCCGCCGTTCCGGGGCATACACATCGCCAAGCACCGCCATCGCCACCGGCACCATCGCCCCGCCGCCCAATGCCGTCAACACCCGCCCGGCAATAAAAGTCGGCAGCGAATCTGCCAAAGGCAGCCAGATGGAACCGACCAGGAACAAAACCAGTGACCCCACATACACCGCTCGCCGCCCTACTAGATCACTCAGCCGCCCCACAAACGGCATCACCACCACATAGGCGATCAAATAAGCGTTCACAATCCACGCCGCCCGGTTCAGTTCGTCCGGCAGCGGGATTTCCAGATCAAAAATGATCTGCCGCAGCATGGTGGAAACCACGGTCAGATCATCAGCAGCAATAAACACGCCAAAGGCGACAACGGCCAGGATAACAGCAGGGGAACGACGGGACGAGGAGGGCACTACAAAAAGAAATCTTTCAGAGCGGCCGACACATCGGCGACGATAATGTGCCAGTCGGTGTCGGGGGTACGGGTAATGGTCAGGTCACGGCCGTCAATGTGCAGCGTAGCAATCCCGTCAATCACCGCCAACGCCTGCGCCACGGGCGACCCCTCTTCCATTGCGGCCAAAGAAGGATACATTTCCGGCTCCCCCTCTGCCAGCTTGAGATTGGTATGAATGTGCAGATGACGGCCGTCGTCACTCAGTTCCGTCTCAATTTCAATATATTCTGACATACTGTCCACTCCGTTGCCTGTGTCGCCACAAATTATAGCAGGGAATGGACAGGGAAAACCTAATGGGACTGGGTAATCTCAATTTGTTGCCCGTCCGGGTCACGCAGATAAGCCGAACGACCCCAATAATAATCACGCGGCGGTACTTCAAGCGTCATCCCCCGTTGGCTCAATTGCTGGCAAGTGTCATCTATGTCATCCACCGCAAACGCCATATGATTGCTGGGTGGCAGATCGTCGCCGGTCGGCACATAGTTTTGGTGAATGAAAATGCGGGTGTCGCCTACATAAAAAATAGCCATACTTTCCGATTGTGTCACAGGGGCAGCACCGAGCAGACGGCCGTAAAAATCAGCCAATTCTTGGACATTATCAGTGAAAAATGCCAGTTCAACGAGTTTCACGGTTCCTCCAAATGGCCGGGCATGAATCAGTAATTCTTCGTCTCTACGGTCTCGACAATCCGCGACTGAGGGTTCACCATGATCGTGCCCTCTACCCGCCCCCATACAACGCGCATGGCAGCGAGTAAAGCTTCGGCTTCCGCAGCGGTGTTGAATTCAAGGTCAATCATGACATAATTGGGATCGTCAATTGGGCGCAAAATCTGGTAGCGGCGAACGCCTGATTTTTCTCGACCAACGGGATCGCTGTCGAAGGCCCGTTTCCAACCTTCGTAATTGGGGACTGGATGTTCAATGCGCAAGATGTACATTTCTACTCCTTTGCTTCAAAATTGAAGCTGACATATCTGCCGACTCTCACAAAAGGCCACCCCCTACGGCCGTCTCTCACCATAACCGTTTACCGATAACCGTTCACCGATTACCCATCTCCACCGTCCCACCCACTTTCTGGGGCGCAACTGCCCGCTCCTCCCGCCACAGCTGCATCCGAAAACGGACCAACTCCTTAAACGCCCGCAAAATGACGGCCGGTTTGGCCCCTGTTGGGCTACCTGCCACTCGCGGTCGGTGGCCGTGAATGGGCACTTCGGCAATATGAAAACCGGCCCGTTTGGCCCGCACCAGAAATTCGGCGCTAAAGGTAGCCCCACCTGACTGCACCTCATCCCGCAAATGGTCAACCACCTGGCGGTGCATCAGCTTAAAAGCACAATCAATATCCCGCGCCGTATAGCCAAATAACAGCGTCACCAGCCCGCTCCACCCCTTGCCATTCAGCCGCCGCATGAATGGGTCACGGCGTGGCTTCCGATAACCAACGACCATATCGGCCGCCGTCACTTGCGCCAGCAGCTTGTTAATTTCGCTCAAATCAAACTGGCGATCTGCATCCGTGAAGAAGATGAGGTCTTTGGTCGCGCTGGTCAATCCCGTCCATACGGCCGTGCCATACCCCTTGTTCCCCTCATGCTGTACCAACCGCACCTGGGGGAGAATGGTCGCCAGCCGGTTCACCACTGCCGCCGTGTCATCCCGGCTACCATCATCCACCACAATCACTTCCAGGTCGGCCACCAGCGGCCCAATGATGTGCAGCGTATCCTCAATCATCGCCTGGATATTTTCACCCTCGTTATATGCCGGCATCGCTACAGTTAAACTTGTCACGCAGTTCTCCTTGACAGAAATCAATCCACAGATGACACCGATTTCGCAGATTAAAATCTGTGGATACCATCTCTCAGTTATACACCGATTCTACTAACAGGTCGTACAAAGTGGGAAAAAGTTACGCCCGTAGCCCGTGACCCGTAACTCGTAATCCGTGATCGGATAACGGATAACGCTTTACGTTTTACGAATCACACCACCAACGCCACCACCTCCCCCCCTGTCACCCGCTGCAAATCGGCAAAATCTACGGCCAGCGTGACCGTACTCAGGCCGCTACCACAATAGACCGTGCCCATGTCCACCAGACGGCCGTCGAACAGCACCACCACATCCGCCCGCAGTGCAAATGGCCCTACGCCGCCCACTTCAAAGCCCAACTCCGCCGCCACCGCCTCCGGCGACAGGCTGGTCACGTCCCGCCGGTTCACACTCAACGCCCGCGCCAGCAGCGGATAGCTCAACCGGTCATGCCCACGCAAACCGGCCAACACGTAACGGCCGTCGCGCAGCCGAAAGGCAACCGTCTTCAACATCCTGTCCAACAGCAGCGGCAGCTTCTCTTCCACCTCCGCCACCGTGCGCACCGGCTCATGCACATGCAGCGCATATACCATCCCCTGCTCATCCAACAACCGCAAAATCTGGTCGTATACCGTCATCATCTGAAGATCGTAACCCGTAATCCGTGAACCGTAATCGGATAACGGGTCACGCATCACGCATCACGATTCACCATTCACCCATTTCGACATCAAAAAATAGTTCTCCCGCTTCTCAAACCCCACCCGTTCATACACCGTTTGCGCGTTCACATTCGCCCGGTCAACTTCCAGATGCAGCGCCCGAATACCTCGCACCCGGCAAACCTCTTCCGCAAAGGCCAACACCCGGCGACCCACACCCTGCCCCCGATAGCCTTCCTCAATGTACAGTTCATCTACAAAGGCATCCCGCCCGCCAAATTCCACACTAAATCCCCAGGTCAGCACCATATACCCTACCGCTGCCCCATCCGCGCCAATCAGCCACACACCACCCCACTCCTCATGGTCTAAAAGCAATTCCAGACCGGATCGTGCCCGCGCCGGGTCAACGGCCGTGCCATCATATGCATTCAAGGCCACATGAAAACACACCAGCGTTTCCACATCGGCCCATTCTGCCTGACGAAAAGTTATTTCCATGGTCGCACTCCTCAAGTTAGTTGCCCGATTTTAACCTATCTGCTGACGTTCTGCCTGCTCACCCGTGACAATCATCATGCACTTCGTATCTCGTCCCGGCATACACTAGGGCGTGAGAAATGTGATTTTGTGTTTTCGTATTTTGGTGTTTGCGTACTCATATAAACACCAAAACACAAAAACACAAAAACACGCAAAGGAAATTATTATGACCACAATTGGCATACCCAAAGAAGTGAGAGACCTGGAACGGCGGGTGGGGCTGACCCCCGCCGGTGTGTTAGCCATGAAACAGGCCGGCCACACCATTTATGTACAGGCCGGCGCCGGCACCGGCGCCGGTTTTTCTGATGAGGCTTACCAGCAAGCCGGGGCACAGATTACCTATTCAGCCGGGGAAGTCTACGGCCGTGCCGACATTATCGCCAAAGTGACCCGCCCCTGTGCCGAAGAACACGCCTTGTTCCGCCCCGCCCAGACCATCTTCTCCTTCCTACACCTCTCCGTCGCCTCGCCAGACCTGCGCCAGGCATTGGAAAGTCATGCAGTCACGGCCGTTGCCTACGAAATGATCGAAGAAGCTGACGGCAACCGCCCCGTATTGCGCCCCGCCAGTGAAGTGGCCGGGCGCATGGCCCCCCTCGTCGCCGGGCAATTGCTCAGCAGTTACCAGGCAGGTTTAGCCGGTGACGGGTTGGGCATCTTGCTCAGTGGATTGGCAGGCGTGCCACCGGCTACCATCGTTATTGTCGGCGCCGGTGTGTTGGGGCGCAATGCTGCCCGCGCCTGCATGGGCATGGGCGCACAGGTGACGGTGCTAGACCACAGCATCGAAGCCCTACGCCTGATTGATAACCGGTTTGACGGCCGTGTGAATACCATGTTCGCCAATGAATATAACCTCAAACGAGCTACTGCCTTTGCCGACGTTCTCATTGGCGCAGTCTCCATACCCGGCCAGCGTGCGCCCATCACCATTAGCCGCGACATGGTGCGCAGTATGCGTAAAGGCTCCGTCATCATGGACTTCTCCATTGACCAGGGTGGCTGCGTGGAAGGCATTCGCCCCACCACCCTGCGCGACCCGGCTTATCTGGCCGAAGGCGTCATCCACTATGCCGTACCCAACATGACGGCCGTGTACGCCCGCACCACCAGCCACGCCATCACCAATTCCGCCTTGCCCTACCTGCTCGCTGCCGCCAATCATGGCCTACCCGCAGCCTTCAGCCAACTGCCCGCCCTGGAAAAAGGCGTCAACCTGCTACAAGGAAAACCAACTCTTAACCGGTAATCGGTAATCCGTGATCCGTAATCGGTTTACGGGTTACGGTTCACGGATTACGAATTACGGACGCCGGAGCAACAATGAACTGGGAAACCATCTACCGCAACAAAGTAACCGATGTACAAACCGCCCTCAGCGCCGTGCAATCGGGCAACCGCCTTTACGTAGGCGGCGGCGCGGGTGTACCTGTGGCCCTGACCCAGGGACTTACCGAATGTGCCCCCCGCCTGCAAAACGTCGAACTCACGCACATCCTCACCTTTGCCAAAGCCCCCTACGTTGAACCAGAATTTCAGGACAACTTTCGCGTAAACGCCCTGTTTATCGGCCGTAACGTACGCCGGGCTGTGCAAGACGGCCGTGCCGACTTCACCCCCATCTTCCTTTCCGAAATCCCCGGCCTCTTCCGCAACGGCATCTTACCTCTGGATGTAGCCATCATCTCCGTTACGCCGCCCGACGAACACGGCTTTTGCAGCTTTGGTGTGGAAGTGGGCACCACCAAACCCGCCGCCGAATCCGCCCGCCTCATCATCGCCGAAGTCAACCGGCAAATGCCCCGTACCCTCGGCGACTGCTTCATTCACGTCAGCCGTCTACACCACATCGTCGAAGTAGATTACCCCCTGCCCGAAGCTCCCCAGGGCGACACTTCGGCCGATAACCTGCAAATAGGCCAACACATTGCGAGCATGATCCCCAACGGCGCTACCCTGCAAATGGGCATCGGCAGCATACCCGATGCCGTGTTGCGCAGCCTGACGCACCACAAAGACCTGGGCGTCCACACCGAACTATTTTCCGATGGTGTCATCGAATTGGTGGAGCAGGGGATTATCAATTGCGCCCAAAAGACATTTCACCCCGGCAAAATCGTGGCCGGCTTCCTCTTTGGCAGCCAGCGATTGTACGACTTCATTCATAACAACCCGCTGATAGAGATGCACCCCACCGACTACGTGAACGATCCCTTCAACATTGCCCGCAACGAGAAAATGGTCGCTATCAACTCTGCCTTGCAAGTAGACCTGACCGGGCAGGTGTGCGCCGACTCCATCGGCCCCCGTTTTTACAGTGGTGTGGGCGGGCAAATTGACTTCATTCGCGGCGCCGCACGCTCTAAAGGCGGATTGCCCATTATCGCTTTCCCGTCCACAGCCCAGAACGGTACAGTTAGCCGCATTGTACCCATGCTCAACGAGGGGGCGGGTGTGGTCACAACACGCAACGATGTGCATTATGTGGTCACAGAGTTTGGGGTGGCCTCGCTTTATGGCAAATCTATTCGCCAGCGCGTGCAAGAGTTGGTGAATATCGCCCATCCGCAATTCCGTGAGGAACTGCTGGCGGCGGCAAATGAAATTGGGTATGTATAGCTGAGTTTTACGTGCCAGGCACAAAGCAAAACTAATGGTTTTGCACAAAATCAATTTGCAGCAGATTTTCGGTGCAGGTAGCCCGCGTTTGTACCCGGTATACCTGGGAGACGACGGTGCCATTGGGGGATTCTAGCTGCACGTTGTAGTCACGCACGGTGGGGGAGTCAAAGAGGAATAGTTCCCATCCAGATGGCCCATACACCGGTGCGCTGCCCACGGCCACCCGTTGGTCCACGCCACTATCCCAGATGTGTACCAGATAGCTGCCGGGCGCTGCCGGGCGTCGGTTCAAATCCAGCACCACCCCGGCAATGCCCAGCCAGCGGCAGCCGGCCGCCCGGTTTTCCAGATAACGTGGGCTGTCATCGGAGCGGGTGAAGAGGTATTGGGCACGGGTGGGGCTGGGTGTGGGGCTGGGGCCAGGTGGGCTGGCAGTAGGCGTCTCCGTGGGCGTGGCTGTGGGGGTCGGCGTGGGGGTATGTGAAGGGATGGTGGGGGCGATGGAGGGGGTAACAGACGGCCGTAACGTGCTAAATGGTATAGGCGTCACACTGGCTTCCTCAGGAATAGGCGTCCAGGTAGGGATCAGGGCGGGAAATTCCGATGTGGGTGTGCTGGAAGGAAGCTGGGCTACTGGGGCCAGTGTAGGCTGACCTGGTTTGATCTCGATCTGCGAAATATCAATGTCTTCCACCGATGGCGAAATCATATCCAGGATATTGTTGTAAACAGAGTCAGCATCGGGCACAGTCAATACATAACAAACGGCCCCACCCAACAGCAACGCCAGTAACAACAGCAGCGCGGCAGCTATATTAGCCAGACTGCCTAAACATCCGCTTTGCTTTGGTTGTTGTTGGCGGCGTGTCATGAAGCCCCTGTATCTACCAATCGTTCAATGGTGGCGCCATCCCATAAGCTGGCTAACCAATCGGCCAGGGCAATCTGCAACAATTGGGCACGCATGTCGGTGGTCAACGGCCGTGCCCCATCCCGCTCTACCAATTGCAAAATGTAATAGGTGGTCACGCCGTCACTACCGGTAATGGGGATGACGGCCGTCAGGTCGCCTGGATTTTGCAAGGCAAAAGCTGGTTCTTCTAATTCTGGGATGGTCAACGCGCCCCGCGCAAACCAGCCCATATCACCCCCGTTACCTGGTTCCAGTGAAAATTGGTCAGCCAAAAAGGCAAAATCATCCCCACCCTGAGCGCGGAGAAGCAGTTCGTTAGCCTGGTTGACGTCGCTGACGTGAATGTAACGGGTATGTACCTGTTCGGCCGTTTGGGGCACATCGGCCGTCGCCAGCGCAATCATCTGTTCGGCCACTAAGCCCTGGCGCACGGCTTCCTCGAATTCTGCCAACGTGTAGAGGTTAGTCGCCAGCCAGGTATCAAAATCCCCTTCGGTGCGCAGGCTTTCAATTTCCTGCGCTATCTGCTCCGGGCTGACGTTGATGCCTTGCGCTGTAGCCGCCTGCTCAATGAGTGCTTGCTCGATGAGGGCGTCTAATATAACTTGTCGGTAGCCTTCTTCTGGCGGCACCCCCAGTTGATTGGCAGCCTGTTCATACCTGGCCAATTCACGTTCATAAGCGGCCAGAAAAACGGGCTGCCCGTTGACCAGGGCAGCTAATGGCTCGGTGGTGGGGGTGGGGGGCACGGCCGTGTCCGTCGGGATCACGATGGGGGTGTTGGCGGCACTGTTGTTTTCGGAGGTGGGGGATACGGCCGTGCCTCCTGTGCTGTCCGGTAACGTGACCACAGGAACCGTTGTTGGTACCTGCTCCGCATCCTGACAGGCAGCCAACAAGGCTGCCATCAGCACAAGAACCCCATAAAAAAGTAGCGTGTTCTTCATAGAGTTGGTAAACACACAAAGGCTAACCAACCTTTGTTGTGTCATCACAACAAAATTATGACACAACCACCTTATGTTGACAACTACGGGGAAACTAAAGAGATAATTGGGTAGCTGTGTAATTGGGTAATTGGTGCTAATTACCCAATTGCCCAATTTCTCAATTACTCTACAAGGGGCGGCAATTCACTATTGCCAAAAAGTCGTCTCATCTGGCGCGTGAGGCGGCTCAGTCCCCCTTCACGGTAGCGGTTTGTCAATAGCTGTGCCAGGTCTGCCAGATTATCATACTCCGCAAATTCATCCCCCAACCCATCGCGGTGTTTGGAAAGCCATACAAAAAGGTCAGCTTCCGTCCGGCCGGGAAAGTCGGCCAGCAAGTTGGAATCGTGAATAATTTGCACGGTGGGCAAATAGACCATCTCATGCCAGGCAACCACCGCTTGGGGATAGGGCATTTCTTCGCCATCAATCGCGGTAAGTTTCTGGCGTAAATCTTGTATTTGCACCAGCAGTTCGGTGTAGCGCCCCGGCGTGGTGAAGCAGATAGTGTGGTCGGGAATGAGGAGGTCCACTCCTGTCTTTTGCATGAAATTGCGTTCACCAAACTGGATAAATATCCGGTCAAGATCGCTGTTGGGGTCAATTTCGATCTCTTCCGGGTATTCCCACACATGTGCTTCGATAGTGGGGATTTGCAGGTGGCGGGCTACGGAAACGCGGTGGTTGCCATCACGAACAAAGTAGACGTTGCCCACCTGGTACACTTCAATGGGCGGCCAACCGGCGGTGGTGGACAGGGCATCTACTTGCACCCACCGTTCCCGTAAACTGTCGGAAAGCGGCAAAAAGTGCCGGTTAAATTCACGATAGCGCCCCACACTGCCGACAATGGCATTAACCGGAATCTCCTGCACTCCATGATAGAGCGGATTTTGCCAGCGTAGTTCACTGCGAATGGCATCAAAGGGCAGCAGGCGGGTATCACGCCCCGTTAGCCGGGCGGTGACTTCATGCAATACTGCCTGTCGTCTGGCCCGGCCAAAACGTTGCCAGGCTTGTAATCTGGTTTCTGTTAGTTCGTCCATATCGGGCACAGTGTAGGCAGTGAGTGAGGGGAATACATCGGGCACGTTGTCTAAAACGGCCGTTCCAATTGTTGTACAGTGTGGATAGCCTGGTTAAAAGCTTATGAGAAGGGGGGAGATACGGCCGTGATGCAGATTTATTAACATCACGGCCGTATCTGCTATCTTGTTATGAACGGCAAGAAAAGCTCACAAATTCCGGTTAATCCTGTTGGCGGTGTCCAAAACCCACCCACCAGGAAATAACGGCCGCAATCATTAGTATATACATCAGGTTGCCCGGCCGTACCCGTCAGCACATAGGGGCCGCCAGTGCTGCGGCCACCGCCACCGTCTACCGTCCACCAGGTGATCGCCAGGCCGCCATCCGGCGCGGCCAGAATGACCGGGCCACTAATCAAACAGACCAGCAAAACAAGGAGGAAAATCTTTCTGCGCATCATCATGCCTCCTACCGCAGCGTCACAAAGACCGGGATTGTGTCCTGGCCTTCAACAGGAGCAGCTAAGGCGATGCCAATGACCGGCGTACCTTCTGTCACGGTCATGCCTTCTACCGTGCGTGTTTGCAACGCCCGCGCCAACCCCGGTGTGGCCGAAGCCGTAAGCCGGTCGCCAGCCTGAATAGCCGCCTGGGGGTCAACCTTCACCTGTGTCACACCTAAAACGACCAATGAAACGTAGTCACCAGGTTGGGCCAGGCCATCGGCACTGTGCATCGCCATTTCACCTTCTGCCTCTTTGCCGGGTGCTGCCTCCCAAACCATCCGGCTGGACACAACGCCAATCACGCCAGTAAATTCGGTGTCATTCGCCAGGCGCACCAGAGGCAAATTGTCGGTGCTGCCGGGAATCGGATCGGTAACGCCGGTTACGGCCACTACATCGCCAGGAGCCAATGGCTCCGTTCCCGATACTTTGGCTACCAGAGAATAGGCGTTAGCCAATACATTTCCGGCCTCAATGTTATCTACTGTATAGAGCGCCCATTGGCCGCTGGCGTCTGCCGTATTCGGCCACAGACCATACGTTGAAACACCTGGGCTGGGTATGTATACACCGTAATTAGGATAGTCCGGGTCACTGCCTATTTGAATACCATCGTCTCCGGTATCGTAAATGCGCACACCATCGTTGCCGGTGGTATTGCTGATCACCAGGCTATAGTCGGCACTGGGGCCAATGCGCAGTCCGCCTTCATTGGGTACATGCAAACGAATGCCGGCGTTATATAAGAACCAGTCATTAGTAGTGCCATTGTAATAAGTCCAGGCGCGGAATGCGCCATTGGTGGCATAGCCATAAAAAGGCCAGCCCTGCGCGTTGGAGGTTTCCACATACATGCCGCCGTAATCATTGGCCGTGCCGTCGTAACGAACGCCAAACACTTCATTGCCTGAGATGCGGAAATCCCGGCCAACACCGACGAAGTTAAGGTTTTCGTTCGTGTAAACGTTTGGCAACGCCAGGGCATATGGCGCGGGCGTGAGTTTTTGGCGGGGTGTTAAGATGATGTAGGGATCGATGTTCCCATCCGGCCGTACTCCTATTTCCAACCAGCGTCCACCACCACCAAAGGCGCTCTGTCCAAAATCTAGTTCTACATTGAAGAGGCCGTTGGTTACGATAACAGGGTCTACCAAAACGGTGCTACCTACCTGGACGCCAGCAACGGCTTCGTCAAATAGCTGGAACTGAAATTCATACGTGCCGTTAGCCGCGCTACCACCATCAGACAGGTGCCCTTGATAAGTGAACCCGGTACCTACGGGGCCAAGATTCACGGCCGTTGCCCCCCGCTGCTCTTCACTCTGACTATGGGCTATTTCTCCGGGACGGGCCAGATACATAAGGAACAGGGCAGCAATCAATACTGCCAATGCGCCAACAACTGCCAGAATTTGTTTGCTCTTCATACAATTGTCTCCTTAAATTTGTTTGAGCTTGATAAAGATGGTTATGCGGTTGTTTTGTGGTGAGGGTTGCGAGGGTTATGCGTGGGCATTGTAGTGGATTGATTGGGGGGAAGCGTGAGAGCCGGATGAGAGGTTGTAGCTTGTCAGGTGGGGTCATTTAGGTCATCATTGGACGTATGAAAGAGTGGTATATGCAGTTTCACCCGGAAGTGAATGCGGCGTTGGCGGCCGGGCAGCCGGTGGTGGCGTTGGAAAGCACCCTGATTACCCATGGGCTGCCGTACCCGGACAATGTGCAAACGGCCGTAAATATGGAAACGGCCGTGCGCAGTGGTGGTGCGGCCCCGGCTACCATTGCCATTTTGCAGGGCGTCATTCATGTGGGCTTGACGGGTGAGCAGATTGAGCAGCTAGGGCAGTTGGTGGGCACGGCCGTGCGTAAATGCAGTCGCCGTGATATTCCTCTGGCTGTTGCTCGCCGCGAAAACGGCGTCACGACCGTCGCGGGCACCATGATCATAGCCCAGATGGCCGGTATTGAACTGTTTGCCACTGGCGGCATTGGCGGCGTGCATCGCGGCCATCCGTTTGATGTGAGCGCAGATCTGCTGGAATTGGGGCGCACGGCCGTGACCGTTGTCTCCAGCGGCGCAAAATCCATCCTTGACCTGCCCGCTACCCGTGAAGTGCTGGAAACACAAGGCGTGCCCATTCTGGGCTACCAGACTGACGAGATGCCCGCTTTTTTTGCCCGGCGCAGTGGGCTGCCGGTGGATGCGTGTGTGCAAACGCCGCAGGAGGTAGCGGAAATTATCCGGGCACGGCACGCACTGGGGTTGCAAAATGGCATACTGGTGACTGTGCCGCCGCCGGAAGAAGATGCCTGCGACCCGGATGAAGTGGAGACGGCAATTGACCAGGCGACCCGTGAAGCAGATGAGCAGGGAATTCATGGCCCGGCGGCCACTCCCTGGTTGCTGCGGCGGGTGGTGGAACTCACGGACGGCCGTAGCCTGCGCGCCAACACCGCCTTACTGCGCCATAATGCCCAGATAGCGGGTGAAATTGCCGTGGCGTTAAGTAATTGGGTAAGCAGGTAATCTGGTGATTGAACTTCAGGCAATTACCCCATTACTCAATTACCAATTCTTAAGATTCAGGTTAAGACCACTGGTTAATATGTACTATTGTGGGGGCGCATCTTGACATCTTTTTGTTGTATCCGAAATCGTTTGTTTATAATTTGAGCAGGTAAGCTAATAGTCTCGTTTTATAACGAGCAGATGCGCATGACCAAGAAACTCCTGGCCAAGATTCACAATGAGTTCAAGC
This sequence comes from uncultured Ardenticatenaceae bacterium, assembly GCA_964467705.1. GTDB lineage: Bacteria > Chloroflexota > Anaerolineae > Promineifilales > Promineifilaceae > CAADGU01. The sequence continues at coordinate 21,741 of CAYXUZ010000027.1, read as the reverse complement.
GCCTGAATACACTCACGTTAGTGGTAGCGGGGGTTGCGCTGTTGCTGCTTGTTGGTCTGTATGCCCTTATTTATTTGTATGTTTTTAATGTGGCCCCCATGGGCTGGATTCCCGGTCTGGCGGTGGCGGTGTTGGTGTTACTGCTGGTGGGTGGCATTATTTATATGCTCGTTGACAATGCGGACAGCCGGGTGCGAGATGTGACCGGTAAAAGTATTGACAATGAATTACAGCAACTGCGGGCTGCCAGTAATCGTGCCCGGTCGTTGCAATCTATGGCTTCGGTGATGCGGGCCACACTGAGTTTTGAGCGGGTGGTGCAGGAAGCGATGGAGGTGTGCAGCCTGGCGATGGAGGAGGCGGGCGTGCCGCGTAATTCATTGGTGGGGGCAGTTTTTTTGTATCACGGCCGTCAGCTCGTCCCCGTCGCCACCCGCCGCTTTGCCAACATTGATGATGGCAAGGCGGTGAAGGGGCAGCAAGGAGCTATTGCCGAAGCGTTGAATAATGCAGAAATGGTGCTGATTGAATCGCCGCGCACCGATCCGGAACTGCGCCAGTTTATGGCTTTTCAGAATTGCGCCACGGCCGTGTGCATCCCTTTGCGTGCCGGGTATCAGATCTTTGGCGTCATGGTGATTGGTTCCAGTACACCGGTAAAATTTGAACAGGAACAGTTTGATCTGTTTGATGCGGTAGCCGACCAGGCCGTCATTGCCCTGCAAAATGCCCAGCTTTACCAACGGCTGGAAGCAGAAAAACAGCGCATCATTGAGGCCGACGAAGAAGCGCGTAAAGAACTGGCCCGCGATTTGCATGATGGGCCAACGCAGAGTATTGCCGCCATTGCCATGCGCATCAATTTTATTCGCTCCTTGATGACCAGAGACCCGGAAACGGCTCTGGGTGAACTGGAAAAGGTGGAGCAACTGGCCAAACAGACCAGCAAGGATATTCGGGGCATGTTGTTTACGTTACGGCCGTTGGTGTTGGAAACACAAGGTCTGACGGCGGCTGTGGAAACGGTCATCACCCGGCTGCGGGAAAGTGATGGCCTGAACATCAAACTCAGCGGCGGCGAAAATGGTGATTTGCTCACCGAATCGGCGCAAAGCGTGGTCTTCTCGATTGTGGAAGAGGCGCTGGGGAATGCCCGCAAATACTCGGAGGCGGAGCAAATTCTGGTGCGCTTTTGGCGGGAAGATAATCTGTTTGTGGCCATGGTGAAGGATAATGGCAAAGGGTTTGATGTGCAGGATGTGAACGCGGATTACAGTTCGCGGGGCAGCCTGGGCATGATCAATATGCGGGAACGAGCCGACCGCATTGATGGCTCTTTGAAGTTGGAGTCTGCGCCAGGACAGGGGACGACCGTAACGCTGGTTGTGCCTCTGGATAAACACGGCCGTCGCGTGGCTATGCGTTAATCTCCTCTTTTCCCCCATTTTTTATGTCTCTTTTCACCCGATTCCGCGCGCCGGTGTCTGGGCGCACCTTCCACAACCAGTTTGGAACGCTGGCCATGTTGGCGCTGTTGAGCCTGGGTGGCTACGTGCTGATGGCCCTCTGGTTTCCATTGTCGCCTTATTACCGGCAGGTTCCGCTGGTGGATGTGCGGGATTTCAGCCCATCGTTGGCGGCGGGGGTAGCTTATGGGTTACTTGTGGTGGTTTTGTATGGGCTGTATTGGGCGGCGTTTCGGCTGACGCAGCAGAGAGAATTGCATCTGCGGCTGCGTTTTGTTTTGGGCACGGCCGTGCTTTTTAGCCTGCCCTTGCTGTTTACCTACCCCATCAATGCCACCGATGTGTTTCGCTATTTGATTCACGGCCGTATCACCTCCTACTACGACACCAACCCTTACCTGACGCCGCCGGATGCTTTCCCCCAAGACCCGTTTTTACCGCTGGCGGGCGAATGGGCCAGCGAGAGTTCACCTTATGGCCCGGTATGGGAGATGGGCGCGGCGACCATTGCCAGCCTGACCGGGGATCATTTGTATGCCGGGCTACTGCTGTTTAAGCTGGTGGGGCTGCTCGCTTTTTTGGGGTGCGGCTGGCTGCTGTGGTGGCTACTGGCGGCGGTCAGCCCCACCCGCCGGATGGGGCTGACGCTGTTGTGGGCCTGGAATCCGGCGCTGCTCTTGGTTTTTGTGGTGGATGCGCACAATGATGCACTGATGCTGTTTTGGCTGTTGTTGGGGTATCTGGTTATACAGCGGGGTCAGCCAACGGCGGGTATTGTCATTATGTTTTTGGGGGTGTTAACGAAGCCGATTGCACTACTGCCGCTGGCTTTCTTTTGGCTGGCGGCTTGTGGTGGATTGCCGACGGGGCGGGGCAAGATGCGCTTTGTAGTGAGCACGGCCGTACCCCTCCTGCTGCTCACCTTTTTCACTTTCCTTCCTTTTGGCTCTCCTTTTGCGCTTGTTTCGCGGTTGGCGCGGGAGGCAGCCAATTACCCTGGGTTTTCGCCCGTAACATTGATTTTGCTCTTTATCCCGGAATGGGGCACATTGACGATGGAGCAGTTTACGCTGGTGGTCAATATCGGGCGGGTGGCGTTTTTGTTGCTGACGGGTTGGCTGGCCTGGCGCACCTGGCACGGCCGTAACCCCCTGCGCGCCGCCGCCGACATTTTCTTTGGCTACCTGCTCACCGCGCCCGCCTTTCGCATCTGGTATGCGGCCTGGCCATTTCCCTGGTTGTTGGTGGATGAGGGGGAGAGGATGGGCACGGCCGTGTCTTACCGGCTGCGTGTGGGCTTGTGGTTTTTACTTACCACCCAACTGTCTGTCATCATCTACGGCCATCTGCACGTGTACCTGTTGGACGAGGCCAGTTTGCCTACCCATCTGATTGGTGTCCCCTTTACCTTTGGCCTGCCGTTTTTACTGGCGGCAGTGAACAAAAGCGGATAAGTAAATAACGTGAGTACGGGATAAGGGCTTCAACTGAGATACACTTGGTTTCATATAAACCAGGTGCGACCAGTTTTTTGCGCTCCTACCCAAAATTAAGACGGATTGATTTAACAATCAGACAAACGTCCATACTCAATGGATCACATGCAGCGGAGTACCGGCGACGGCGGGCACGGCCGTGACCCTCAAATCGCCCGATCGTTTAGCCCTCGCAGTAGGTAAACAGGTGAGAATAGAGTTTGTGTAATTTCCTGCTTTTGTGTGCCGATTACCCTTGTGCCGATTACATCTTTCCTCTGTTGCGTGGTGTGCAACGGATTGTATAATCCAATTCATGATCAAGTCGTTCAAGCACAAGGGGCTGAAACAGTTCTTTGAAACTGGTAACGTGGCCGGTATTGACCCCTCTCATCGTCAAAAGATCAGAATGCGATTGGCTGCTTTGGACACAGCCACAACAATTGCCGACATGGATTTGCCCGGTTTTCGGCTTCATCCTCTGAAAGGGGATAAACAGGGAATGTGGGCCATTGATGTCAACAAAAACTGGCGTATCACGTTTGAGTTTATTGATGGGAATGCGTATATCGTCAATTATGAGGATTATCACTAATGAGCATGTATGACCCACCCCACCCAGGAGAATTTATTCGAGAAGTATATCTTGACGAGTTGCAGGTTAGTTCGCGTACTGTGGCTGCCAAACTAAAGGTGTCACCGTCTACATTTACCCGCTTGCTAAACGGCAAAAGCAGCGTCACACCAGAGATGGCTTTGCGTCTCTCCAAGACATTGGGCCGCTCGCCGGAAAGCTGGCTGGCCATGCAAAACAGCTATGATCTGTGGCAAGTGCGAAAGCATTTGAACGTGGATGAGGTCGAAAAACTGGAATTTGCAACCCAATAATTATCACCTCGGCAGGCACGGCCGTGACCCTGGAATCACTGGATCGTTTAGCCCGCGCCGTGGGCAAACAGGTGCGGATAGAGTTTGCGTAAAGTTGGCTGTGCCTCATCGGAATTTGTGGTATGTTGTGGTGGGAGTACGGCCGTGACAATGTGGTAAACTCCTGGCATGAGCAAAGAAGAAAAAGTATTGCTAAAGGTATTACGCGGAACGTCGGATGCCAATATTGCCTTTAGTGATCTGTGTTTCCTGCTTCGTCATCTGAATTTTGATGAGCGAATCAGAGGCAGTCACCATATCTTCACCAGAACGGGCATACCGGAAATTTTGAACTTACAGCCAAATGGCGGAAAAGCAAAGGCTTACCAGGTCAAACAAGTACGCGATGTGATTCTGCGGTACAGGTTAGCTGACGAGGACGACGATGAGTAAATACAAATATGAAGTGATTATCTATTGGAGTGATGAGGATCAGGCATTTATTGCCGAGGTACCTGAATTGCCAGGCTGCGCCGCCGATGGGGCCACATATGAGGAAGTTTTGAGCAACCTGGAGACTATCATTGAGGAATGGATGGAAACAGCCCAGGAACTTGGACGGCCGATACCAGAACCAAAAGGACGTTTGATATATGTGTAGTCTGGGCTGATATGTAACACGGCCGTGACCCTGGAATCGCTAGATCGTTTAGCCCGCGCAATAGGCAAACAGGTGCGAATAGAGTTTGCGTAGGAGTGATTTTTATGCAGATTGAACAACTTCAAATGGAAATTGAAAGGCTTTCCGCCGAGGATTTTGCCCAGCTACGGCGCTGGTTTGCCGATAAAGATTGGGAACGTTGGGATCAACAGCTTGAACAGGACGTTGCCATCTGCAAACTGGATTTTCTGATTACAGAAGCTTTGCCAGCCAAATACCAAAGGACATTGCCGGAGCCATAGAGTTGGTGCAGTCAACAGGCCGTATCGCAGCCTACTCTTTTTCGCATTTGTTGGTCACGAGTCACGGCCGTGACCCTGGAATCGCTGGATCGTTTAGCCCGTGCAGTGGGCAAACAGGTGCGGATAGAGTTTGCGTAGTAGTGGCTATTCAACTCGTAACACAAGATAAACGGCTCAATGGGATGAAATCCTTGCTGGTTTTTGCCAATAAAACATCCCAAATAGCCGATTTTATTCCTATAATCGCAGTGTAATGAATAGTTGGACACTATGAGGATATGGACTGGATCAACGAACTAACAGAAGGGCAAAAAGCTCGGCTCTGGACCGATTTCACATCGGCCAGCCCTGAGGATATAACTTTCATCGAGCAATCGATTGGCCGTCGGCTTCCTGATGATTTTCGACACTTCTATGCGACTATTGGGTATGGCTCTTGGCCGTGTCAATATGGCGGGGGCATCTACTCGCCCTACGATATCATTGCAGCGATTGCAGCGCCGGTCTACTTCGTCTTGGGAAGCTTAATGTCCGGGGAGGAATGGGGAACTGAACAGCAACATCGAGACCTTTGGCTCACGAAGGGGCAAAGCAATCCTGATCCTCACAGGTTTACAGAAAGCGCACTGACCTTCCATGGAATGAGCCTGCTTGACTTATTGCAAATCGGTTCGGACGGGTCTGGGGGCTATCAGATGCTCAACCTCTCCGAGTCTTCACCGATCAGGTATCTGGTAATATACGAAAGTACGGAAATCGAACTGGCGTCGGCTTCGTTTTGCGAAGGGATCCGCGTTATTACAGATCGCTTTCTTCAATCACCACATGATGTCTAACACCTCACCAGAACCCACCCGGCCAACCACAAATACTGGGCTGGCCAGATGGCTTAATTCGGTGGTGTTAACGGCCGTACCCCTCCTTCCACACAAAATCATCAATTAATCACTGGCAGCGGAATACCAGCAACGGTGGGCACGGCCGTGACCACTCCTTTATGATGGCTACGTTTCGGTACCGGCGGGCATTCCCACGCTTCCTGCTCCGTTTCCCGGCGCAGGTCTTTCAGCTTGGGCAGAATGCCGCAGGCGAAGCATTGGTGGCGGCAATCCACCCGCGTCTCCTGCTGCTGGCTCATCAGGTAATCTTGCGTCAGGAACTTCTTCGTCACCGCCACATCCATATGCTCCCAGGGGAACACCTCATCAATCCGCCGTTTGCGGTGGGTGTAAAAATAGGGGTCTAATCCTTCGGCGGCAAACGCTTCCAGCCAGGCATCCTCCCGGAAATACTCCATCCAGGCGTCAAACTTCGCCCCGCTGCGCCAGGCCCGCTCTACCGCTTCCGCCACCCGCCGGTCGCCCCGGCTCAGGAAACCCTCAAACACCGATTCCCGCGGGTCATTCCAGCGTAACCGCAAGCCATGGCCGCGCATCTCGTTTCGCAGCAGCTCTAGCTTGGCGTAAATTTTGTCCAGTTCATCCATCGGTTCCCACTGGAAAGGGGTGTGGGGTTTGGGGATGAAGGTGCTGACGCCCACATTCAGGCTGGCTTTGTTGCCGTGAATTTTGCGCCCTTCGGCCAACACCTGTTTGCACAGGTCAATGATCGCCTGCACATCCTCCATCTCCTCCATCGGGTGGCCGATCATGAAATAGAGCTTGATGGTGCGCCAGTCACGCCGGTAAATTTCGCGGGCCGTTTCCAGCAGTTCGGCGTGGGTGACGTATTTGTTGATGATGTTGCGCATCTTTTCGGTGGCCGCTTCAGGGGCGAGGGTGAATCCACCGCGACGGCCGTCGCCCAGATTATCCATCAACTGCGTAGACACCGACTCAATCCGCAGCGATGGCAACGAAATGTTCAGCCCCAAATGGCCGAACCGCTGCCCAATCTGCTCCGTCAGTTCCAGCACGTGCGTGTAATCGCTGGACGAAAGCGACAGCAGGGCGATCTCTTCATAACCCGTGCTGTCCAGGATTTTTTGCATGGCGTCCAGCACTTCCGCCACCGGCCGTTCCCGCACCGGGCGTGTGACCATGCCCGCATGGCAAAAGCGGCAGCCACGAGTACAGCCGCGCATAATCTCAATCGGGGCACGGTTATGTACCGTCTCTACAAAGGGGATGATGAAATCGGTAACGGGTGGTGGCAGCACGGGCACAATCGTCTTCATCACCTTCGCCGGCGCTTCCGGCATGTTGGGGGTGATGGCCGCTATCGCCCCATCCTCGTGGTAGGCCACATCGTAAAAACGGGGCACATAACACCCCTCAATCTGGGCGATGTAACGAAGCTGTGTCTCCCGATCTAAATGGCTGGCCGCCCGCATGACGCCGATGATTTTGAGGATCGCTTCCTCCCCTTCGCCGATGACAAAGACATCAATAAACGGGGCCATCGGCTCCGGGTTGTAACAGGCATGACCGCCGGCAATGACCAGCGGGTACGTCTCGTCCCGATCTAAGCTGCGCACCGGCAGCCCGGCCAGGTCTAGCAGGTTCAGGGCGTTGGTGTATAACTGCTCGTAGGGCAGGCTGAACGCCAGCAGGTCAAATTCACGGATAGGGTGTTTCGTTTCCAGCGAAAAGAGGGGCAGCCCCTTGTCCCGCATGATGGCTTCCATGTCTGTCCAGGGGCAGTAGACGCGCTCGGCCAGCAGGTTTTGATGTTTGTTGATGATGTCGTAGAGGATCATCAGCCCCAGATTGGACATGCCGATGTCGTAGATGTCCGGGAAGGCCAGCGCCACGCGGTATTCAATCTCGCCCCAATCCTTGACGATCTGGTTGTATTCGCCGCCGGTGTAGCGCCCTGGTTTGCTGACGCGGGGTAATATGCGTTCCAGGGCTATTTCGATTTGTTCGGGTGTCATCATCTTCTTTTCCTGCTTTTGCGAGTTGTGACCCCGATTATAACATTCATTTTCCCGGAAACTCGATGTTTTCGGGAAATGAACAATGCCCACTTACAACGGCCAGTCGCGTAACATGCGCTCTGTTTCTTCCGAATGGCCGCTTTCGTCGCGGACCATATCCTCTAGCTGCACCATCGCCCCCTTGTCCCCGAACGCTTCCGCTTCTTGGGCGCGGGTGGTGTAATCTTTGGTGGCCTGCCGTTCGGCGGCCAGCACAGCTTCCAGCATTTCGCGGTTGCTGTGGGCGGCGGGCACAGGGCGGGGTGTGGTGGTCGGTTCGCCGCCCAACGCCACAATTTTATTCGCCAGATATTGGGCGTGCAGTTGTTCGTCGGCGACTTCGGTGAGGAAGAATTGGGAAAGCTGTGGGCGGTAGGGGCCGGTGGCTTTGGCGGCGTAGGTGATGTATTGGATGATGGCGCCCAGTTCACCCGCCAGGTCTTCGTTCAGATGGTTGATAAAGGTTTGTTTGTCCATGTTTTCTCCTTTGAAGCTGATCCACAGATTACACAGATGGCACAGATTTTTTATCTGCGTAAGTTGCGGGTTATTACACTCACAGTATTAAACGGAGTGTATCAAGGAGGGGTGGGGCGGCAAGTGTCAGATGTCATTTTGTTTGCATACTATGTCTCTCTTTTGCGGTCACGGCCGTAACCTGCCTTATAATGCGCCTACAAACCACAAATAAGCTGCACCTCAACGGGTCATTCTGACGAGTCTTCGAGGAAGAATCCCCTTCACTTGCATAGGGCAGGGATTCCTCGCTCCGAAGACTTTGCTCGGAATGACAGGTGAACACAACTCGCTCATAAGGAGAATGGATATGCCAATTTTACAGAATTACACGCAGTTCAACGGCCGTCACTGGGAGACCGGCACGGTACGCAACTACTTCGACTATACCGGGGTGCGCGCGCCACACACGGCACGGCCGTACAGCGAAGCCCTGCTCATGGGCGTCAGCGGCGGCGCGGTGATGGGCTACTTTTCCTTCGCCTACGAGGGGTATGACCCCCACGCCCGTATCCTGACACGCAACACCTTTGACCCGTTCGATACCATGCTGGCCCGCCTGGGCGTGGTGCAAAACGTGCAGCACACCAACAAGCCGGAAAAGGGCATTGCCAATCTGGTGGCGGCCCTGGAAGAGGGGCTGCCCGCCATCGTCTGGGCAGACATGTGGAGCCTGCCCTACAATGCCCTGTCCTACGATGACGGCATGTGGGCCATGTTCCCCATCCTGGTGTATGGGTATGACGAGGCTGTCGCAGCGGTGTGCATTGCTGACCGGGCACAGGCGCCGCTGACCATCACGCCCGGTGAGTTGGCCACGGCACGGGGCCGGGTGAAGAAGGATAAGTTTCGCCTGCTCACGATGGAGCCGCCGCTGCCCGAAAAGCTGCCCTCGGCCGTGCAGTTGGGCATTTGGGATTGCATCAAGCTGTTTACGGAGAAGCCGCCGAAGGGGAGCCGGAACAATTTTGGCTTGCAGGCGTACCGCTGGTGGGCGGAACTGCTCACCAAACCGACGGCGCGGCTCAGTTGGGAGAAAGAGTTCCCCGCCGGCCGTAAAATGCTGTCTGGGCTGACGAATGTCTTTGGCGACATCAACATTTTTGGCAAAAACGGCCATGCCGAACGGGATGTGTACGCCGATTTTCTGGATGAAGCAGCCGTCTTGCTTAACAAACCTGACCTGAAAGAATCTGCTGCCCATTTCCGCCGCAGTGCGGCCGCCTGGGATGCGCTCAGTCTGGCACTGCTGCCGGATGTCGTTGCGCCCTTCAAGGAAACCCGCGAATTGATGCGGCGGCGGCATGAGATTTTCACCACGCAAGGGAATGCAGCTTTAGAGGAGATGAAGCAGATTGACGGCCGTCTCAAAGCCATCATGGACGAAATGGAACGTGATTTTCCACTGGACGCGGCTGGTGTCACGAGGCTGCGCCAAAACATCGCCGACCACGTGATGCACATTCACGACATCGAAACCGAAGCCATCGCCACCCTCAAAGCGGCCATGCGATAAATAAGGGACGGCCGTACTCTCTACGGCCGTCCCTCTCAAAAAACCAACGCTCAAACCCTATCGCCTGATTAGCGATACCCAGGTACTGGCATATTCTCTCGTTGGAGAATCGGCAAGTAATAACGATAGGTTTCACCCAAAACAGCATATAAATCAAGGAGGTCAGATAAACTTGTTAGGCTGTTTTCTGTTTGTGACACGCTGCTTATCCCTTCGTGCAACCAACCTGTCGGGGCAAAATAATAGAGTTGGATGGTATCTGTTATCAGGGGGTTTTGTGCCGCATAAGAAACCGTGATTGTCATAGGGGTGAGTGTTTGCGTGATGACTACGCTATCTTGTACAGCTTCTAAAACAAAGAACCGCTCGACACCAGCCAGATCAGCCAAAGGCAAGTTAGCGGCGAACTGGGTATAGGTGACGGCCGTTGTCTCCGTAAAAGCGCCTGCCGGAAACTCAATCTCAACCTGACCATCATGGGATAGCAAACTGCCTCCAGCTGCTGAAATGTTAACAGAAGGCGTACAGGTAAAACCGCTCGGTTCCAGGTCTTCAATTTGATTCAGCCAGGCAATCAAGGCCGGATCCTCTGGAACGCAAAGACTCGTCTGGCTAAAATCAAAATCTTCAAGAGCCGTCATGGTAATCAACGAGCCCGACAAAGGCCCAGCCAACCAGGGATTATCATGTAGGAACAAACTGACCAACGCGGCGAGATTGCCCAATTCTGGTGGCAGGGAGCCACTTAGTGCATTGTTACTCAAATTAAGGTGCTGCAATACAGGTAAACCCCCTAACTCCACTGGAATTTGCCCCTCTAGTTGATTGTGGCCCAAGTCAAGAACTTCCAGATTCATCAAATTTCCCAGTTCTGCGGGAACATTGCCAGTTAGCCTATTGCGGTTAAGCCGCAAAACAGACAAGTTGTTCAAATCACCCAATTCTGGAGGCAGACTGCCACTGATTTGAGAACCACTCACTATTAGCCATTCCAGATTTGCTAGATTACTCAGAGCAGGGGGAATGTCTCCACTCAGCGATGTATTTACAAGCTCAAGTCTCCGCAAATTTGTCAGAGTACCCAATTCAGACGGAATAGCTCCCGACACAGGAGTATCCCAAATACCAAATTCTTGCAGGTTTGTCAGGTTGCTTAGCTCTGTAGGGATAGTCCCATTGAGTTCTGTAGATGCAAGGAAAAATTCTTCCAAATTCGCCAGGTTGCCTAGTTCAGGAGGAATAGAACCCGTTAGGTCAGTATGAGCAATTATCAGGCGCTCCAAGTTTGCCAGATTACCCAACTCAGGTGGAATTGGCCCTGTCAGATCTGTACCTAAAACATAAAATGTTTGTAAGTTTGTCAGGTTGCCCAACTCAGGTGGAATAACGCCGGTAATTGCAGCAAATTCAATGCGAAATGTTTCCAGATTGGAAAGATCACCCAGTTCAGGTGGGATAGGCGCGTTTAGCTCAAAAGCTTGACTAAAATCTAACTGTTGCAAGTTTGCCAATTCGCCAATTTCAATGGGGATAGGCCCATTCAGACTGCCGCCCAATGAAAGGTGAGTCAGGTATGTAAGCTGACTAATTACAGGTGGGATGCTGCCTTGCATTTCATACTCGGCTGCCTCTAGCAAGGTAATATGCCCATCTGTGCAGAATAAACTCCACCAGGTACAGGGCTGATCATTAACAAACCACTGCTTATGTTCTGGCCAATTTGGGCCATTGGTGCTGTTATAAAATGTCAGCAGAGCTTCACATTCGGTAAGAGGGATTTCGGTGATGTCCTCGCAACTGACGTTGTTTGTCTGAGCCTGCCCCATACTTATCAAGCCCAACAGTAGGAGCGTCAACAAAGTGGAAATCCATATTAGTTTTCGTTTCATGAGGTATCCTCCCTTTGGATCTTTGCAAACAATAGCGCACAAATAATCTTACATCACCCACGAAATTATACCCAAAAATTACAGCGGAAGTTATTTCGAATCTGAAACCCAGATAAAGAAAAAAGGACGGCCGTACTCTCTACGGCCGTCCCTGCCCTTTTCGTTTACCAATTACCGATTACCACTCTCTACGACGCATTGGCCACAAAGTCAATAATCAACTCCACCTCTTCTTCCACGTTGGCCACATTGGGCACACTGGGAATTTGCAGGCCGTAGTCACCCCGGTTGACGGTGGCGGTGGCGGTGCCGGTTAGCTGTGTGGGCGACACGGCCGTTGCCTGCACCGTAAATGTCGCCTGATTGGTCACATCGCGGATGGTCAGGTCGCCAGTAATGGTAAATGTCACTGCATCGCCTACGTTCACCGACGCGGGCAGGCCGGTCACGGCCGTCGGTGTAAAGGTGATGAATTCATGGGCGCCCGTGTCCAAAATCTCATTCTGTATGGCCCGGTTGCGGAAATTGTTATCCGTCGCCAGGGTGCGAGCGTTTATCTGGATGACGCCCACCTGGGTAGCCGCCGGGTTATTCAGGTCTACGGCTAATTCACCCGCCACCTGATCAGTTGTGCCAACGACGGTGATGCGGCTGCCGCGTAAATCTTCATCCAGTTCAAAACGCACCTGAGACTGCGCCGGGTCAATCTGGAAGATGACCGGGCCGGTGGTTGTACTCTCCGCCTCAGTTGTATTGGTTGTGGCCGTGTCCGATTCCGTCGCGGCGACGGTTGGCGTCTCAATAACCAGCGGCACGGCTTCAATAGGCGCGCTGGCCTCCTCTGGTTCCTGCAACAAACCACAGGCACTCAGGAACACGGCCGTTGCCAGCAACAACCCCCCACCAAATAAAAATCGTCTTAACTTCATACATTCACTCCTCAATTGTTGGATTGATAAACATGTAGACAGCAATCATTGCCTGTCTGCCAGGCATGTTAATCTACTCAGGTTTAGAGATTATTGGGGAATTGTTCAGGAATTGTTAAAGCCGGGATACGTCTTGATGACAGGTGTGTCAGGATTCCAGAGCGGGTAATTTCCTTGAAAATTAGACAGGTGCAAGACATCAAGGGCTACGGCCGTAGCCACATCCCCCGGCTCATTTTCGGCTAGCGCCAGCGCATAAACCCGCACGCCAAACCCGGCAAACTCCCGCGCACATTCGCGGGTAAAGCCGATGATGCCCGCTTTACTGGCGGCGTATGCCGCCCGGCTCTCAAAAGGAATTTCCAGCCCGGCCGTTGAAGCGATATTGACAATCAGCCCGCCCCGCTCGCCGTTTTCATCAACCATCACCCGGCCACATAACTGGCTCATCAAAAAAGTGCCCTTCAAGTTCACGTCCAGGCAGCGGTTCCAATCCCACTCATCCATTTTCAAAATGGAAGATCGGGGCATGACGGCCGCATTGTTCACCAAAATATCAAGCTGCCCCCAAGCAGCGCGGGTTGTTTCGATCAGATGCACACATTGAAATTTATTGGCTACATCGGCGACAACGGCAATGGCTTGCCCGCCTGCCTGCTGAATTTCGCCCGCCACGCGCTCCGCCCGATCCGGATTCAGGTCATTTACCGCCACGCGTACCCCCGCCAATGCCAGTTTGTGGGCGACGGCCGTGCCGATGCCCTGTCCCGCGCCGGTAACTATCGCAACTTTGGGGGTGGGTGGGGGCATTTCGTTATGCGTAATCCGTAATCCCTTTCGACTTACGGATTACGGGTCACGGGTTACGTTTCAGGTGGGAAAATGGGGATTGGCTAAAAAGCTGTAGCCAGTGCCCCAGGCTGAGAGGATGTAGTGGGGGTCTTTGGGATTGGTCTCGATTTTGCGGCGCAGGCGATAAACGTGGGTATGCAGCCGGTCTTCGTAGGCGTCATCTTGGGGCCAGACACGGCGCAGTAAAAATTCGTTGGTAACGGTATGACCGGCATTACGCATGAGGATATAAAGCAGCTTGGTTTCGGTGGGGGTGAGTGGCACCGGCTCTGTTTTTTGCTGCACAAACGCTTTACGGTTGGGGAAATCTATCTGCAAATTAGCATCTACACGGATGACCGGTTCTAGCGTGTAGGCAAAATCGCCCAGGCGACGCAGCACCCGCCGCACGCGGGCCACCAATTCACCGGAACGAAACGGCTTGACAATGTAGTCTTCCGCATACCGCTCCAATCCCTGAATGATGGTCTGTTCGTCGTCAATAGCCGTCAGCATGATGATAGGCAGGTCGGAGAAATCCAGAATGGCCTGGCAAAGTTCAAATCCATCCATGCCGGGCATGTTCAGGTCTACGATAGCCAGATGGGGGAGGCCATAGCGAGAGATTTGTTGCAATGCTTCTTCGCCGGACACGGCCGTAATCACCCGAACCCCTCATGCTCCAACGTCGGCTTGACGGCATTCAGAATAAAGGGACTATCATCCACCACCAGGATGGTTTGCATATCTGTGTTGGGCTGCTCAACCGGTAACATGGGGGAATAGTAATCTATAGTTGACCAGGTGACAAGATGACAGGGTGGCAAGGTGACAGAAATACTAGATCACCCCTCAACGGAAGGGCAAATATCTCGCAACAGGCAGGGGACACAATCAGGGCGGCGGGCTTTGCAGAGGGCACGGCCGTGAAAAATCAACAGGTGTGAAATTTCAATCCAATTCTCTTTGGGGATAATTTGCATTAACTCTTGCTCGACTTTTACGGGGTCCTCGCTGGTTGTTGTCCAACCCAGCCGGTGGGCTATGCGTTTGACGTGGGTATCTACGGTGATGCCTTCGGCACGGCCGTAAATTTCCCCCAGTACCACATTCGCCGTTTTGCGCGCCACCCCTTTCAGTTTGAGCAGTTCTTCCATGCGCTGCGGCACTTGCCCGCCATACTCATGCACAATGATGTGTGCCGATTCCTGAATAAACTTCGCCTTTTGCCGGAAAAAACCGGTGGGGCGGATGATCTCTTCCAGTTCCGCTCTATCCGCTGCCGCCAGCGCGGGCGCATCCGGGAAGCGGGCAAAAAGCGTGGGCGTCACCTGGTTGACGCGCTCATCCGTACACTGTGCGGACAAAATCGTAGCGGTCAACAACTGGATGGGTGTCCCATAGTTCAATTCACAGTGCGCGTTTGGGTACATTTGCCGCAGACGAGTCACGGCCGTCATCACCTGTTCTACCTGTCCCGCAAATATCGTTTTTTGCTCTGGGTTCACCTTGTTCCTCCTCAGCTATTTCTTCCGATTATAACGCCTGGCTGTCATTGACGCCGTCAGGTGAAGCGCTTACAATGCTCGCCATGCATACATCCTTAAACCTTCTTAACTGCCTAGAGACATTCTGATGAGTAACACAACTGCCATTCAACTTGACAACGTGAGTAAAACATTTGGTCGTCGTAAACGCCAGGTACAGGCGGTACGCAGTATCAACCTGAGCGTGGCTGCCGGGCAGGTGTATGGTTTTTTGGGGCCAAACGGGGCCGGCAAAACGACTACCATTCGCATGATTATGGATTTGATACGGCCGTCCAATGGCGCACTGTTTGTCTACGGCCGTAACGTCCACACCGACCATTCCGTTTTGCAGCGGGTAGGGGCGTTGGTGGAAGGGGCCGCCTTTTATCCCTTCCTCACCGGGCGCAAAAACCTGGAAGTGCTGGCCCGCACCGGCAACCATTACGATGCCGCCCGCATCCAGAGTATGTTGGATGTGGTAGGGCTGGCCGACCGCGCCGACCGGCCGGTGAAGGGGTATTCCACCGGTATGAAACAGCGGTTGGGGCTGGCGGCCGCCCTGCTGCATGACCCTGACCTGGTGATTCTGGATGAACCCACCAACGGCCTGGACCCGGCGGGTATTCAGGAGATGCGCACCTTCATCCGCGACCTGGCCCAAAAACAGGGCAAGACCGTCTTTCTCTCCAGCCATCTGTTGGGCGAAGTGGAGCAGGTGTGTGACCGGGTGGCGATTATCAATAAGGGGGAGATTATCCGCGAAGGGGTGGTGGCCGATTTACTGGCCGGCCAGACGCAGTTGGTGGTGGAAGCGGAACCATTGGAGAGGGCTACGGCCGTGCTCACCCCCCACTGGCCTGTCAGCCCCAACGGCCACACCGTCACCGTCACGGCCAGCCGCGAGGATACGCCCCAAGTGGTACAAACGCTGGTGTCCCATGAGGTTGCCGTCTACCAGGTGCGCAGCGAACGGCAAAGTTTGGAGCAATTCTTTCTGGAAGTGACGGGGGAATAAATTATGTGGAACTTATACCGCGCCGAATTACAAAAAACAGTGGGCAATAAGTGGGTGGTTGGCTTTTTGTTGTGGATTTTTCCGGTGGGGGCGTTAGGAGTGCTACTGTTTGTCAGTTTGATGGCGCTGGCGATGGAGAACTTTGCCCAGAATTTTTTCGTGGAGTCGCCGTTGTGGACGGATACGGTGATTGCAGTATGGAGCTTCCCCACGAATACACTGGTACAAATGCTGCTGATGGGGCTGACGGCCGTGACCTTTGCCGGTGAATATCAGTGGGGCACCTGGAAAAACATCATTCCCCGCCACCGTCGCCCGGCACTCATCGGTGTGAAGTTTCTGACGTTGGGCACGCTGGTCGTTTTTTCCTTTGTTCTCATGTCAATCATCGTGGGGCTGGGGTTTGCTGTCCTGACGCGCATTGCCGATGTACCCTACGGCCCGGCGATTTCGACGGCCGTGCTGCGCCAGTTTGCCGGGGATTATGCCTTGAATGCGGCGCTGGCGTTTATTACGGTGTTGATCACGGCCGTGTACGCCGCTTTTGCTGCGATGTTGATGCGCTCGATGGTGGGTGGCATTATCGTGGGACTGGGGTTTGTCATCATCGAGCCGGTGACGGCCTTTCTCTTTATGCCATTGGCCGCCTGGCTGGAGTGGGACTGGTTGCTGCACATTTTCCGCTTCACCCCCACCTACAACGTGAATAACATCAGTTCCTGGGTACGTTTTGATACCCCGACCAACCTCTCTCACTTCTTTTTTGAGATGCGCAACATGACCCCGCCGGTAGACAGCCTGGCCTTTTCGCTCACGGTGCTGGCCGTCTGGCTGGTAGTGGGCATTGGCCTGATCCTGGTGCTGTTCCAACGGCAGGATATAACGACGTAAATGGTTATGCGATAAAGGCCGCCATCTATGGGCTGGTAAAAATAGCTGTTGGGATTAAGATTTCACCTGAGGAGTTATTTGCCCTTGACTTATACCGTCATCGCCCGCCACCGCTTTGGCCTCGGCAATCTTACTATTCCACACAGATTCATTGGCAATGACAGTCGAGTACCCAATAAGGAATACTGTGGTTTTGTCTGGTTATGAGGTTACATTTTAGATTTTCCCCACTCGGCCACGATTTTTCTATGGTAGGGAATGTTGTTTAAGAATAGATGTTGTGTATGGGCATCATCAATTTTGTTTGCCCACTCTAGCAATAAATTGTGTGTCGTTTCCAGCCACGCACCGGCACGGGGATCGTGAACGGCCGTTAACCACTCATAACACGTCAAATAATTGCACAACGGTTCACGCATCCCCATCGTGCCTCTCGTCTCCAGATGCGCCATGATCTCCTCACACCATGCCTGCGCCTGGGCCAGCTCGCCCTGGCCCACAGCCAGCCGCACCCGGCCCGCCAGAGATTCCATCGCCCAGTGCATCTGCCCCAATTCCCGTTGAATGGCTAAAGCCTTGGTGAAAGCCTCATCTGCTTCTGCTGGCTGCCCTGACCCGGCCAGAGCTTGCCCCAAACGACAATAAGCGATGCCGGCAACGGCCCTGACCCCCAGGGCTTGCGCTGTTTGCAACGACTGCTCATGATAGCGCCGGGCTGTCTCATAGTCGCCGAGATGTTGATAAAGTAGACCCAGATTGTTGCTTCCCCAGGCAATTTCCCGTCTATCACCAATTTGTTCATAGATAGCCAGGGCTTCCTCATAATAAGCCTTAGCCCGCTTGTAATCCCCTAAATGGGAGGCAATCAGGCCCAGATTGTGACGAGCATAACCAGCATAGAGGCGATTATGTGTCTCGTCGGCAATCTCTTTGGCCTGAGCATAATAGTGCTGCGCCTGCAAATAGTCACTTCTGGCTGTGTACCCCATGCCTAAAGCATTATGTAGATTCCCTTGATCACGCACCATGCCCAGCCTCTGGTAAAGCGCCAGGCTTTGCTGGTAACAATTTGTCGAATCGGCAAAGCGCCCTTGCTCATGCGCCAGAAATCCGAGACTGTACCACGTTTTGGCTTCACCAAGTTGATCGGCCGTTTGTTGATAGATAACCAGTGCCTCCTCAAACAGTGAGCGGGTCTGGGCAAAATGTCCTTGCCGGGCATGATTGATAGCCATGCCGGAAAGAATATGTGCCTTCCACACCGGTTCTAATTGCGCAACCTCCGGTAGCGCTGCCTCAAAAAGGGAGTGGGCTGTTTCATACTGACCCTGTTCACAAGCACTATTGGCCCATTCATAACGAGCCGAAACAAGGGCACGGGTTTGCTCTTTGGTTAAATCCGGCATGGCCTGGAACAATGCGCAGGCTTGCTGGCTCAGTTCTATGGCCCGTTGGTAATTGCTTAGACGATTATGATGGACGGCCTGTTCAATCATCAGACGCCCTGACAATAGGGTCACGGCCGTAGGCATGGGTTCAGTTGAGGCATAAGCTGCTTGAAGCTGTTGGGCAGCTTCTTGAAATAAGGCCACCCCTTCTCTGGAGAGCCTTTCTATTGCGTAAAAAAAGGAGAGAACTCTCAAACTCTCGGCACATGCCTTTATTTGTAAATGGGTAACGGCCCATCTCCAGGCCTGACGAATGTTGGCCAAATCACCTTCTATGGCATTACGGGTGTTTACCCAGCTTTCTTGATGTACCGTTTCTTCGCATTGGCTGATGAACTGCAAGTAGTAACGGCCGTGTTGCGCCTCTGTCTCGGTCCAGTCATTTCGTTCGGCTAACTTTTCCCACGAAAATTGGCGTAATAGTTCGTGCATGTCGTAACGGCCGTTTTCCCCCTGCCGCAGTAAAAAATGTTCAACCAGATCGGCCAGAACACCAGCTTCCGCCCCCACGGCCTCCGCGGCCTCCAATTGAAACCCACCACGAAATACAGCCAGACGCGCCAAAGTCTGCTGTTCAATTTCCGTCAACAGCCGCCATGATCCCGCAAAAACGGCCCGCAGCGACCGCTGCCGTGCGGGCATATCGGCCATGGTGGTCGCCAACAGGTCCAAATCCTGAGCAATCGTAGCCACAATTTCGGCCAACGGCCGTCTATCAATCCACCCCGCCGCCAGCTCAATACTCAGCGGCACACCTTCTAAAAATTGGCACAACTGAATGGCTAACGGCCGTTCCGCCGCCGCCAACATAAACGAAAAATCAACCCGCTCTGCTCGTTCCTGAAATAACTCCACCGCCGCCGCTGGTCGTGTCACCTCGCCCACCGGCAAGCCCGCCAGGGGTACATGCACCTCACTCTGCAAATTCAGCCGATTGCGTGATGTCACCAGCAGCTTCACCGCTGGACATTGCGCCAACAACGCCGTTAGCAGCCCCGCCCCCGCCTGCAAATGTTCAAAATTGTCCAAAATAAGCAGCATCTCTTGGTGCTTCAACGCTGCCAACAACTGCGTTTTCGCCGTCCCCTGTCCCGTCAACATCACCGACAACACCTGTGCCACCGCACTGGCTACCGCCTCTGCCACCAAATCTGCATCATCTGGCTGTTCGACCACACCTGCCAACGGCACAAACCAGCCTCCGTCACCAAAATGAGCCGTCATCTTTGCGCCAGCCTGCAAAGCCAGGCGCGTTTTGCCCACACCGCCCACGCCCGTCAGTGTCAGCAGCCGGTAATCAGGGTCGAGCAGCAGGGGCAGCAAGCGGTTTAAGGTCTCCTGACGGCCGATAAAGGGAGTCGGGGTGGTGGGCCGGTTGTGAATGGGTGGTGGGGTGGCGGACGGCCGTTCCCCTTCAATCTGCGCCCACAAAGCCTGCGTCTCCTCACCCGGCTCAAGGCCTAACTCCGCCGCCAAAATCTGGCGGCAAGTGTCATACTGCTGCCGCGCCAACTGCGGCTGCCCCATCAGCAGATGCGCCCGTATCAACTGCTGGTGCGCCACCTCCCGCCACGATTCCAGAGCCAACTGCTGCCGCGCATACGGCATGGCTGCCAGCGGTGCGGCCAGAGCCAGCTCATGATCGGCCAAGGCCGCCAGGGCCACCAATATCTGCTGATGGTACTGCTCCCTGTGCAGCAGCCGCCAATCCTCAAAATCAGGGCAATCCTCCAGGTGCAGCCCCGCCAAAAACTCGCCCCGATAAAGTCCTGTCAACGTCTGCAAACGCCGCACAACGGCCGCTCGCCGCCACCACTCATTTACGGGATAGTTTTGTGAAGCCTGCCATAGTCTGGCAAATTCATTCACATCTAACCAAACCAGATCAGGCGCAAGATTAAACTGCACGGATTGGGGGGTGATGGTGAGCAGGGAATCGGCCGTTTCCCCCAAACTCCCCCGTAGTTGAGCCAACACACTGCGTAAATTCACCCGCGCCTTTTGGTCAGACTGTCCACCCCACAACAGCGCCGCCAGACTCTCCCGCGCCTGAGGCATATCCGCCCGCAGCGCCAGATAAGCGAGCAGCGCCTTCACCTTGCTGGAACGGAAAGCTACCGGTTCATCACCCAACACGGCCGTCATCGAGCCGAATAGGAAGATTTTCAGGGTACGCATAGAAAAGTTTTCACTTTAGACTGCACTTGATCGCGATCTGATCACGCTGATCATGTATACAGAAATAGATGGACAAAACAGGGCAACCTAAACCACCACCCAATCCGCAAGTCTTTCTCGTCCGCATGTGGCATGAAGACAAGGACAAGGCGTGGCAGATCGTTGTCAAAAGCGTTGACCAACCACTGGTGTATAGATTTGAAAACGGCTCAGAACTTCTGGCCTTTTTTGAAGCTGTCATCAACCAACCATTTGCATGAAGCACATCCTGTTTCATCTTCAAGGAAGTGTACTGTATCCACAAATGCGATGCACTGTGAGAAATTTTTCCTACCCATTTCATAGCCAAAAGGATTCATCATCATGAAACGACCCCTCTCTCTAACCTTATCCTTCGTCACGCCCTTATTGTTGCTGTTCCTGGTCTGGAGTGCGTTTGCTCACGTTGAACGAGTGGCCGCCCAGCCGGTAGAACCCGCAGACATACAAGGGGGCGATGCCACCCTTGATGGCCAACAAAATGATGGCCAACAAAATGTTGGTCAACAAGACCAGTCTCATGTCATGTTGATGACGAGCGATATCATTACTGCTTATGATGACACCTATGAAACGGATAAAGAAGTTCCCCTTTTCGTCTCTGCGTCAGGTGTCCTCACCAATGATGTGAACACAGTCAGTGGCACATTATCGGCGTTGCTCGTCACGCCGCCTGCATTTGGTGACGTTTACCTGAATCTGGATGGCTCGTTTACCTATCTGCCCTCCCTCAACTTTAACGGCATAACCACCTTCACTTACCAGGCCGCCATTCTGGAAGATTTTGCCGATATGGTGGCCTATTGGGCTTTGGATGATCTGCCGGCCACGACTGCCAATGATTATTCTGGGCATGGGCACCATGGTACATTGATGAATGGCGCGGCCTGGGTGACGGACACGGCCGTGACCGCCTTCCCCAACCCCTACGCCCTCTCTCTGGATGGCCTGGACGATTACGTCACTATCCCTGATGATCCTGCACTAAACTTTGGCGCAGGTGATGATTTCACGGTCGCTCTGTGGGTCAAAATACCTGCGACCCAGCCCGACATAACCACCACGGACAACTCTATGGTGGAAAAATGGTCCGGTAGTGGCGGCTACCCCTATGTCATTCGTTACCTGAACCAGACCGCCGGAGCGAACAACGGCAAAATTCAAGTGGTGCGCTACGATGGCACCAATGTGCCTTTCATGAACTCCAATGCCACCGTGAATGACAACCAGTTCCACCATGTGGCTTTTGTGAAGAATGGAGCGACACTTGAG
>CAYXUZ010000026.1:35037-48612 GCA_964467705.1 uncultured Ardenticatenaceae bacterium | reverse complement strand
TCCATGATGCCCACATCTGGCAGCGTCGTAGGCATAGTAAACACTTCGTCCCAGGTAACGGTGCGCACCATCATATCCGGCTGCGGCGACACACCAATCAAACATTCCAGCCCGGCGTCCAGCGCCAACATCTCCGCCACCCCATCGAGCTTCATCTCGCTGGTAATCAGGTGGCGAATACCACAATTGCGAATCACAAACGTCAGGCGCGGCGGCGGCGCAAACGGGTCCAACGGCACATAAGCCGCCCCCGCCTTCATAATGCCATACACCCCAATAATCGTTTCCAGACTCTTGTTCAGGTAAAAACCGACCCGGTCGCCTTTTCTGACGCCCAATTCGCGCAGCAGATGGGCCAGTTGGTTCGATTTTGTCTCCAACTCCGCGTAAGTTAGCGCCTTGCCCGAACGTCGCACCGCAGCCTTGTCCGGGTGACGTTCCGCTCCTAACGTAATCGCCTGGGTCAATTGGTAGATGGCATGGTATCGGTTGTTCATAGAATGGTTCTTAAAGCCCTAACAAGTTGGCGATGATATTCCGCTGAATATCCGAAGTGCCGGAATAAATCGTGCCGCCGATGGCATCGCGCAGGTCACGTTCCACTTCAAATTCGGTCATATAGCCGTAACCACCATGAATCCGCAGTGCATCCAACCCCGACTGCACAAAACTTTCACTCAGGTACAGTTTGGCTAAGGCCGCCTCCATTGTCGCCGGTTTGCCCTGCTTTTTCAGCCAGGCCACCTTATACAGGATCAAGCGGGACGTTTCCAGACGCACTTTCATCTCCACAATGCGGTTAGCAACGGATTGGAATTTGCCGATGCTTTGCCCAAATTGCTGCCGGTCATTGGCGTAGCGAATGCTTTCTTCAAGTTGCCGCTCCATCGCTCCCACATGGCTGGCCAGAATACAGGCGCGTTCCCATTCCATTGAACTGTGGAAGATGCGCGCCCCAATCCCTTCTGGTCCCAGCCGGTTTTCTTCGGGCACAAAACAATCCTGAAAAATGAGTTCGCCCATGGGCGAGGTACGCAGCCCCATTTTTTCAATATCCCGGCTGATGCTGTAACCCGGTGTGCCGTTTTCGACAATGAAGGCCGTCACGCCCCACATGCCCCGTTTGGGATTCACATTGGCAAAAGCCAGCGCCATATCGGAAACGGGAGCGTTGGTGACGAACATCTTGCTACCGTTCAGCACATAGCCACCGTCTACTTTTTCGGCGCGGGCACGCAGGCTGTAGGCGTCGGAGCCGGAGTCTGGCTCGCTCATGCCGTGCGCACCAATCATTTCGCCACTAATCAGACGCGGCAGGTATTTCTGCTTTTGTTCCTCCGTGCCGAAGAGGAAGATGGGCATTTGTACGCTCCACATTTGGGCGTTCATGCCAAAGATGAGGCCGTTGTCTTTGCAGCCGTAACCCAGCCCTTCCATGGTCAACATGGTGGTCATAATATCTTCATTGGCGCCGCCATATTGTTCCGGGAAGGAGAGTCCCAAAATGCCAAATTCGGCACATTTTTGCCAGTTGTCGCGGGCCAATTGCCCATGTTTGTCTAGCTCGATCAGGTCAGCTTTTAGTTCACGTTGGGCAAACTCGACAACAGCTTGTTTGAATGCAATCTGATCTTCACTCCAGGAAAAGTCCATTGGTTGATATTACTCCTAATTGACCGGGTTGAGATGGTAAGCGGGAGCGGGGTCTGCGACGGCCGTCTCCAGATGCGCCTCAATACGAGCAACGGCCGTGTCCCATGTCCATTTTTGTTCCACCAGGGTGCGCCCGTAACGGCCGTAGGCCCGCGCTAGCCCTGGCTCAGCCAATAATCGGCACACGGCCTGGGCAAACAAGGCCGGGTCCCGTTCCACCAGGAGACCGCTTTTTTCGTGTACCACCGTTTCCACCACGCCACCTTCGGCCACCGCCACCACCGGCGTGGCGCAGGCCATCGCTTCTAGCGGCACCAGGCCAAATGGTTCCCGGTGCGGCGAATAGGCGACCATTGCCGCCTGATTATACAGTTCCAGCAGCCGCTCATCGGTCACATTGCCTTCTAATTGCAACACCACATCCAGGTCGAGCGCCAGTTGTTCCAGGTACAGCCGTTCATCTGCGTTTTGGAAATTACTGGCGATCACCAGCGACGGCCGTTGCCCCACCGCTATCTCACCCATCGCCCTGACCAAAAAATCAAAACCCTTCATTGGCGTCAGCGAACCAACCGACAAAACAAAAAGCTGGCGCTCCAAATGCAGCGGACAAAAGGCCGCCACATCCACGCCATGATAGCTAACCTGCGCCTCAACCTGGTAAATTTCCTCCACCGCTTCTTGCATAAATTGGGAATTGACCAACACACGCATAGCGGCCTGGGTGTTTTCCCGATCCAGTTGTTTGAGCCGGGCGTAATACCATTTAGGAAATGGATCTATTTTGTCAAGTACCTGCCGATGAGAAGATTCCCCACCATCATATGGGCGATAGGGTGCATCTTCATACAGCTTGCGCAACGGTTCCTGGCAATAATAAACCACCGGCGCCTGCGCAAAACGGCTGACCGAGGGGCACTTTTCAAACTGGCAGGGATGCACAAACAGCACATCATATTCGCCCTGGTTGATATCCTCGGCAATGGCCTGGTTAAGGCGACCCAATCGAGACAAATCGGCCAGGCGGATGGCCTGGTTGACCCGGCCAAAGGGGGAGTTGAGCAAGGGCCAGGGGGCAAAATTGTACACGTGATACTGATCGGCATACGGCCGTAAATCCGCAAAGGTATGATTGGCGCACGATAACGTAAACACATCAATCTGATGCTCTTCCGTTAAACGTCGCACCATTTCATACAACGTGCGTTTGGCCCCACCTGAAGGCAAATTATGATAGAGTGCAATGCGCATGTGATCACAAATCGGTAACTGTTAGTTCAGAGCAGGTGTGGTACCCCGCTTTTCAATACCCTGCATAGACTAGGCTAATCTAAGACGAATCACTTACATTGCCACTTTCACTGTTCATTGATTCAAGTTAGCAAAAGGAGATGCTTTGGTGCTGGATTGACCACGCTGCCTGAGCTGTATAAAGGTGCGGCACAAGGCCGGATGCAGCCGGTACAGGGTGGCTAACCATTTGTTGCGTCTGTCAGTCGGAGCCAGTTGGTACGCCTGTTGCAGCCAGACAGCCACCGGCGACCCGGTTTCCCGATCCAAAAGAGATTTTCCAGCCATCAGCCGATACAAACGTGCCTGTTCAATCGGGGGTAATGCCAGGAATCGGGGCCATTGGGTCACGGCCGTTTGCCGTTCCACCTGTCCCGTCAACAAATTAACCAGCAGGTCTTCAAACACGGCCGTTTGCACCTTCAACGGGCACTCCGGGAACCGCTCCAGGTGAACGGCCTTCTCCCGGCACAACGCCAGATAACCGGCCCGCCGTTGCCGGTCTACCTGCACCGTAATGTTCGTCTGATGCACCCGGTACAGCACCGTCCGGTCGGGCAGATTGCCAAACTGCGCCCATTCACAATAGCGCGTCAGAAAATCCCAATCCGGCCCAATGACGATGCGCGTGTCAAATTGCAGCCCGCGCTCAAAAATGAGACGGCTGCGCAGCAAGGTGCAGGTGGGTGGGCCAAATACATCCGAAGCACGCACAATCTCCGGGAAAATCCAGCCCGTAAACGGGCCGCGCCGCTGGCTGGAAAGCGGCTCCATATGGTTCCCGGCCGTGTCTATATAAATCCCATCGGTGTACACGCCATGCAGCGCCGGGTTCGCCCGCAAAAACGTGACCGTCTTTTCCAGGTGATCGGGCAAGAACAGGTCATCCGCATCCAGAAAGGCCAGGAACTCCCCGCTGAGGTTTTGCAGGGCGGTGTTGCGGGCCGCCGCTTCGCCGCCGTTCGGCTGGTGGATGAGTTTGATGCGGGGGTCATTGTATTGGGCGGCGACAACGGCCGTACCATCCTTAGACCCATCATTGACAATGATCAACTCCCACTGCGGGTACGTCTGCGCCAACACACTTTCAATGGCCGGGCCAATGAACTTCTCCGCATTATAGGCAGGCATCATCACGCTGATCAGGTTTGGTTGAAAGGAGTCATTCATCCGCTTGCCGCCCTCACTTTCTCGAAGATTGCCACCAATCGTTCAACGGTACGGCCCCAGGTGTGTTCCTGTTCTGCTTCCAACCGAGCGGCCTGCCCCATCTGGCGGCGCGTTTCTGGCTGGGCCGCCAGTTGCATCAACGCCCCGGTCAGAGCGGCTTCATCACAGGGGGGGATAATGAGGGCGGTACGGCCGTGCGCCAATGTCGCCGGCATCCCTTCCTGCCCGGTGGAAATGGTGGGTAGACCGGCCGCCTTGTAATCAAACGTCTTCAGACCGGAAAACTCCGGCCAGCCGCAGTAAGGGGCCAGCCCCACATCCGCATCCGCCAGCAGCGGCGCGTATTGCGCCGGCGACAGCCGCCCGGTGAAGGACACAGTATCGGCCAGATTCAATTCGGCCACCAGTTGCTCTGCCTCTGCCAATCCGCTGCCAGAGCCAATCAGTTGCAGCCGGGCACATAGTCCCGCCTGCCGCGCCTGGGCAAAGGCGCGCAGCAGCACAGGTACACCCTGCCAGGGGTAAAAGCCACCGAGATAAACAAACAACGGTTCATCTCGTGGTGGTTCGGAACCAAATGAACGCAGTTGTTCTCGTGTTAGCTGCTCAACCAGGACGGTGCCATTTTCGATGGTGGTCACGGCCGTTTCCGGCACACCCCAACGTTTGATAAATTCACGCTGCCAGCCATCGCCGCTGACGACCACATGCGCCGCCCGCTGCACCCCCCACCCGGTGAGGGACAGCGACAATTTGCGCTGCATTCCCTGGGGAGCGATACCTTTGGCTTCCAGGTCGGCCAGATGGTCGCCGTTATTTTCCAACACCAGCGGAATCCCCAACCAGCGGGCGGCAATCGCGCCGCCGTAGCTGGCCCAACTCATGCGCTCAAAGAGCAGGTCAAAATGGGGGAGGGTGCGGTACACGGCCGTGCCAAATCGCACACTCTCAAAAAAAGCGGCATACGGCAGTTTCAGTTCATATTGCAGGCGGCGCACCCCCTTTTCCAGCCAGCGCAGCGGCCCTTTGTCCAACCAGGGCACCACGATGGGGTGAAAGGTCGTCAGGTCATCGGTGTAGTAGTAACGCTCCTGGATATTCACCACCACCCGCACCACATGCCCCATTTGTTGCAAATGTTCCACCACTTCCCGCACGTGATTGGCCGGGCCACTAAACGGCGGCGTTTGAATGTCTACGTGTTGTTGCAGCAAGTACCCGATTTTCATCTTTTCGGACTGGCTACCCCTTCCACCACCTGCCGAATTTGTATTTGAATGTTGGCAATGTCGCAATGTCTCTCCGCCAACTGGCGCAAACAGGCGATGCGCTGCTGCCGTTCCGCCTCTGGCAGTTCGCCATAAGCCAGGACGATCTCCTGAAATTCCCGGTCGGTGAAGTAGAGCGTTTCCGGTGGCAGCAGTTCGTCTGCCCCGGCCCATTGGTGGGAAACACAGTAACAGCCGGAAGCCATCGCCTCGATCAGCGACACCTGCCAGCCTTCGGAATAGGCATTGGAGATGAACACGTCAATTTTGTCATACCAGGCCGCATTATCCGTCACTTTGCCATCAAACGTCACCCTCTCTTGCAGCCCCAGTTTTTCCACAAGCTGGTGCAGGGCAATGGGATATTCGTGAAACCCTTCCGCGCCGCCGCCGCCCACATACAGGTGTAAATCATGCCGCTGGCGGCACAGTTCGGCAAAAGCCAAAATGGCCTCATACACCCGTTTGCGGGGGCGCAAATGGCACAAAATCCCCAGGTTGCCGCGAAACGGTTTGGGGCGGAATTGGAACTTTTCCAGGTTAATGCCCTCGGTGATAACTTCCACAATCGCGGCATGTTGGGGAAAACGGGCCACAAATTCGTCTCGTTTGGCCTGGCTGACGACGATGAGTTTGTCTACGTTGGCCCAGTTGATCTGGTCGGCCCACTGGTACATTTCAAAGCGGTGCATCCGGGTGACGATGGCGCAGCTTTTGGGCAATTGGCTGGCCGCCGCCAGCAAGCCGCTTGACCACTCAAAAAATACGGCGTCCTGGTTTTGCAAAAAACGCTCTAAATCGCGCCGAAACAGAGTGTTGTTGAGGCGGGCGTTCCAGATGGGCAGGCTGGTGGTGCGCCGTTGAAACAGGGTCACATCGTGGTGTGCCTGAAATTCGGCATAAATTTCGTGGAAGAAGTCCCAGGTGTCTTCGATGGCAACGCCTAGTTTCATTTTCGTAATTCGTAATCCGTTGTCCGTAATCCGTTGTCCGTAATCCGTATTTGTCGGATTACGGTTTACGATTTACGGATTACGGTCTATAAACTGACGCCGCCACAGTTCGATGGACATGAGGGCGCCGAGTTTGATGGTGTGGCTGGCCTGGTTGGACATGTGTTCGTTGACCAGGCGGCGGATGACGTCCGGGTTGTAATCGCCGCGTTCCAGATGGCTTTTGCTGAGCAGGGTGTCTTCCACCCAACTACGCAGGGGGCCGCGGAACCAGTTGGCGTAATCTTTATACGGCCGTCGTCCCGGATAATTCACCCCTAAAAAGCGCACCTTGCTCAAATGCCAGCGCAGCAGCCGCGCAAAGCGCAGTTGCACGTCACGGCCACAATCAATCATGGGCAAGCCATCGTTGGGGATGGGGATTTTAGCCAGATTGGTGTATTCCTTGATGAAGGCGTCGCGCATCACCCGCCGTTCATAGCGCAGACCGGGCGGCATTTGCAGGAAGAGGTCTACCAGGTCGTTATCGGCAAAAGGCAGGCGCACGGCCGTGTGCGCTCGCACCATCTCCACTCCATTGAGTGTCTGCCGGGGCACCCGCTGCCGATAATCAAAATAAATGCGCTGGTCGGCCAGCAAAGTGGAGCCAGAATCATCCATGCCCTGTTTGTAACTGTCCCAGACGGCGTTACCAATGCTGGCGCGGAAGTCGGGCGTAAACAGTTCGTCCTGTTCGGCCTGCTCAAAGGTCAACACCCCCTGCATCCGGTGGACGGAGAGGTGGGCGTGGATGCGCGTCTCGTCGTCGTAGTCGGCCCAATGTTGGTGCATCTGGGCAAAACCGGCCATGGCGTCACCCAGAAAACCTTTGTAAATCACATCTACATAGGGGGCTTGCTGGTCGAGGGTGGCGCGGGCGTGCAGGTTGACCACATTGCCCATGCCGTCTATGCGGCGCACACATTCATCGGCCAGCCCCAACAGCCAGTCCGGGCGCAGTTCAAAGAAGTGGTGGGTGGTGCCACATTTGGCGGCCACTTCCCTGGCAAAACGGGCGTCGTCACAATGGGGGATGCCCCAGGTGAAGGTGTGGAATTCGCCGTTAATCAGACCATCGCGCACGAGCGCCAGCAGGTAGCGGGAGTCAAGGCCGCCGCTGAGCAACATGCCCAGACGCAGATTCCCGGCGGCTGATTGTCGTTTCACGGCCGTGTGCATGGTAGCGATGGTGCGGTCAATCCATTCGTGTTCGCCGATCAGGTCGTATTGCAAGGGGTGTTTGGGTCGCCAGGTGGGGGTGATGGTGAGACGGCCGTCTTGCCAGGTGAGCAGCGAGGCAGGCGGCAGCAGGCGAATGGCTTCGACAAAGGTGCGGTCGTGCAGGCAATGGTCAAAAGCCAGGAATTGGGCCAGGCCGATGCGGTCGGGGGTGCGGGGCACGGCCGTGTCCGCTAATATGGCCCTTACACCGGCGGCAAAAAGGAGACGGCCGTCTACCTGCGCATAAAAGGTGGGGTACAGCCCCAACCGGTCATTGGCGAGGAGTAGTTTGCGGGCACGGCCGTCCCAGATGGCCAGGGCAAATGCGCCGTTGAGCTTCTGCACAAAGTCGCAGCCAAACTCTTCATACAGGTGCAGCACCAGTTCAGGATCGTTGTGAACGGTGAATTGATGACCACGTTGCACCAGCTCTTGTTTCAAAGTGGCGGCATCAAACAGTTCCCCTTCCATCACCAGGCAAAGCGTTTTGGCCTGGTTCCAGATGGGTTGCGGTTGGGGGTTGAGAATACCCAGGCTGACGCGGCCCAGGCCCACACCATCCTCGGTGTAGCTATCTACTTTGAAGCGTTCTTCTGGCTCCAGGGCATGCGCCATGTCGGTCAGGAGCGTGGGGGGGGTACGGCCGTGATCGCCGCTGTCTACAAAGCCAATCAATCCAGGCATGATGGGAACTACCTCTGTGGAATCTGGCGGCGCTCAGGCCACCAGCACTTCGTCAAACATCGCCTCATAGCGCGTCCCGGCATAATGGGCACGCAGGGCGTCATAATTTTCAATCACTTCGCGTAAATCGTCGCCGGTGTTTTTCTTAGTCTTCCCGGCTACGGCAAAGGGTTTCACTTTCAGGAAATCAAAAATCTGGGCCATGGTACCATCGCGGTCTTGTAGCAAATCTTCATAACAGACCGGCAAAACGGGCAACTGCAAAGTCGCCACATAGTCAGCCAGCTCTTTGTCCAACGCTTCCCGCTCCTGCACCAGGTCGTCAAACTCGGCCAGGTCGAGTGTAGCAGCCGGCAGGCGGTCAGACTCTTTATACAGGTTCCAATTGCCCGTTTTGTCGTGCAAGCGTTTGGCATTGATTTTGGAGACCACCGCCTTGATCACATTGCGGCGCTGCATGTGGATGATGTGAACCTGCTTTTCATGCAGCAATTCGGTGAAAGCATCCAGAGCCAGCACGTCCTTTAGTTTGGTTTTGAAGCCAATCGCTTTGTCCCGTCCCAACAGGGGTGGCGAAAAGTATTCTTTGGCCCAGGTTAACTGCTCGGCGGCGCTCTGCCCTTGGTCTTTGAGGACAGCAAAACGTTCGTAGACGATGTTGATTTCGGGGTGTTCGCTCAACATGCTGACCATGTAGGTACTGCCGTCCCGTTCAATAAACAAGATGACAAAGGGTGTGACCTGGGAGCGCAGATAAATTCCTCGGTTTGGCATATCGTTTCCTTAATCAGTTTAGAGTGTGGGCAGTCACCCGCCGCCTACAAAACTATAACGGTCCACTTGCAACCCGGCTAAAGGTTTGTGAAAGTTGGAACAGACGGGTCAACCCGACAAATGGGAGCGCAAGAGAATGGAAAGAGCGCCCCGATTGGCCAGCCAGCCGGGTTGGTAACGCAGGGCACGGCGCACGGCCGTGCGCGTTTCCGCCATCTCCTTTTTTTCATATGCTTCAAAAGCCACCTGCATGGCCGCCCGCCCCAATTCTTGCTTGCGCCGTGCCTGTAAGGGTGTTAATTCCGGCGGCAGGTTGTGGTAAATGTCCTCTAAAAAAGCGAATTTGTCGCTGGTTTTGGGTAGCTCGACCCAGGCGGCAAAGTGGCGGGCCAGCGCCGCCCCCTCATCGGCCATGAGTGATGGATCCAGGGCGATGGCCTGGCGGAGGCTCTCCTGACCGGTGTCGTAGTCGCGGTTGCGGTAAGCCTGGGCTGTTTTGCGCAGGTTGGCCTGGCTGTAGGCGCGATCTTTCATGGCCTGCCAATCCGGGGGCAAGGTGGGGTCGGCGAACAGCTTGTCCAGCACGGCAAAGGTGGCGGTGGTCATCTGACGGCCGTCGCGGGTCATTTGCGCCGTGTGAAAGCGATAGAGGGAGACGGGTTGGGACACGTAAGACATGGGGCAGCCCAACCGCGCCAGCCGCAGCCACATGTCCCAATCTTCGTAGGAGCGCAGGCTTTCGTCGAAAAAACCGGCCCGTTCCTGCCAGTCGCGCCGCACTAACACGCTGCCCACGTGCAATGGATTGCCCAAAAGCAGTTGCGGGGGGTCGGTGGGCAGGGGGGTGTCGAACTTTTTGCCAACGTGACGGCCGTGTTCGTCTACCGGGATGGCCTGCCCGGCTACTAAACCAACATCTGGATGGGCTTCCATTTCACCCATCAGAATGGACAGCTTTTCCGGCAAGAAACAGTCATCTGAATCCAGATAGGAGATGGTTTGCCCTTGCGCATGGCGTAGGCCTTCATTGCGGGCGGAGGAGAGACCGCCATTTTGTTTGTAGACGTACCGGACGCGGGGGTCGGTGAAACTGTGGGCGACAACGGCCGTGTCGTCCGTTGAGCCATCATCCACCACAATGACCTCCACGTGCGGGTAGGTCTGGCAGAGGACACTGTTGACCGCCTCGGCCAGAAAGTGGCCCTGGTTATAGGCGGGTATGATGACGCTGACGGTGAGCATAGGAAGTGGAAGATGGGAGATTTGATAGTGTCACGAAGTTTCGCCACTTTTTTAAGACTACAACGGATGGAGAAACAAGCGGATCAAGTTCCAGAGGAAAATCCGTTCAATCTTTTATCCGCTGTAGTCATAGCGAAAACCACTTCGTCATCAATCTCCATTCTCTATCGAAAGAACCCATATTTCAAAATCACATAAATGGCGCGGAAGCCATCTTTCCAGTTGATCTTTTTACCTTCGGCGTAGGTACGGCCGTAATAAGAAATGCCCACCTCGTAAAAGACAAAACCTTGCCGGGCCGCTTTGGCGGTAAATTCCGGCTCAAAGCCAAAACGGTTCTCTTTTAGCTCAATCTTTTCCAACACTTCCTTCTTGAAGAGCTTATAACAGACCTCCATATCGGTTAGATTGAGATTGGTGAACATGTTGGACATGAGCGTCAGCACTTTGTTGCCCAACGAATGCCAGAAGTAGAGGACACGGTGCGAGTCACCCCCGGCAAAACGCGAGCCATACACTACATCGGCGTTACCCATCAAAATCGGTTTGAGCAGCCTGGGGTATTCGTCGGGGTCATATTCCAGGTCAGCATCCTGCACAATGATCACATCGCCGGTGGCGTGAGCAAAGCCGGTGCGCAAGGCGGCCCCTTTGCCCTGATTTTGCTCATGGAAAATGATCTGTACATCGTCGCGTTCGCGCAGGCTGTCCAGGTAATCTCTGGTACCATCTTGGGAACCATCGTCCACAATGACCAGTTCACGACTTATCTCACCCAGGTCTACAGCCTGTACCTTTTGCACAATGGTTTCAATCGTTTTGATTTCGTTGTAACAGGGTATGACAATAGATAATTTCATAATCCTTACCGTTCGTTGCTGACTGCAAAAATGGCTCCTTCGGCCGTTTCGACCACGGGTTGCAGTGCCAAAGATTCTACCAGTTCTTGGGGCGTGGGGATGAGGGTGCGCTGCCCCAACTGGGAAAAGTAGACCACAACCCCTTGTGCCTGCGCCAGGTTGTGCCCCATGTCGGCCAATTGTGCCCCATATTGTTCGTTGCGCAATTGGGTGGTGGCTTCTATTTTGCGGGGCAACGGCCGTGCCTCCCGGTTGGTGAGCAGATAAACCGCATCGGGGCTGTTGCTGTAAATGAGCGTATCGGCGGGCAATGCCTTTATTTCGGCGATGATTTCCGCCTGCTGCCAGGCGGCGCTGGAAAAACCCAAACCCTGTGCATAAGCCAGCTGTAGCCAGCGCCCACTTTTATAGGCAGAAACGGCCACAAACAAAATGAGCACGCCGGTAACGGCGAAATGGATGATGCGCCACCGCCCGGTCTGTGCCCACAATTCCGCCAGCACGTATAAACCGAGGAAAATGCAGGCGATGTAGAGCGGGGAGAGGATACGGCCGTCCAGCGGCGTGGCAGCATCTAAAAAGGAGATGGAAAAGAGCAGGAAAAGCAAGTACGTGGGCACAAAAATGAGGAGCAGCCGGTAAAAGGTGGGCATGGGGGGCGACTGTTGGCGGCGCACAAAGGGAAAGAGCAGCAGGGCAACAGCCGTGCCCAACACCACCGCCAACACCACCAGCCGCAACCAACCGGGTGCCGCCACCGGCAGTAACAACCAGTCGGTGACTGTAAAAACGGCCTGCCAGATATGTTCCCGCCCCGCCGGATGAAAAGCCAGCGAACGGCCGGTGGCCGAACCACCCTGCCCCAAATTACGCGCCACCCACAAACCGAGTGGCAGGCAGGCCATAACGCCTAAAAGCAGAGCATCACGCAGGCGCACTGTCCACTTGTGGGGTGAAAACCAGAGCAGCCCCAAACCGGCCGTGAGGACAAACGCCAGACCGGCATAACGGGTGAGCAGGGACAGACCAAGCAGCACGGCCGTGAACAAGAGCCAGCGGAAGGGACGGCCGTTCAAAAAAAGCGACAACACATGCAAACCGGAAAACCCCAACAAAATAAACAGCGGCTCCGTCCAGGCATAAGCATGAATTTCCACCAGCGGCGCGGCCAGCAAAACCAGCAAACCACCCAATGGTGCCAGCCACCAGGGTTCCGGCTGGTAACGCCGAATAATCAGCCCCACCAGCAGCACGTTACCGGCAAAAACGGCAGCGTTTAGCCAACGCGCCACAATCAGCGCGTCTATCCCCGCCAGGCTAATAAGCGCCAGCAAAAAGGGGTAAAAGGGAGGGCGAAATATCAGAGCAGCGTCAGCCGCCCCTCCCCCAGACCACATGCTGCGCGCTGAGCCGATGTAGGCCACCGAATCAGGCGAGGTGCCAATATGCCACCGGGTTGCCAGAGTGACAAGCACAAAAGCTAACCCGGCCAGGGCGGCAATGAACCAGAAAGTGTTCGGGCGTGTGCGCATCATAAAAGTTTAGTTCTGCCGACTGAAAGCGCGTGGCAATTGTTTAATGGCCTGGGCCGTTACCCCACGATTGAGTAACCAACCAGGGTTGTAGCGAATACCCGGCCACAAATGTGCCTGGACTCGTTGTGGCTGGTTTTGCTCAATACCGACAAAAACCTCCCCCATGTGCAACTCCGCCAGCCACCAGGTACGCAGCCGGGCCAACGGCCGTGACTGTGGCAGCACCTCACGAAACAAACCATCGCTAAAGGCCAGCGCCTGCTCCACTGTCTCTCGTGGTGTGTAACGCCTCAATATCTCCGCCAACGGTTCCGGTTTATCCAGCAAGGTCGGTTGAAAAGATAGGGCTTGTTGGCACACCTTTTTGGCTTCGCCGGTTTCGCCGCCAAGATATGCTAAAACGGCCGCGCGCAAAAAATCGCGCCCCAACAAAGCCAGGAACCGGGCATCGGGGTGCGCCCCATACCGGCGCTGCATCGCCGCTTCCAATGCCATCGCTTTGCGAACCATTTGGGGGTAGCGTTGTACATGGCTAACTGAACCACCATGCTGCCGGTATGCATACAACGGCCGTGCCAGATTCGCCATCTTTGTC
Source organism: uncultured Ardenticatenaceae bacterium (assembly GCA_964467705.1). Classification (GTDB taxonomy): domain Bacteria; phylum Chloroflexota; class Anaerolineae; order Promineifilales; family Promineifilaceae; genus CAADGU01. The sequence goes on along the minus strand of CAYXUZ010000026.1, from coordinate 35,328 downwards.
ACCTCGGCCAGGCGCAAACAGAAATCATAATCCTCACTCCCGGACAGACGCTCGTCGAAGTAAAGGCCAGCAGTTTGTAGACACTCTCGCCGCGTCAGTACCGTTGGCCCACAAAAGCACATCAGGTCTGGCAAGGCAGCCTGGATTTCCGCATCTTCGGTTGGGAAGGACAGTGAATCCATCAGGTTGCCCTGAGCATCTACCAGCGTGACGGCCGTGCCCACCACCCCAATTTCCGGGTGAGACGCCAAGAAATTTATCTGCTCTGCCAATCGCTCCGGCAGCGAAATA
>CAYXUZ010000026.1:11475-35027 GCA_964467705.1 uncultured Ardenticatenaceae bacterium | reverse complement strand
ATCCTGGCGGGTGATGTATTCCCCACGAGCCACTTTCAGCGCCTGATTTAGCGCCCCGCTTGCTCCACTATTCGTCCGGTTTTGTATCACCACAACCCGTGAATCTCGCCCGGCCCATTCCGTGCTGATCATCAGGCTTCTGTCGGTAGAGCAATCATCTACGATGATGAGTTCCAGGTCTTGCCAGGTCTGGTTCAGCACGCTCTCAATGGATTGCGCCAGATAAGCCTCGGTATTGTAGACGGCCATCAAGACGCTCACTTGTGGCGATGGGTGTTCTGATTCGTGGAGATTCATAACAGGCGGTTGGTTACGTCAGTTCGGCTACGGGCAAATCCAGCGTTTCGGCCAGCGAAGCGCCGTTTTCCAGCAGTTCCGTCTGCCATTCCAGGCGCGGTCGGATGATGCCCCGTTGTTTGCCATACCAGGTGCTACCCCGTTCACCAAAGTCCACCACGTCAAAGGTAAGCCAGTCACTTTCCTGGCGATAGATGCGCCGGACGCCATCTTTGGCCGCCTCCACAGCCAGCCGGTAGGTGCCCTGGTTGAGCAAATTAGCGGGCACCCGGCAATGGCTACGATACAGACCAACGGGGAAGGCACGGCCGTGCCACTCCGGTTCAAAGTAACTGTCGGTACCTAAAGCAATCACGTCATAGTCGGTGTAAAGATAAAATTCCAGATCGAGATATTGCCCTGGGATAAGATTCCAATATTCAGCCTCAATGATAAAGGGAGATTCCACCGTCACCGGCTCAGACGAATCGCCGTTTTCCGGGCGAATGCACAGGCGGCGCAGGCGTATCTGGTCATTACCGGGAGCGCCGGCCGGATCCTCCCAGACCAGTTCGCGCACGGTGGGGTTGGCCATTTGCAGGTAATTTTTGACAATATCGGCGGTGTCGCCATCGGCCGCAATCTGACCTTCTTGCAGCCAGATGCTACGACGGCACAGGTTTTGCACAGCTACCATGTTGTGGGAGACAAAGAGGACGGTGCGCCCTTCGGCGGCCACGTCCCCCATTTTGCCCAGGCACTTTTTCTGAAAGGCGGCATCACCCACGGCCAGCACCTCGTCTACCAACAGAATTTCTGGCTGCAAGTGGGCGGCCACGGAAAAGGCCAGGCGCACCGACATGCCGCTGGAATACCGTTTGACGGGTGTATCCAGAAAGCGTTCCACACCGGAAAAGGCGACAATTTCGTCAAACTTCTGGTCAATCTCGGCCCGCCTCATACCCAGGACGGCCCCATTGAGGTACACGTTTTCACGGCCGGTCAGTTCGGGGTGGAAGCCGGTGCCGACTTCGAGCAGGGACCCGACACGGCCGTTCAAGAATGCCCGTCCTGCTGTGGGTTCCGTAATGCGGGAGAGTATCTTCAACAGCGTGCTTTTGCCCGCCCCATTGCGGCCAATCAACCCCACAACCTCCCCCTGTTCCACTGCAAATGAGACATCCCGCAACGCCCACAATATCTCCGCTTCTGTTGCCTGGCGCAAGGTGGAGGCCAGATAATCAAAACTGCCCGTTATCTTTTGCAAAAACGCCTTGCCCCCTTGCTTTTGTTTGGGCGGCAAGCCAATGCGATAATTTTTTGATATGTTCTCAACCCGAATAACTTGATTACTCACAATATATCCACCACTGTTCGTTCCGTGCGCCGGAAAACAAAAGCGCCAGAAATCAACAAAACCAGAACCAGTAACGAAGAAAAGATAAACACGACATTCGGCGGATCGCCGCTGCCCAACAATGACCAGCGCATCCCTTGGATGACCCCCGTCATCGGGTTCAGCAAAAACAAGGGTTGCAGCGGCTCCGGTATCATGCTGACCGGGTAAATGACGGCCGACAGATACATCATCGCCTGGAGCAGGAACGTAACGGCAAACGAGACATCCCGGTACTTGACCGATAGCGTCGCCAGCCACAATCCGACCGCCAGGGCAAAGGCAAAGGCGACCAGCGTAAACACCGGCAGCAGCAACATCTCCACCCGCAGCGGCATCCGGTAAAAGGCGAAGACCACCAGGAAGATCAGAAAAGAGGCCACATAATCCACAATGCCGGAAGCGGTGCCGGCGATGGGAATAATCATGCGCGGGAAATAGACTTTGGAAATGACCCGCATGTTGTCCACCAGACTGCGCGAGGAACGGGTGACGGCGTTGGTGAAAAAGTTCCAGGGGATTAACGCCGCCAACACAAACAGTGGGTAGGGCACGTTATCGGACGGTATCTCGACGATGTAGTAAAAGACCAGCGTGAGCAAAACGACGCTGATGATGGGGCGCAGAAAGACCCAGGAGAAACCGAGAGCGGTCTGGCGATAAGCGCCTTGCAACTCGCGCCAGCCCAGGTAATAGAGCAGTTCGCGGTATTCCCACAAGTCGCGCAGACCCAGCGCTGACCATCCGCGTGCTTGTTGGATGATCAGGGTGTGCTGGGGTTCTGACTGCATAGCGGTAGAAGACATGGTTAAAAACTCCTTCAAAGTTATTTCATCACAGAAATTGTGGGCTGAACCAACCCGATCAAACGATATTATGAGTAACGGTGGCGCAATAGGCCAACGGCCGTGATCAGCAAGATCACAAAAAATGCGGGTAGTACGCCAAACAAAATGGGCGTACCGGGGCTGGAGACAGGTGCAGTGTTGTTGGGAAAAGAAACAGCAGGGTTGACGGCCGTAGGCTCAAGGCTGGCGGTGGGGGTTGGGGATGGGGACACGGCCGTAGCTGCTTCGGCGGAGAGCGACGGTAAGGGTGGAATTTCTGTCCATACTTGCAAAGGTGTGGGCATCGTATCTTTTAACCCACACTGGATAATAAACAACTCTAGATCAAAATAACTGAACCAGGCCGCAAAAAGTTCATTGCCGCCACGAACAGCGACCGTCACAAAGTTGCCAGGATTGGGCAAACCAACCATTTGCGGCTGTCGCCATTGAGTTTCACCTTCCCAAACCGTGTGCCACAGACCGTTACTTTCTTCCCCAAACGGGTTTCGGTCGCCGTTGCCCTCGCGGATGCGCTGGAAAACGAACAAATGTAGTCTGTCTGCGCCATCGCGCACAAACTCGGCAAAGCCGTTGTCGGCAATGAGCCAATCCAGGGTGTCAATGGGCTGGCCCCAGGTAGCCCCTCCATCCGACGAATACTGCGCCTGGCGGTAGGCGCGGAAGCCACCTTCCCAGAAAACAACCAGTTCATCTTCACCCAATACCGCCAGCGTCACCCAGTCCCGTTCATATTCAATGCCCTGCCGCTCGTCCAGCATGATAGGCTTTTCCCAGGTGAGGCCATTGTCCAGCGAACGGGCAAAATAGATGGCCTGACCATTGCCACTGGTATCCCATTCCGTCCAGGTGGCATATACCTTATCTGGCAGATTCGTCCAGACACGCAGGTTGCTGACACCGCGGTCTTGATAGGGCACAGTGTAAATGGCTTTGGGGGCCGACCAGGTCAGACCACCATCGGTAGAGCGAATGTGGGTGACAACATGGTTGCCGCCTTCTTCGGGCAAACGGCCGTACACAATATGCAATGTGCCCGGTGACATGAAGTTAATGTCCGCGGAGTATTGCGAACCCGATTGATCAAATGCAATGTACGTGGGTGTGCGCCAGGCCGTAGACTCACTGGCGCGGCTGGCGTGGGCCGAGCTATAAAAAAACGTAGTGTCTGGCCCGATCCAGGTGAGGTGCAGATTACCGGCGTCATCTACAACCCCGCGCAAAGCATTGATGCGCCGATTGAAAAACTCGCGTGGTGACAGGAACAAATCAACCGGCAAAGACCAGCTTTCGCCGTTCCAAACAGAATACATGACGGTATCTGGCGCGTTGGTGGCATCATCGGGCGAACCGGTGGTGCGCTCCGCCCAAAATAGGTGAACCAGGCCAGCAGCATCAGCCAATAAGAGGGGATCTACCGAACTATAACCCGGCGATTTGGAAAAGTTGATTGCCGGGCCACAATTGACCACATCTCCCGGTTTCTCCTGAGCTAAGGCAGGGGTGGCGATGGTGATGAAACAAACAACATAAACCAGGGTGGCCCAACTAAAGGCTTTGAGTTTTTTGGTTTTTGGTATCTTCATCTACTTTATTTACCCTGAAATCGCCAATTATAACGGGCAGAAAAGGGAGCGCAATTTAGCGCCGCCGCCAACGCCTGGTGTATAAACCTATTAGAAAAATGGTGGGAATTAACAGTAACAAAGGTATCAGACCCAATAACAGACCGGTAGCAGGGCTTGTTGGTGTGTTGCCGTTATCGGCGGGAATAACCGGGGTAGGGGGCACGGCCGTTGCTGTTGGATCCGGCAGCGGAGTAGGTGTTGCTTCTTGTGTTTGGGTGGTAACGGCCGTTGCCACCAGGGTCACGGCCTCACTAATAACCGGCGTCGCCACTACCGGCAGGGCAACAGACTCGGTAATAGCTCGATGTGCTGCTTGCAAGCTAAATTCGCTCTCACCACTCTCCGCAGCGTGCATTTGGGCCGTAAAAAGAGAGACCAGCCACCCTTCTGGCATGACCGAAGCAGAAATTTGCTGTCTGTCTGTACTCATTGGCTCTAACTGGCCCAGGTCAAATCCTTCTTGGGGCACCCAACTGTTGTTTTTCCAATGCCATTCATTCACGGCCGTGTCTGCCGAATTGAGCAAAAACAGCTCCCCTTTGCCATCTCCCGTCAGGGCAACCGGCCCAGAAATAGCCTCTACCGTCAGTGCGCGGCTCCATGTTTGCCCACCATCTACCGAGTAACTGTGCTGCAAAACAACAGTTGAGCCATCCCACACCTGCCATAATTGATGAACGGTTTGGGTATCAGATGCGGCCAGAGCGTTCCAGATAAACTCTCCTTCGGCTACCAATGTCGCCGGTGTAAAGGTCTGACCACCATCTTCGGAACGGGTGTAATGAAGCGCCTGCGTTTGTGCACCATTGCCACTCAGAAGCGACTGCTGAGCCAACAGCAAATGTAGTTGCCCTTCACCTGTAACTGCCAAACGCGCTGGCCCAACCACTTCCCATCCGGCCGCTGTGCCATCAAAAATTAAAGTGGGTTCATCCCAGGTACGGCCGTTATCAGTGGACCGTAACAGATAAACCCCGCGTGCCTCATTTACAGCGATGGTATAAACCAGATACAAGACATTGGCCTGGTCCAGAGCCATCGTCGGAAAGCTGGCTACCTGCTCGGCGGTCGTGAGCACCCCTGGTGTCGTCCAGGTAGAGGCAATTTGGGCATCAGCCACCGTGTTGCGCACCAGATAAAGCTGGCCCGATCTACTCCCCCAACTGAGATAAAGCTCACCGGCTGACCCCACAACGGCCGTAAGTGACCCCACCATTGGTTCCGGGGAATTGATGATTTGTTCGGGCAATGACCACCGTCCCTCGGCCAGGCGCGAAATGAAGATGCGCCGCGAAGCTGCACCGCTTTCATCGGCTGTTACCCAAAAGGCTAGAAAATTCCCGGCATCATCATCCACCATCGTTTGTGTGTAATATGAGTCTGCGCCACTGCTCACGGCCACAGGTGGCGACCAGGCGGTAAGGGGAGGAAACCATTCGTCAGTAACACCCAGTGAACGACTCAATAACCAGATGTCGCCATCATTAAGCCCTCCTCCGCTGTTATCGCAGCCAACCACGGCCAGACGGTGACCAGAAGTCACGGCCGTCTGGCGACAACCAAGTACCACACTGTTAAGCGTTTCTGGGTTATCAAAACTTGTCAGCGTTGTTTGTAGTTGCGGGTCGCTCCAACGGTTGCCGTCCCATGCCCATAGGTAAACCTGACCCTCAATTGTATTAAGCAGAAAAATATCATTCTCACTAACTATAAACTGGCTTTCCCGGACGCATGTCCCTAACCCTGGCAACAACTCAACCATCGGCTGCCGTTCACCCCATGTCTCGCCCAGATCATTGGATGATTGCCAAAACTGGCGGCAACTGGCGCCTGGCTGCCCATTACTCCAAAGTAAAACCAAATTATTACCGCCAGCACCTACCCGAATATCAAACGGTAAAACAACACTAGAGCCAGATTCGGGGCCAACCACTTCCAGCGGCGTTTCCCAGGTGAGGCCGGCATTATTCGAACGGGACAAAAACAGTTGCTTGCGTGAACGGTTATCCCAGACGGCAAACAACCAGGAACGGCCACCACTGGAAACGGTAGTGAGTTCTACATTGGCATCCTCCAATGCCACTCCACGCAAATAAGGGGATTGATAAACAGCCTGCGGCAGTGACCAATTTTGCCCGGCATCTGTCGTTTGTCGGTAGTATATGCCAGCGGGCATTTCCAGGGTATCACCCGACCAGAGATAGAGCAGATGTAATCGCCCGGTAACATCTAAGGCTACATCCAGAGCAGCAGTTGTATCCGCTAAAGTTTGTAGCGGCCCCCAATTTGCCAACGTTGCCAACCCGGTGATGGGGGCATTGCTATAAAGCAAAACTTCATCTTCAGCATCTATCCAGAAGGCATGGGCACGGCCGTTATTATCCGCCAATAACAGAGGTGTAACTCCCGTAAACGGCAAGGTCACGCTAATGGCTGACGTCCATGTATCTTCTCGACCCTGGCTGTACATAAAAACATCCGCATACGTATCTTGCCAGAAAACATGAAAATCCCCACCCGCATCTATCACCATAAACGGATCAACGGTGGCCCCTGATTGGGACAGATTGGTTGGCTCAGTCCATTCTGATGTTTGGGTCTGTGCCTCTACCAACGCCACTAATCCAGTTAAAACGGTCAGCACACACCAACCACTTATGACTAAAGCTAATCTCTGACGCATAAAAATCCCGGCTTTCACTCTTGAAATAAATTGGGAAAATTAATGTAAATCTTCATGAACAATCGTTGCCTAACCTGCCCCACTGATTGAATGAAGTTGACTCCCATCAGCGACCTGCTTTTCCACAGCAAAAGACAAACAGGTTTATGCGGTAGTAGGGAATCATAACAAAATTAAGATTGTGCTTAATAAGCTCTATCTTAGCGTTTCCTCTCCTTGCATGACAAGGTTGCCTGAATAAAAGTATAGTTACGCCGATTTTTCATCGCCGCCAGGGAATACTCCCGGCACTTTTACAAGACCAAAGAAGTGAGGAAAACAAATGAAGAACAAACAAATAAAAATACTGGCTATCGCCAGTCTTGTACTTGCTTGCATTGTTATCTCTCTGGCTAATATAACCAGAATTACCCAATTGCCCCTCTCGAATCTGATAGCGGCCGACGAACCCGAGAATGGTTATTTGCCCATTGTTTTGTCACATACAGCGCCTACAGAAACGGCCGTGCCCACCATCACTATCACCCCTACGCACATCGCTTCCCCTACCATTTCCCCAACGGGCGAACCTACAGTTACCAGCCAAGCTACCACGACGCCCCCCTCTACACCAACACCATCACACACTCCCACCTCTACCTCCTCTCCTACTGCCACCCCATCACCCACCGCTACCTCAGCTGCCACCGCTACCACCCAACCACCAGGCGACGCCATTATCATAGACCATCATGCCGTCGCCCTCTTTGACCATATTCCTGAGGAATACTTATCCGCTGCTGCCAATCTCAACATGCTCTTCATTGACCGTTCCGTAGGTGCAAATATAGATGATGGTCTTGCCTGTCTTAATTTCCCCTCAGATGAAGATGCACCCAACCATTGCTCCCGCCATGAGCATCTGGTCTCCGAATTCTCAGTTGACCCAGAAGTTGTAAGCTGGTACCGGCCTGGGGGTTATGATCGCAGCAATTGGGGCTTCCTCTTCTGGGATGAAACGCTAGATTGTAATTATTGGCACGACAAGGTGCGTTGTTTTATAGAGATGGTAATGCCTGTGATGAGTCAATATGACGTGGTCTCTTTCCAATTTAGCTATCTGGAAGTGGCCGACGATTCCACTATCGCCAGTGAGTCAGAGGGTTACTTCTGGAACAGCCCTGATAATTATGATGTCTTCGACCAGGAAGCATTTGAAGCCCAATATCCCGATAAAGTTTTTATTTATTGGACCACCAGCTTGGCACGAGGCATTGGTTCAGAAGTGTCTGTGACTTTTAATGATCAGATGCGGCAATACGCCATTGCCAATGGCAAGCCTCTATTTGATGTAGCCGCTATTCTCTCTCACGATCCGGATGGCAATCCCTGTTATGATAACCGGGACGGTATTCCCTACGACAACGGCAATAACTCCGAAAATTACCCGGATGATGGTTGGGATCGGTTAGCTGTTTGCCAACATTACACAACGGAAACTGATGGGGGGCATTTGGGCAGTGTCTCTGCTGGCAAAATTCGTGTCGCCAAAGCATTTTGGGTACTCATGGCCCGTCTGGCTGGTTGGGACGGTGTGCCAGTACCATGACCACAGGCCTATTTGAATCGCGCCTCGAACTCATTAACTTAGGGGCGCGTGATGCCTGGGATTGTTGACTCCGGGGTACGGCCGTGAAGAAGCCCCCCTTTCTACCCCTCCCATTGTTAATTTCAACCTGGAGCAGTGCCGGGTCACGCTTGTGGCAGGAGCCTGTTGATATTGTCAGCAAGGAGCAGAAAGAATATGAATAGCGTGAAAAACACAATCATTAATAAGCTTGTTTTACTTTGTCTGTTATTTGTTTTGATATTTGTAGGGGCCGCATCGGCGCAACAAGGTGGTGATACCTACACCACTCACCTACCAATTATCACCTACAGTTTGCCCCCCAGCGATGGCTGGCCTACCGTGGCAGCCAATCCGCAACGTACCTCTTACACACCTGCTGAAGTAACCGGATTTGTGAATGTACAATGGTACCGTCCCATTGAAGCTTACATTCCCCAAAATGTACAAATCATTGCTGAATATGGTTTGCTCTACATTTCCACTTCCAAAGGTTTAGTAGCATTACATGCCAGCAATGGCGAACTGGCCTGGCGTTATGATACCGAATTACCTCTGGGCAATTCACCGACTGTAGTCAACAATGTAGTCTATGTGGGTGGTTATGATCGCAAGTTACACGCCCTCAACGCAAACACAGGCCAACATCTATGGTCGTTTGACGGGGCGGGAGCCGGTTATGCTACCAATCCGTTGGTAATTAATGGTCGAGTTTATGTGGGCAATCGTGACGGCACGATGTACGCCATTGGGGCGCATGGCACACCTCAGCAGGGACAGCTAATATGGGAATATCAAACAGATGGCCCCATTCTGATGACAGCAGCATACAACAATAATGCCGTCTATTTTGCTTCCAATGACATGTATGCCTACGCCTTGAATGCCAGCACCGGCGCTTTAATATGGCGATCACAAAAATTACCCGGTTCTCAGTACCAGTCTTACTGGCCTGTTATCTATAACAACCAGGTCATCTTCCCTGTGGCACATGGCTACCGGGAAGACCGCTCCCCAGGCACCAGAAGTGTCACCAATCCAGATGGAGGATTTTATGGAACCTATAGAGAGATGCAGTTGGATAACATCTTCCCTGAAGGGCCACAGATATTTGATGACCCGGCGCCTCCACAAAGTTGGGCACATGGATTTCCGGCTGTTGATGGGCACCGCATAACAGAGTACCTGGAAAACAACCCGCAGCCTGACACATACAAACACAGACCCTGGCGACGAATGTTTGTGGTTTTGAATCAATCGAACGGTCAAGAATTTACATTTGATTCGGACCAGGATGGTTTTCCAGAATATATCCCGGCTACATTTTGGGGCACGGGGTCGGGTAATCGTTATCCCCCAGTGGTTGGTGGTGATGGAATCTTGTATTTTGGCAACAGTTATGACTGCTGTTCCGATTCAAAAGGGCGGATTGTAGGCTGGAATATCAATTTTCCCCGTTACCTAAGTTATATTGGGTCAATTAACGCTCCTCTAGGTGGTTTTGCCGCCCTGGCTGAACCACAAGCAATTTCTGTGGGTGGTAACCAAATTTATCGGAGTTTGTGTTGTGACCGTATTGGTGATTGGGCAAATTATATGAATACTGGGCCTTTGTCTGGACAGGCATGGTCTTACAATTTGTCCCAGTTGGCTCCAGGATACGATTCGATGTGGTTTGTAGACCCTGGTTCTATTTCCCGACATCGGGGCTGGTATACGGGCAATACAAACAGTGTTAACGCCGCCTATCATAATCATGGAGATCAAAACCCCCTGATTCCTTATCAGGGACGGATATTTGTGCATCGCAGCAATGCCGTTATCGCTTTTGGGCCAGGCGGCGGAACAGGACAACGGCCGTTACTCACCGCAAATCCTGGGCAAAACACGGCCGTTACCCTCACAAATGACGAGATACGTAATCGCCTGGAAGCTGAAATTCAAAAAATCGTAGACGCCGGTCATTTACGACCTGGATATTATAATGTGTCTCAATTCATCGTCGCTGGTCTGGAGAATTACTTCGAAAACCCCGGTGATACGCTTTATACTCTGTCTATTGCTTACCCCTATCTCTCACCACAACTAAAGTCAGAAGTACAGACATATTTGCAGACAGAGTTTAGCACTTACTTTGACAACGAAATGTATTCCCGTACCGGTTGGTCAGGTGCAGCCAGAGAAGCCATGGACTTACCTCCAGAAGTGGCGGCTGAAATTGCCGCCGGCAACTTCCCCCCCACAATTGGAGCAGGCTCAGGCTTCCTTTGGCAATACCCCCAACACAACTTCTATGCCATGTGGAAGTACGCCCAAAATGTACCTGGTGTCAATACCCTGACGGTTTACAATCTGGCTAAAAACAACCTGGTTGTTCCCTTACCTACCCCGCCCGGCGGCAATCAGACTGATTATTTCCGTCAACAACCCTATGAACTTAATGCCTGGATCGCCGGCTACGTTGGTTTCCTGGAATTACAAGAACTGGCCGGCATGACTGGTACCGATGCCGCTTTGCGCACCCAAGTTACCAACCAACTCAACACCCTCTTACAACTGCGTGTCAATACCTTCTCTAAAGACTCCTATTGGTCTGATCCTAATAGTCCTGGTTACCGCTATTACAAAAAACATCTGGATGTTGCCCGCAACTTCATTTTTTTGGTGCCGGAACTGGCAGATTATATGGATCAGCATATTCTCAGCCAGGTACAACAAGCAGTGAATGAATACGAATATATTGCTCCTTACTGGTTCGTGTCGCGGTACGAGGCAACGATTGGAGAAGGAGTAATGGCTAATCTTTATAATTACAATGCCTTGTTCCAGGCAAAAGCCCAAATTCTATGTGAGCCTCAGGCTGAATTGAGCAAATATCTGGATGTACCCGCCTTTGCCCGTGGCGATTTGTTTTATATCCAAAACCTGGTGGCGGCTCTATCTGTCTCCACTTACCCAGCCTGCTAGGCTGGCACATTACAAACAAAAAGCCCGGCAATTGATTGCCGGGCTTTTTGATGATTCTGGCTAGACTTGTACGATTTTAACGTGGATATAATTGCCCACGCACTTCGCCAGCGGGGTTCAACTGAGTGTGGACGTTAATGTACAACAGCCCATTCTGTAGGGCCTGAACAAATTGGGCATTGGTCATGCCAACCAACTGGCTGGTAATGGTTCCCTGAAGCTTCAGGATGCCATTTTCCATTGTACACTGCGGCAAAACAGCCGGAGGTGGGCCGCCACAAAGCGTAACCACTGGGGGAGCAGTTTGGTTTTCATCCGCCGGACCATGAATATGCACGGCCGTTGCATCACCAGACAAACCATTTACACTTATCTGAAAAGGAACACCATTCGGCGTAAGCGCCACAATACCTGCGCCTTGGGCATTGGAGCCAACAACTTCATGAAGCTCCGCATCCGTGGTTAATATGGCTTTGAAAATCTGTTTATTAGCCAGGACAGTTACAGGCAAGGCAAACACTACGGCCGTCAATAACCCTAATAGTAAGAATCGTCTCGCTGATTTCATTGTTTTCTGAATCCTCCAATTTTTGGAATCCAACTCGTCTTAATTAACACACAAGGTTGTAACACTTCAACTTTATATTCTCCCAACAGCACCTCCTCTTGAATCAGTGAGAAGTAAAAACCGTCTTCTGCTTTGAACTGACCCTTATCACATATAAAAGTGAAACGAATTACCGGCCAAATCTCAATGCCCTGAGGCCGGCACAGAAGTAGACGGAGCAGATGGTCTGGCTATTGGCGCTCCTTCATCTGTGCCTGCCCAACTGAGATGTTGCAAACCAACACTGAGCGCCGAACGCAAAGTGGATACATCGGACATCAGCATCTTGAGGTATGTGAATATAGGGCCAGGGCGGAAAGCCCATTCGCGGAAGGCTTGTTTTTGCCAGTAGAGCAGCCGCTCGGCCGACAGATTGGGATAATCCAGCACCGTACCCTTGTCCATATCCACATTTTCCCAGCGTGTGCCGGGGCGGAACCAGCCATTTTCGACCACTTCAAAAAAGAAGGGTGTACCCGGATAGGGTGCCGCCACGTGGAACAGGGCGATGTCCAGAGGCAGTTTCTTGGCAAAATCAATCGTCTGGCGAATGGTTTCTTCAGTTTCACCAGGCAAGCCAATAATGAAATAGCCCCAGTTCATAATACCGGCATTTTTAGCCCATTGTAGAGAGCGGGCTGCTTTTTCCGGGTACGCGCCTTTGCGGGCATGGCGCAGGATTTGTTCGTTGCCGCTTTCAATGCCCCAGGAGATGAGGCGGCAGCCGGCCTTGCCCATCAGGTCGAGCATTTCCTCGTCCACGTAATCCACCCGGCTGTTACATGTCCAGCGAATGTTGATCTTTTGCTCAATCATCAGTTTGCACAGTTCCACCACTTGATCTCGGTTCACCGTGAATAGGTCAGCGTACATGTGAATATTGTGGATGCCGAGCTTTTTAAGCTGCCACATTTCTTCAATGAGAAGCTGCGGGGAACGGAGGCGGGCGGTGTATTGGTAACTGACATGCTTAATGCAGTAGGTACAGCCAGCCGGGCAGCCACGACTGGTGACGATGAAAGTGAATGGCCCTTTGATAAGCGGCATCCGGTATTTTTGCAGGGGCAGCATTTCGTGGAGGGGGATGGGCAGGTCGTTGAGGTCCTGTATAAACGGCCGTGTAAAATTCACCACGATCTCGTCCCCATTCCGCCAGGCAACCCCTTTGATGCCGTGCATGTTCACCGTGCCATCTTCGTTGATGGCCGGTTTGTAAAGCATGTCGTGTTTTTCAAAAATCTGGTTGATTTCCGGAGAGCGTTCGTCAAAACGGTTTTCCAGGTGATCCAACAAGTCACGAATCGTTAAATCTGGTTCGCCCACCAGCACAAAATCGAGCGGGGGATACGGCCGTAACGTCTCTTTCGGAATCGGCGTCACGTGTGTCCCAAAAGCGATGGTTTTGGCCCCCCGCGCTTTGGCCAGGAAACAGCCAAACATATCATTTTCCAGCGTCGGCGCTGTCACCTGGGTCATATAATACTTGGGCTTGTAGAAATCTAACTGGCGGGTGAACTCTTCCCAGCCCATGCGCTCCGCGTTAGCATCAATAATGCCGACTTTGTAAACCGGATGCAGCAGCGCCGCCATTTGCGCCAATGACACTTGCGGCCAGACCATATTTTCACGAGTCCGCCGCCCCACCCGATGCTGCGTGCGAATCCACAACCCACCGTCCGGCGTAGGTGGATTCACTAGCAATATATCTACGGCCGTAGACGGCCGTCCTTCTTCCAACAACCCTTGCTGCACAATCGCATCGGCATTCGGAAAATCTGCCATCCTCAACTTAGGTACTCGACGGGTTCCCAAATTCTCGCGCAGCGGGTCTTTCTCTTTTTTCACTTCATCGTGAGTTGTTTCACTCATCAATCAATCTCCTTAAGGTGTAAAACCGGTTTTTTGCATGATGCCCGTTAAAAGTAGCCCATTTTTGTACATAGTTCCACCATCTTTTCATTGCTCTAAAAATCTTCAAATGGGAGGCTCATGAGTTGCTTTATGGATTGGCGGTCTAATTGCCACAGTACTCAACTCCTAATCAAGGAGCAGCCATCATAGCAAAACATGGCAAAATTAAGATCGTGCTTAACAGCCCCCACACTTAACCATGCCTTTGAAACAACGAAAAACCGGCTCAACGCTGACAATGCGTTGAGCCGGTCATAGACACACACAAATTTTCGGCCATCCAGCCCATCAGTTCAAATAATAGAATAAATCCCCACCCAGTTGTGGCTGGCGCAGTTTGCGCAGTGCATTGCGTTCAATCTGGCGAATGCGCTCGCGGGACAAATTGAACAGATCCCCCACCTCTTTCAGTGTATGGGATTTATAACCTCGCAACCCATAACGCAAACACAAGATATTTGTCTCTTTGGGTGGCAATTTGTCCAGCAGTTCTTCAATTCTTTCGGAAAGCAACTTACGCGCGACCAGTTCTGTGGGCTGTGGTTCATCATTGGCCTCCACAAAGTTACCCAACTCATTATCCGCTTCCTGACCGGCTGGTTGCTCCAATGACAGTAGGGGCATGGTAATTTCCAGTAGCATCTGCACCCGATGGACGGGCATATCTGTTTCTTCAGCCAGTTCTTCAGCAGTTGCCGCACGGCCGTATACCTGCTCCAGTTCTCGTTTAGCCCGGTACAACCGACGGATAGTCACACCCTTGTTGGCCGGGATGCGAATGGTACGGCCATGATTGGCAATGGCCCGCGTGATAGATTGGCGAATCCACCAGGTGGCATAGGTGCTGAAGCGGTTGCCCAGCGTATAGTCGAATTTGTCTACGGCCGTGATCAACCCCACATTCCCCTCTTGAATCAAATCTAAAAAATCCAGCCCCTGATCCCGATACTTCTTGGCAATGTTAATCACCAACCGCACATTTGCTCGCGTCAGCGCCGCCCGCGCCTCCTCACCCTGCTGCACGTGCGCATGTAATTCTTCACGCTCAACTGTCGTCAGCAGTTCCTTTTTCAACTTTTTGGCTGCCTGGCGTCCCCCTTCAATGAGCTTTGCCAGCCGAACTTCTTCCGCGGCCGTCAACAAAGTGACACCACGATTTTCAGTTAGATACAGTCCCAGAAAATCAATATCCTCGGCTATGCCATCTTCATCCACCGGCCCATCAACTTCATCTCCGTCAAAACCAAAGGCCAGGTCATATTCTGCTTCGTCTTCAAATTCAGGTTGCATTTCCATTACCCTCACCATCTTCATCTCCTTACACTGCTCATTGTGTACAATATGCGGGGATTATAACGGTTTTGTATAGATTTTGTCAATATCTAAACTAGATAAAAAAAGAGCGGTTGTCCGCTCTTTCTGACCACCCTGCCTTTTCTCCTCTTACAACCCCATCCTTAACGCAACCAACGGGCCGCGCCAGCCCGTTGTAGTTCCGCCTCTAGATTTAATTTGTAGAGTTCCATGTTCGCCGACGGCCGTTTCAAATTGTACGTATTGATGCGTTTATTCAGCTTCTCAATCTGCGCCGCCCATTTCAAACAGGCGTCGTCCCAGGAGATGGTCAGGCGGTCGCGCTCGGTGGAGGTAGTCACGGCCGTGAACCGTTCCCCATGCCACGCCCACTTTCGTTCAATTTCGGCGCGTAGCTCGGCTGTTTCCGCCAAAATCTGGTTCCGCTCCATAATCCAGGCTGGCGGCAAATCATTCTCCTTCAAAATCGAATGGGCCAACTCCTGCCCAGCCTCAAAGTGATTGTTTGTCAGATTGAGCGGCTTCCCCTTGCCCGGCAAATTGTCAAACATCCCCTTCTCCACCCCCTCCTGTATCAACTCCTCCATCAGACCATTCCAATCACTCCGCATTCGCTGTTGGTGTTCGGCCTTCTCCACCGCATGTTGCATCGCATCTTTCATGTAATCATCCATCTGGTTGTCCTCACAGGTAATACACGTTTGTGAAAATAAGCACAAACACTA
Source organism: uncultured Ardenticatenaceae bacterium (assembly GCA_964467705.1). Classification (GTDB taxonomy): domain Bacteria; phylum Chloroflexota; class Anaerolineae; order Promineifilales; family Promineifilaceae; genus CAADGU01. The sequence goes on along the minus strand of CAYXUZ010000026.1, from coordinate 19,066 downwards.
TACCATATTTCCGCCTTCTTTTTCAACCGGCAATTTTGCCCTCCTATCCTCTCAATTTGTGGTAGAATTGGAACTTACGTTCTGACACACGCTGTGGCCGGTTTCCGACCACACCATCTCTGGAGAATGTTATGCCCAAATTTGAACTTGTTTCCGACTTCCAGCCCATGGGCGACCAGCCCGAGGCCATTATTCAACTGGTAGAAAGCGTTGAAAAAGGCGACCGTTTCCAAACCCTGCTGGGCGCTACCGGCACCGGCAAAACCTTCACCATCGCCAACGTCATCCAGCAAACGCAACGCCCCACCCTGGTCATCGCCCACAACAAAACCCTGGCCGCCCAACTCTACAGCGAATTTCGCGAATTCTTCCCCAAAAACGCTGTCTCCTACTTCGTCAGCTACTACGATTACTACCAGCCCGAAGCCTACGTGCCCCGCCACGACCTGTATATCGAAAAAGAGACACAAATCAACGACGAGATCGGCCGTTTGCGCCTGTTGGCTATGTCTAACCTCCTCAGCCGCGAAGATGTCATCATTGTCGCCTCTGTCTCCTGCATCTACGGCATCGGCAACCCGGAAGCGTGGGGCAAAGTCACCGTGGAAATCGAACGCGGCAAAACGTACCGCCGCGACATCCTGCTGCGCCACCTGGTAGACATTCAATACGACCGCAACGACCTGGATTTACGGCGCGGCACCTTCCGCGTGCGCGGCGACACCTTGCAAATCTTCCCCGCTTACGCCGAATCCGCCTACCTGGTGGAATTCTGGGGTGACGAAGTGGAACGTATCGCCGAGTTTGACGCTCTCACCGGCGAAGTGCTGCTGGAAATGACAAAGGTCAAAGTGTTTCCCGCCCGCGAATTTGTCACCGACGAAGACAAACTGCACCAGGCCATTGAAGACATTGACCGGGAACTGCAAGAGCGCATTTCCTGGTTCAAATCACAGAACATGCTGTTGGAAGCGCAGCGTATCGAGCAGCGCACGAGTTATGACCTGGAAATGCTGCGCGAAATCGGCTTCACCTCTGGCATTGAAAACTACAGCCGCCACCTCGACCAGCGGGATGTCGGCACACCGCCCTGGACACTGCTCGACTACTTCCCCGGCAACTACCTGCTGGTCATTGACGAAAGCCACATCAGCATCCCACAGGTTCGCGGTATGTACGCCGGCGACAAAAGCCGCAAACAAACGCTGGTAGATTACGGCTTCCGCCTGCCCAGTGCTATGGACAACCGCCCGCTGAACTTTGATGAGTTTGGCGAACGGGTACACCAGGCCATCTTCACCAGCGCCACGCCGGGACCGTTTGAACTGGAACATTCGGCCGCCGTTGTCCGGCAAGTGATCCGTCCCACCGGCGTCTTAGACCCCGAAGTAGAAGTGCGCCCGGTACGCGGGCAGGTAGATGATTTGCTGGGTGAAATCCACCAGCGTACCGAGCGCGGCGAACGGGTGCTGGTCACGACGCTCACCAAACGTATGGCCGAAGATTTGGCCGACTACCTGTTGGAAATGGGCGTGAAAGTCCATTACCTGCACTCCGAAGTCCACACCATCGAGCGTACCGAAATTTTGCGCGACTTACGCATGGGTGTGTTTGATGTAGTGGTGGGCATCAACTTGCTACGCGAAGGGCTGGATTTGCCCGAAGTGTCGCTGGTTGCCATTTTGGATGCGGACAAAGAGGGCTTTTTGCGCTCCGGCACCTCACTCATCCAGACGATTGGCCGGGCGGCGCGGCACGTGGAAGGCAAGGTCATCATGTATGCTGACAAGATGACCGACTCGATGAAGATGGCAATTGACGAAACCAATCGCCGCCGCGCCGTCCAGCAGGCGTATAACGAGGAACATGGCATTGAACCGCGCAGTATCCACAAAGCGGTGCGCGACCTGACCGATGACATCGCCCATGAGAAGGAACTGGCCCTGGCGGAGAAGCGTGAAGGCTACAGTACCGTAGCCGATCTGCCCAAAGATGAACTGCACAAGATCATCACCGAATTGGAGAAGCAAATGAAGGCAGCGGCGCAGGCGCTGGAGTTTGAAAAAGCCGCCCAACTGCGCGACCAGATTGTGGAACTACGGCAGCTCATGGTCTTGAAAGAAGCGGGCGCTGACGGCGACTTACCAGCCTGGGAACGGATGCGGCGGCTGGATGCGGCCGGGATTTCTTACGAGATTGGCGAATAGAAAAAGACGCTGGGTTGGAAAAACAGTTGAGCCATCAAATGCAGATTGAGATTGACTCCTCACCCGCACCGGAGGATGAACTCATCGTCTGGGATGGGCTGCGGGAATACAACGAGGCACACGTGCCCGCCAGTGGCGACGCCGCTTTCGCCGTTTTTCTACGCGATGCTGATGGCGTTATTCATGGCGGTGTCCTGGCCAGAGCAGGACGGGGTTGGCTGCATATTAGCTCGTTGTGGGTGGAGGAGCGTATACGCGATCAGGGGTATGGTACACAACTCATGGCCGCCGCTGAAGCCGAAGGGCAGCGGCGCGGTTGCCACAGTGCCTATTTGGACACCTTCAGCTTTCAAGCACCAGACTTCTACAAACAGTGCGGTTATGAGGTATTTGGCGTCCTGGAAGCCTTCCCAAAAGGGCATCAACGCTATTTCATGCGTAAGTCGCTGCGCAGTGATACGTGATGCGTGACTAGGGATGCACGCATCACGTATCATTCCCATTATCCACCCAACAACATCCCTTCTGCCGAATTAGCCGGTTCAGGTTCAGGCAACTTGACCATACGGATTGAATCAAATAAACCGAGCAAGGCCGCCAATAACGGGACGAGCAGGGCGACTTGCAGGGCGATATGCCGGGCATCGGTATTGATGCGAATAATCTCTGCCTGCACATCGGCCGGTTGGCCTGCCAGTTGCGCCTCAAGCTGCGTGTTGCTCATCACCTGCGCGTCCTCCTCCAACGCCTGCGCCACCTGTTCCTGTTCGTCTGGCGCTAATACCGGGCTATTCTGAGCCATGCGGGTGAAGGTGAGCGAGAGGGCCGCCAGCATAATGGCCCCGGCAAAGGCCAGCCCAAACGAGAGGCCGAATGATCCCCCGGCCGAGTTGACCCCGGCTGCTTCACTGACCCGTTCTTCGGAGATAGGCGAGAGGGTATAGTTGTTCAACTGGGAAACCAGCAGACCCAAACCGGTCCCGGTGATGATGAGGGGGATGGCAAAAATCAGGCCAGAATCAGCGCGGGGAATCAGGGGGATCAAGAGGAGAACGCCGAGCGATAAAGCGGCGAATCCGGCGCGGATGATGACGCTGCCCCGGCGTTTACCGGCGCGGCGGCCGGCAAGGAGGGCTATGAGAAACATGCTCAAGGAGAGGGGGGCAATGGCCAGACCGGTTTGCATGGCGTTGTATTCAAACACCATTTGAAAATAGATGGGCAGGGCAATCATCATGCCGCCGAGGGCGATATTTTGCATGGTCTGGCCGGTAATGCCCAGGCGGAAATATGGCGAGCGGAATAAATCTGGATCGATCAGCGCCGCTTTTTCCTGCTTTTTGCGCCGCACCAGCCATTGGGCAAAGATGAACATGGCAACAATACCAACGACCATCAACAGGCCGACCGCTTCCCCACCTTCTTGCCAGACCAGGATGCTGAGGACGATACCGCCCATGCCCAGGACGGAAAGTATGGCACCGACCACATCAACCTGCCGGGGGCCGGTGTAGGGCACATCTTTGACCAGTTTGATGTTGATCAACACAATGGCGATGATGACTGCTTCCAGGAAAAAGCCGACGCGCCAGGAGAGGTAGGTGGTGATGAAGCCGCCGAGCAGAGGGCCAACGGCCGCAGCGATGGCTGCCGCCGCACCCACCAGGGCGTAGGCCTTCTTCTGGGCAGCACCTTCAAAGTTGCCGTGAACGAGGGATTGCATGGCGGGTAGCAGCAACGACGCGCCTAAACCGCCAATGATGGCCCAAAAAATGATGACAAACAGGAGGTTATTGGTGATGGCCATGGTGAGCGCGCCGATAGCATACCCACAAAGACCGAGGATATAGGCGCGTTTACGGCCGTACAAATCCCCAATCTTACTGCCAATGAGAATAAAGGCGGCCGAGACCAACGCTTCCAGAGCAATGGCGGCCTGAATGTCGCTGACCGTTGTGTTCAGGTCGTTGACAATGTAGGAAATGGAGACGTTCATGATGGAGGTGTCTATTACCAACACGAACATCGCCATGGCCAAAAGGATTGCCAGCCGATTACTTTTACTGTTATCTACTCCGGTACTTGTTGTCATGATCCCACTCTTCCTTTTCCCGACCAGTTGAATGCATGTTTACTCCACTCGTCTGAAATTATAGCTGGTACGTCATTAAACAAGAAATGGTGTTGGTGGCGGCTCTGGTAACGTGCTTCAGCACGTTTTTTGTATCAGCCTATGAATTCATTCATAGGGAATGCCCCCGCCAAAATGTGTTACAATCCTCTCCAACAAATCCAGTTCATCCAGAGCATTTTCAAGAGGAACAACCATGCCCGAACTTGCCATCCGTTTCCAGTCCAATCACCAGGATAATGCCGACAGCCCTATCCATTTCACCCTCACCTGGCTTGACGCAGGCACATTCACCGCTCCCTACCCCTTCACCCCGCCCCTCAGCGAGGCCGATTTGCGCGAAATTCACTGGTATCTGGAACAATTTTCGCTGTGGCCCACCGGCCCCGATTATGAACGCGCCGCCCGCATTGAACGGCAGTTACCCCAGTGGGGACAAGCTCTGCTCAATAGTTTGCTGGCCGACCCTAACGCCGGCCGCCTCTGGCAGCAGTTCGCAGACAGCGGCGACGATAAGGTGATCACCCTGGATGCCACCGATCCGCGCGTGCTGCGCCTGCCGTGGGAGCTGCTGGCGGACGAGGGCGGCCATCTCTTTGCCAATGGGGTGGGGCTGCGCCGCCGGATGCAAAAAACGGCCGTCACCCCCACCCACCCCGTGCAGCTACCCGTGCGCATCCTCGTCGTCGTCGCCCGGCCCGATGAGGCCGGTTTCATAGACCCCCGCGCCGACGCCATTGCCCTGCTCGATGCCACTGCCGGGCTGGGGCAGCAGGTGGAGGTGGAAATTTCTCTATCCGCCCACGCTCAAGGCGCTCACTGACCGCCTGCGTGACCGCCAGGCGCCACCCGTCCACGTCGTCCATTTTGACGGGCATGGCGTGTACGATGCTCATCAGGGGTTGGGTTATCTGCTGTTTGAGACGGCCGATCACCACAACGACCTGGTGGATACGGAGCGATTGGGCACGCTGTTACAGCAAGGGCGGGTGCCGCTAATGGTGCTCAGCGCGTGCCAGAGCGCCATGCAGCAAGAAAGCAACCCCTACGCCAGCGTCGCCGCCCGGCTGATTCGCGCCGGGGTGGGCAGTGTGCTGGCCATGAACTACTCCGTGCTGGTGGTGGCCGCCCATAAATTTGTGGCCGCCTTTTACGCCGGGCTGGCCGGTGGGCTGACGGTGGGGCAGGCGGTGGACGAAGGACGTTACGCCCTCTATCAGGATGTGGATCGCCACACCCTGACGCGGCGCAATGCCCAGGGTGAACTGGTGGAAGAGACGGTGCGCCTGACCGATTGGTTCTTGCCCGCCCTCTACCAGCAAAACAACGACCCGGCCCTCTTTGCCGCCCCGCCCACGCCCACCGCCGTTCCGCGCCTCATCATCCCCACGCGGCAAACCTTCCCGCAGTTGGTGCGGCTGCTGCAAACGCTGTTCAGCAAGGATGAACTACGCCAGTTTTGTTTTGAATTGGGGCTGCAATATGATGATTTGCCGGGCGAGGGGAACGCCGCCAAAGCGTTGTCGCTGGTGGAACTGGCGGAACGGCAAGATGCGCTGCCGGTGATCGTGGAGCTAGGCTGCCGCCACCGCCCCCAGGCCGATTGGGATGCGGCTCTCATCCCCAGTGCCGCTGCCGCCGCTCTGTCCCCCCACATACCATCGCCCACGCCACCGCCCACGCTGCCTTGCCGCCCGCGCCGCTTTATGGCTTCCACGGCCGTTCCCGCGAGCTGCTGGTTTTGGAACGCGCCTTTGCTGCCGTGCCCATCGTCGTCTTGCAGGGTTTTGGTGGGCTGGGCAAGACGGCGCTGGCCGCCGAAGCGGGGCGCTGGCTGACGCGCACCGGCCGTTTCCCCGGCGGTGCGGCCTTCATTTCGCTGGAGCATGGTGGGTCGTTAGAGACGATCGGCTCCTGGGTGGGGCAGCGGGTGAGCGGCGACTCGGATTGGCTGATTCATGGCGAAGGGGAGTTGGTGGCGCGGGTGGGCCATCTGCTGGCCGAAAAACCGGCGCTGATCATCCTGGACAACTTTGAATCGGTGCTGGGGCGTGAGCCGTTGATGCCGCCGGAGGAGTTGGCCGCACTGTTAGACGCAGTGTATCAGTGGACAGTGAACAGTAAACAGTATGCCCACTCCTCCTCTCCTCTGCCCCTCCGCCCCTCCGCCCCGCTGCACCCCTGCCTGCTTATTACCACCCGCGATACGAACTTTCCCGACGGCCGTTTTGCGCCGGGGCAGCAGTGCCGCCATTTGCCTTTGCCGGGGCTGGCGATGGCAGACGCGCTGGCGCTGGCGGCGGCCGTGCTGGATGCGCACACCATTGACCGGGCTACCATCCCCCGCCAGCCGTTGCTGGATTTGATGGCCCATTTGGGCGGCCACCCCCTGAGCCTGAACCTGGTGCTGCCCCACCTGCGCCAGCACACGCCGCAGCAGTTGATCGAACGGTTTGAGGAGCTGCTGCCCGGTTTTGTGAGCGGCCGGGCCGAGGAGCGGAACGAGAGCCTGGCCGTGTCGCTGGAATTTTCCCTGCGGCGGTTGGGGGAGGCCACGCGGGCGGCCTTGCCCGACCTGGCGGTTTTCCAGGGCTTGTGCATGGAAGATGACATGCTGGCGATTACGGCGATGGATGAAAATTTATGGCAGGGGGCGCGACGCGAGTTGGAGCAGGCCGCCTTGCTGCGGGTGGAGACGCTGCCCGGCATTGAACCGCCGTTTTTCTATTTTCACCCGACGCTGCTGCCCTATCTGACTACCCAATTGAGCGCGGAACGGCGTGCGGTGTTAGAAGATAACTATTGGAAGCGGTATTATTCGGTCGCCAATTACCTCTACCAAAGCGACACCCAAAACCCGCACATGGCGCGGGCGATTGCGGTGCGGGAGATGCCGAATTTGCGCCGGGGGGTGGAATTGGCGCTGGCGGCGGGGGAGGTGGAAGCGGCCGTTACCTTTGCCGACAGCGTTGCCAAGTTCTTGAACAATTTCGGCTGTTGGCGGGAACGGGACGCGCTGCTGCAAATAGTCAATCGTCAATGGTCAATAATCAATAGTCAACGGCAAGAGGGGGGGATTACGAAGGCGGAGTTTTTGATGTTAGACCGGCAGGGGGATACGTTGTTACAGCAGGGGCGGGCGGGGCAGGCGGTGCTTCGGCGTGCGGCTCGCCGGACTGTTGTTCGTTGAGTTTGCGCTGGAGAAAGGACATCAGGTTTCTCGCTCACTTCAATCGAATATCCTCAAGTGTAG
>CAYXUZ010000026.1:0-11465 GCA_964467705.1 uncultured Ardenticatenaceae bacterium | reverse complement strand
TTGGAAGCGGGGGCGGCGTATAAGGGTAACGAGGCTGATTATGATGTGGCTATGACGCAAGCGAGGCTGGGGCGCTGTCTGGCGGGGCAGGGACGGCCGTTGCAGGCCATCGAATACCAGCAAAAAGCCATCGCCGGGTTTGAACGCCTCAGCCACGAGAACAAAAGCGCCAAAGAAATGTGGGGCAAGGTGTATGCTGATTTAGGCGACAATTTAGGAGACATTGGCCGATTTGACGAAGCCCAAACAGCTTACGAAGACTGCCTCAAAATTAGCCGCGAAGTGGATGATCAGCGAACGGTTGGCGTGGCGCAGGGGCAACTGGGGACGCTGGCGATGCAGCGCGGTGATCTGGCAGCGGCGCAAAAGCGGTATTACGAGGCGTTGGACACCTTCCGCGCCCTGAATGAGCCACAAAGCGAGGCGGTGATCTGGCACCAGTTGGGCATGGTGGCGGAGGAGGCCAGGCAGTGGGCGGAGGCGGAGCGCTGTTACCGGGAGAGCTTGCAGATTGAGGAAGCGCATCAGAATTGGCCGGGGGTGGCGCAAACCTGTAACCAGTTGGCGATAGTGGCGAAGGGGGACGGCCGTTTAGCCGACGCCGAACGCTGGTATTTACGGGCGATTGAAGTCAACGAACAAATAGGTCAACAACGAGAAATGGCCGTGATGCTCTCTAACCTCGCCAATCTCTACCTGGCGCAAAACCGGCTGGACGAAGCCGACCGCTACGCCAGCCGCGCCCTGGCCATTGATGAAGCTATCGGCGATCCTTCTGTCGAAATCTGGAAGGACTACAACATCCTCGCCCGAATTGCGGCGGCGCGGGGGCAAACGGCCGCGGCCGCCCAATGGCGCCGCCAGGAACAGGAAAGCTACGCCGCCTATGCCGGTTCTTCCCATCAAATGCAAAAATGGCATCCTATCATTGCCGCTGTTGTTAATGCCGCGAACGGTGAATCAGAAGCTATTACATTTCTTGAAGGCGAGTTCCCTAAAATGGAAGCAGGCGGTTCCGAATGGGCGCAAAATGCCGATGCTTTTCGCAAGATCATTGCTGGCAATCGAGATTTAGATGGATTGACATTGAATTTGGGGTACACAGGTGCGCTTATTGTCCGCGCCATCTTGCAACAACTTTCCGGCGCAGCCCCTTAGCCAGGCGTGCCAGGCGGTTGCCACCAGACATCCGATTTCTCAAAGAAATCGGATGTCTAACACGAACGAGTGAAACGTGCATTTTTACAGTCGGGCGAGGATGGGAACGGCCTGGAGAGGTTATAGATATTCAATCCGGTTGCGCATTTCATCCGCTTCAAAAACGGCATGAAGGAGTTCTAAATGGCGCACCCAATTGCCGATCCCATGTTTGTGCTGTTGTCCAAACACAATACCGGCATGTTCTGTGCCCTGCGCGGCAATCTCAACAAAGTCAGCATCATGCGTACAGAAAACATATCCGCCTGCTGCCGCCCGTTGCAAATGATTATGATCGCTTTCACCAAGAGCTTCCAGGTCACGAGCGGTGATAGCTTCAATACCACGGCGATTTAGTTGGGCAGCAATAGCAACTGGCACATTTTCATCAAGATAAAAGCGGATGTTCATTACCAACGTGTTTTTCTTTCAACTGTTCGGCGTGACGGATTTGCTCACGAATCTGGGCATCAATCCTGGTTTTGTGGGCGTAGTAATAGGATAATGCGGCATATACCTGAGGTAGTGTCAGGCTATACCAATCGGCAATTCCATCAGCGTCTAATTGATGATAATTCCTGGCAATAACCACATCGGCAACGGTAACGGTTGTATCCAGAATATACGGCCGTCCCGACCGAATATGCGGATTTGTGGCAATAAGATTGATGCTTTGAACCGTGTTTATCGTTTCCATACCTTACAGTTTAGCAGGTATCCAATTGAAGGGAAAGGTTTATGCACTAACTAAAGCATCACCCATCCAAAAAGGAAATGTTTTATGAACACAACTTCCACTGACAAACCAGCAGGTTTTGTAGATGGCTGGCAAGAAGGGCATCTGCTGGCCAACGGCATCGGCATTCACTATTACCGCACAGGCGGCAACAAGCCGCCGCTTGTTTTGGCGCATGGCGTCAGCGACAACGGCCTTTGCTGGCAACGTGTGGCCCTGGCGCTGCAAGCTGATTTTGACCTGATCATGGTAGACGCGCGTGGTCACGGCCGTTCCGACAAACCAGCCACCGGGTATCACTATGCCGATTTCGCCGCCGATTTAGCCGCCTTTATTCAGGAAATGGGACTGGGGGCAACGGCCGTTATGGGGCACTCCATGGGTGCGCTTACGGCTCTGATGACGGCCGTCCAGCACCCCCATCTCGTCAGCAAACTCATTCTCGAAGACCCACCCCTGATGAGTGACCGGGTCGCCGCAGAGATGGTGGAACGGTTCGCACATGGGGCAGCCGCGTTTGCGATGATGCAAGCCCAACCTGTGGAAGCGATTATGCAGTTTGCCCAGCAAATGAACAGCGATTGGCAGGAGATGGAGTTTCCGGCGTGGGCGGAATCAAAAAAACAATTTGCCCCACAGGTATTTGCTGAACTTGGAGCCACTTCAGTTGACTGGCGGGCATTGGTTCGGCAACTGACCATGCCTGCTTTGCTGATCACGGCCGACAACACTCCCCGCTCCTCTGGGCCAGCCATTGTCACCCCCGAAATTGCCGCCGCAGCGGTGGCCCTCAATCCCCACCTCAAGCTGGCTTATCTGCCTGACGCCGGCCACAACATTCGCCGGGAACAATTCGACCTGTTTATAAAGACCATACGGCCGTTTCTGACCACCTGAGGATCAGCAGTTGAATGAAAATCAAAGATGACGCAGATTTCGCAGATAGACCGAATAAGGGCATAAACTGACATTTTGTTTGGAACTGTCATTCCGAGCCACAGCGGCGCACTGACACGGGGTACGGTCACGGCCGTGTCCCAGACCAATTTGGGAGTGAATTTAGGACTTGGGTCTCATGCGGATGGTACGGCCGTTCCTCTACCCTATTCTTCACAACAGCACATTAGCCCTTCACAACGCCCTATTTGACCCTTTATCACTTTCAAATGGGACAAAATCCATATGAATCACAAAAAACTTCTTGCTCTTGTTGTATTGTTTTTATCCCTCACCCTGTTTCAGGCCGCACCGCAAAATGCCGGAGCACAAGCTCAGCAAACTCTCCCGCCAGCGGGCGGTGACACCCCAGCCATACTGGTATCCGAAGGCGTTACCAGCTTTACGCTGCTCCCACCCCGCATCCACTGGAACACCTCGCCCCAATGCGTAGAAATCCCCACCAGTCAGTCCGGCCTGCCCATGGACGATGGCCCGGAAGCCATCAGCCGCATCCCCACCTACGACGGCCCTATTCGCCAGCTTTTATTTGTAGATGAGCTGACTTATGAATGTACACCTTACGCCATCCTGTCTAACCTCATCGCCGACGAAAACTATGTCTATTGGGCCGACCACAATGGCCTGCAACGGCTGCCCATTGAGGCCAATGAGGGCAATCCGTTTGAATTGGTGAGTGATGATATTGTGACGGGTGCGGAAGATACACCCGTTGTCCTCACCGACGCGGGCAGCAACATCTATGCGGCCGTTTACAACAGCAACAACAGCTACACCTTGTGGCGGGTCAACAAAGCAATTCAGGCGGCCAGCGAAGTGCTGACCGTTGGCGGCCCCATCAGCAACCTGTCGTTTGATGGGCAGTATCTCTACTGGCTCAACCATAGCAACGGCCAGGATGCGCTGTATCGTACAGAGCGGACGGGCAACACCTATAATCACCAAATTTTGGGCGTACAAGTAACCGGCTACCACGCCGAAGCGGAACGCACCGCCTGTATTCCCACTTGCACCCAATCCCATTACGTTTTTATGGCCAAAGGCAACCATGTGGATCGCTATGACAACATCAGCGGCAACACCCAATTTAACGTTTATGTCAGCGACAGCAGCGACCCGCTAACGGTGGTGTATGAACTGGTGACGGATGCGCATGACCTGTTTGTGCTGGAAGAACGGCCGATACCGGCCCAACCAACCCTCCGACAATATCTTTTGCATCGCACCGGGCGCGGCGGTGGCATTCCCGCGCTCATTCATCTGCAAACTTCGTTGGATGGTGCGCCTGTGTACAATTTACGTACCGATAACCAGTATCTGTACTGGATTGATTACACGGGTGGCGGCATCATGGATACACAGCTTTTGAAGCTGCCCAACGATGCCGATGAAATCCCCACGCCGAATCTGACGCTTTTTGGTATGACTGTGACTCAGGGTATTCAGGGCGGGGTCAACCCCGGGGACAACCATGTGCCGCTGATTCAACAACGGCGCACCTTTGTCCGGCTGCGGGCCGCCTCTTTGGATGCGGCGGGTGGGGTCACGGCCGTCCTCTACCGCGAAAACAGCAGTGGCATTATCATCGGCGGCCCTCTCTACCCCATCAACGGCACACACCGCACCCTCTCGCCAACGGCCGTGCCCGATTCCGTCGAAAGCCAATTCCTCTTTGAACTGCCACCCGACTGGTTGCTCACCTCGCCGCTGCGCCTGCGCGCCGAGCTAAACCCTTACAACGACCCGCTGGAATTAGAAGCTGACCGCGCCGACAACACCTTTCGCCAGACCTTGAACATCCTCCCCTCGCCGCGCCTGGAATTGGACTTCTACGTGCTAACCTACGAAGTGAACGGCGTCAGCTACACACCGCGCCCGGACAAAGACGTGGAGCAAACCTTCAGCTACATTCGGCGCACCTACCCCCTGGCCAGCAAACCCGCCTATGGCGATGACCCCTCGCCAGGCTTTCGTCCCCACATCATCCCCCTCAATTTGGGCGAGAACCTGGGCGTGCGGGTGATGCGCACCCATCCCGTTTGTTACTTGATGGAAGATCCCAGTTCGTGCGCCAGCAGCTACGTGAACAGCTTCTTGCAAGGGCTGAAATACATGACCGCCTCAGACAATGTGTTTTATGGACTGATGTCCGATGAAGCCAAATTCTTGCGTGGCGCCGGGATGGTAGGGGTAGCCAGCGGCCCCGCCGGCGATTCCTGCTGCGGTGGCTCCGCCAGTTGGGACACCGATGGCGCGTATACCGATTGGTATACAGCGCACGAAATCGGCCACGCCCTGAGACGACATCACCCGTTATTCGGTTCGCAGTGCGGCGGCGAGCCTACTGACTGGGATTATCCCTATTTGAATGGGTTAATTGGCGATTCAGACGCTTACTTCCAGGGTTTTGACCCGGGCGATCCCGCTTTTGACATTGAGGTCAACGTCATGCCCTGGACTGCCTGGGCCGATTTTATGACCTACTGCGACAACCAATGGACCAGCGATTACACCTATAACGGCCTGTATTGGGCAATGATGTTGGGTGCGAATCAGCGGATGCGTGCGGTCGCTGCGACAGGGGCCGAACTGTTGGGCGTGTACGGCATTATCTTGCCGGAGGCGGGTATGGCCGACATTCATCTGGTGCAGCAGTTCGATACGGGGGCGATGCTGCCGGAGCTGGTTCCCGGTGATTATGCCATTCGGCTGCGGGGCGCGAATGGGGCGCTGCTGGCGGAATATGCCTTTACGCCGGATGGCGGCGAGGGCAGCGAGCATGAGAGTGAGCCATATCTGGCGTTTGGGCAGATTGTGGATTGGGTGTCGGGCACGGCCGTTATCCAGATTGTAGATTTGACGAGCGGCGATGTGTTGGGGGAAACGGCCGTCAGCGACAACCCACCCCAAATCAGCAACGTCGCCTTGCAAAACCCACCCAACCCCGTTGCCGGAAACGTCACCCTGGCCTGGACGACCGCTGACGCCGACAACGACGACCTCACCTTCGACATTTACTACAGCCGCAACGCGGGCATTGAATACCGGCCTGTGTTATTGGGCGTAACCGGCAGCAGCGCACAAATTGACATGGACGCGCTTGGCGGCGGCATTGGCCTGTTCCGCGTCACCGCCTCCGACGATGTGCATCTGGCAACCGCTACCTCGCCTGCCTACGTGATGGCTAACAAACCACCCCAGCCGCAAATCCACACCCCCGGCGATGGTGATGTCATCCAATGGGGGCGGCAGCTACAACTGATTGGCTCGGCCTATGATTTGCAGGATGGCACGGTTGAGGAAAGCAATCTGCTGTGGCGGCTAGGTGATGGTTTGACGCTCCTGGGGACAGGCTCAATGGTGAATCTGGATATTGATGATTTGCCGGTGGGCGAGGTAGAAATCAACCTGATTGCCACCAACAGCGGCGGGCAAACGGCGACCGACAGCGTCACCATCATCGTGCATGATGATCTGGTATTCCCTGGCCCCACGCTGGATGTATCTCCGTCTATCCTGAGCTGGCATTTGGAATCGGGTACCACGACGCTGCAAACGGCCGTACTCACCATCCACAACCCCGGCACAGGCACACTGAACTGGACGGCCGTCGCCACCGCCCCTTGGCTCACCCTCTCCGCCACAAGCGGCACGGCTACCCAAAGCATCACCGTCACGGCCGATCCGCCCGTACTGGGGCCAGTGGATCGCCGCCTGGGCCATATCAACGTCACCGGCACAGACGCCGACGGGCAGGTGGTGGGCACGGTTTCCATCCCCGTCAATCTGGCGGCCGGTGCACTCTGGTTCAGGGAAGCAGAGGAAACAATCTATTTGCCCCTGGTGAGGAAACCATGACGGTGAAACTTCTTTTTTTGCTTTCTCTGCTACTGGTGGTGGGGTGGTGGCTACGGCCGTCCGCCACCACCGTCGCCCCCCAGGCCATCATCACCGTAGATTCGCTGGCCGATGAAATAGTGCATGACGACAACTGTACTCTGCGGGAAGCAGTAGAAGCGGCCAACACGAACACGGCCGTTGACCATTGCCGCGCCGGTTCGCCCATTTTCCAGGACACCATCCTCTTTCGCCTGGACGGTACCATCTTGCTTCAGGACGCTTTGGTGATCACGCAAAGTGTGGAAATCCGGGGGAATGGACAGAGCAACACAATTTTGGATGGAGAGGAAACAACGATACCTAACTCTCTCGTCTATGCTTCCTGGATAGAGGGCAATCCCAACATGGGCCTTACGCAGCTTACCATCCAAAACGCACACAACTCTTTCGGGTCAGGAGGGACTATCTTCAGTGGTTCCAACGTGTCGTTGACCCTCGATCACGTCACCCTACGCCTGAATTCGGCATCGAATGGCGGGGGGCTGTTCGCCTCAGGCGATGTAACCATCCGTCACAGCCAATTTCTCAGTAACACAGTGGCCGTGAACGGTGGCGCTCTTTCCATTTCCAACGGCACACTCTCTATTCAACAAAGCGTTTTTCAGGACAACATCGCCCAGGGAAGTGGCGGTGCGCTCTACCTGCACGAGGGAACAGCCACCATTTCCAACAGCACATTTAGCTATAATCGTGCTGAAAGCGACCTGTCCACCGGCGGTGGGCTGAATCTGTCAAGCAGCGCCGTTACCATCACCCACAGCGCCATTTTTAATAACCATGCCGGCAGCAGCGGCGGCGGGCTGCGTCTGGCAAACAGCCAGGTGAGCATCACCAACAGCACTATCAGCGGCAATAGCAGCGTCCATCATGGGGGTGGGATTAAAGCGGAAGCAAACTCCACACTTGACCTGCGCAACAGCACCATCGCCGCCAATACATCCATCGGCATTGATCTGGCAGAATCTACGGCCGTTTTTCAAGATACCATCATCGGTGAAAACGAAGGACAAAATTGCAGCACCCTCTTCGACGGCGCCATCCAATCTTTAGGCCACAATGTGGTTGACTTCAACGGGTACGACTTCTACTCCTGCCAGCTAAATCAACCCACGGATATGGCCACCGAAGAGGCACTGTTTGTGCGCACGATAGGTCCGCTACAAGACAACGGCGGGCCGACACTGACCCACGCGCTGCTGCCCGGCAGCACGGCCGTTGATGCTGGGAGTTGCAGCAGCCTCAATGTAACCGATGACCAACGCGGCATAACCAGACCTCAAGGCGCAGCCTGTGACATCGGCGCTTTCGAAGGCTCTTTTGAGTATATCTATTTGCCACTGGCGTTGGATAATCAGTAATTAGGGAGATGACATGAAAAAAGTTGCCCTGTTTTTCATCCTCATCGCCGCCCTGATCTTGGGCGTTACCACCAAATCCCTGCTCACCGGGCCAGGCGAGCATGAGCGGCTGCGTTTCTCCGAGACGTATGTTTGCCCGGATGGCAGCCAGTACCACTTTGACACAAGCACTGTGCCCTTTTTCGATCCGCAAACAGGCGTGGAAGCAGTCGGCATAGCTTTAACGGTTGACTGCGTGGCCGGTGATGTCATGACGCTGGCAAATGTAACGGATAAGGCAGAAGGGATTTTCTTGTGGTCAGCCATTGGCGGCTGGTTTGTGGGCTTTATGATTCTTTGGCTGGTGGTGGCGCTGGTGGGGTGGCTACGGCCGTCCGACCCCATACCAACAGCAGAACCGATTATGCTTACGGCCGTTGACCAGGAACAAGTGCTGGCCCACCTCCAATCTGGCCGCAAAATCGAAGCCGTCAAACATGTACGCGCCGTGTCTGGCAGCACTCTGGCTGATGCCAAAGCCCATGTAGAATTGATGGAAAAGGAAACCAGGTTGTAAAATAGCCGTTATGTTACGGCAAAGCCTCATCATCCTTTCCGGCTTGCCTGGCTGTGGCAAGACAACGCTGGCCCGCCTGCTGGTACAGGAGCTACGCCTGCCCATCTTGACCATTGATGACGTGGTAGATGCCATCCCGGCGCACATGACCGGCCATTCAGAACGGTTTTGGGAAGATATGGTTCACATCTTGCTGCATCTGGTAGACGCGCAATTGGCCTGGGGCCACAGCGTTATTGTGGATTCCGTCTTCATGGGCGTGGACGCGCAGCAGACGCAGCACTTATGGAGCGACCGCCGCCGCGCCTATGAAATCGCCCAACAGCGTGGGGTCAATTTTCGCCCTATTTACCTGTATATTTCTGATGAGGCAGTCTGGCGGGAACGGCTGACGCAGCGTGCCCGGCAGTTCCCCGGCGCGCCAGTCGCCACCTGGACGCAGGTGGACGAACAGCGGCGCTATTTCCAGCCCTGGCAGCCGAGTCAGGCGCTTTTCCTGGATGGCCTGAACAGCGTGGCCGACAATTTTGCCGCCGCTTTGGATTTTATCAGCAAGCCAACTGTTCATTTGTCAGGTTGGGAATAATTTGTAGAAAGAAGGAGATCTAGATGAAAATCGAACTACGGCCACCATCAAGATCCGACCGCAACTTAATCCGGCGCATGATGGAACTGTATCTTTATGATTTTTCGGAATATGAAGATGCGGATCTGGATGAGCACGGTCTTTTCTCGTATGGCGATCTCGATTACTTCTGGTTTGAGCCAACACACGCGGCCTATCTGGTGACGGTGGATGGTAAACTGGCTGGTTTTGTCCTGGTTGATAATGATGTCAAACTCCCGGAAAGTGAGCGGGCGGTCAGCGAATTTTTTGTGATGCGCAAGTACCGCCGTCGTGGGGTGGGCAAACAGGCCGTGCATCAACTTTTCGACAGGCTGCCTGCCCGCTGGGAAGCGGCTGTGATAGAGACAAATCAACCGGCGCAACAATTCTGGCGCAAGGCGTTTGGCAGCTACAGACAGGGAATCTTCCAGGAAACGGTGCTGAACAATGATGAGTGGCAAGGCCCTGTGTTCTCTTTGGATAATCGCGCATGATGAAAGAAAAAGTCATAACTTCTCTGGAACAAGTCACACCGGAATGGCTCACGGCCGTGCTCACCCAATCTGGCGCACTCACTCAAGGCACAGTCACGGCCGTGACCACGGATGCCGGGCGCGGCAACTGGTCAACCAGCGGCTCGCTGCAACTGACCTATTCACCAGACGCGCTGGGGGAACGGCCGTCCCGCCTCTTCCTCAAAATGGTGAACGCCGATACCGGCGACGGCGAATATTTCGGCTCGTCAGAAGTGGATTATTACCTGCGCGATTATGTGGATGTGCCGGATGCGCCGCTGCTGCGTTGTTATCACGGCCGTTACTCCCCCACCATTCATCGCTACCACCTGCTGCTGGAAGACGTTTCCGCCACTCATACCATCGCCTGCGACCGGCCACAGACGCTGGAATACGGGCTGGTGCTGGCGGAGGCGTTTGCTATCTTGCACGGCCGTTGGTGGGGGGGAGCGGCATTGGCTGAAGCCAATGCGCTCCGGCATGATGCGGCCCATATCCTCCGTTTTATAGAAATTGCCGAACCGGGCGCAGGGCATATCATCGGCCAGCTTGGCCACGAACTGCAACCGCACTGGCCCGCCGCCATCCGGGACATCTTCGCCCGCCACCCCCAGGCGATGATTAACCGGGCACAAGACCTCAACGGCTTCACCATCATGCACGGCGACGCCGGTTGTTACAACATCATGGCGCCCAGGGAAGGGGTACGGCCGTTATACCTGATTGACCGCCAACCCTTCGACTGGAGCCTGACCACCTGGCTGGGCGTCTACGATCTGGCCTACGCCATCGTCTTCCATAGTGACATGGATGCTCGCCAGTGGGAACGGCCGATCCTGCACCATTACCACCAAACGCTCATCCGGCGTGGTGTGTCTGGTTACAGTTGGGAACAGTTGTGGGATGATTACCGCCTCTGCGTGGCCATGGGCGTCTACATTGCGGTGGAGTATTGTCGTGGCGGTCTCAACCAATCTACCCAATGGGTCTGGCTGCCCATGCTGCAACGCGCCCTCACCGCCTGCGACGATCTCAACTGCTACGAACTGTACGCCTGATACATTCACCATGAGGAGTCCGGCATCCTCAGATGCCGGGTAAGGCGCATCTGCGGATGCGCCGCTCCGCAAGTAATCATATAAAGATGAATCTGGTAGAAGCTGCCCGGAAGAAACTGAATGGGCAAACGGCCGTTGCCCATTCCCTCCCTACCGGCAATCCACAATTGGACCTCATCCCGGCGCAATGGCATACGGCCGTGCGTCTCTTTCTGCTGCTTTTTGCGCTGGGGGCGATTGCCCTGCTGCTGGGCGCAATTCCCGCCCGGCTGCGACAATTACAAACCGTGTGTACCGAGGCCATTTGCCCGCCAATCATCCTCGTTCCGGCCGATTTTGCCGTTTTACAGCAGTGGGGCATTTCCATCACCGCCTATGCTGTTTTTCATACGGCCGTCGAATTGCTCTTGATTGTGCCGGTGATTATTCTGTGGGTAGTGCTCTTCCGCACCTGTAGCCATCGTTGGTTGGGGGTGTTAACTTGCCTGGGACTGATTTATCTTGGCGTCTCCCTGGGCAACATCCTGTGGGCCTGGACGCAGGAATCACAGTGGGTGGCTTGCTTTAGCAGCATTGTGAGC
>CAYXUZ010000025.1:38361-49302 GCA_964467705.1 uncultured Ardenticatenaceae bacterium | reverse complement strand
GGCTGACCTGGGGCGAACAGGTCGGCAGCATTTACCGTCGCCTGGGCGACGGCGGCCAACTGGCGCTGACGGCGACGGCCGCCGCCATCTTTTATGTCTCACCCGCCTTTTTGCTTATGGTACTGGCTTTGCTCGTCCTCTTCATCCTCATCGCCTTCCGCCCCGCCTGGGGGCTGGCGCTGGTGGCCCTCTGTTTCCCCTTCTACACCTACCCCGTCCTCAAACCCATCTTCACCTACCGCTTCTCCCCCGTAGAAATTTTCATGTTCGTCACCTTCTTTGCCTTTCTCGTAAACCGAATTGCGTATGCCGTCATCCGTAAAAGCCACGCCTCATCCGCAGCCCAAAACCCGAAGTCCGATTACGGATTACGGGTAACGGCTAACGGATTACCGATTACCGATTACCGATTACGGATAACCGACACGGCCGTCCTCACCTTCTTCCTCATCGCCACCGCCTCCCTCTTGTTCACGGAGCGGCTGGACGTAGCCACCAATGAGTGGCGCATGGTGATTCTGGGGCCGGTATTGTTTTATGTGGTGCTGCGGGGGACACGGCCGTCCACCCGCGAACTGTGGACGATTTGGGATGCGTTTGTCTTGGGGGGGCTGGTGGTGGCGTTGGTGGGGCTGTGGCAATATGGCTTTGACCGGGACAGCCTGATCACGGCCGAAGGCGGCCTGTTACGTATCCGCGCCTTTTACGGGTCGCCGAATAACGTAGGGCTGTTTTTGGGGCGGGTGCTGCCGGTTTTGGCAGCAATGGCAATGTTGGGCACGGTTGAAAACGGCCGTCGCCGCTGGCTCTATACGGCCGCTTTGTTCCCCATCGGGTTGGCCGCGCTGCTCACCTTTAGCAAAGGGGCGCTGTTTTTGGGGCTACCGGCGGCGCTCTTGTTTGTATTCTGGCAGTGGCAAAGGGTACACGGCCGTAAAACATGGCCCTGGTTCATTGTTTTTGGCGTGTTGGGGGTAGTTGGTCTGGCGATTATCCAGAGTGTGCCCGCATTGGCGGGGCGGCTGGGGCTGTTTGGGGAGACGGGGCTGTTCCGGCTGAACCTGTGGCAGGCCAGCCTGAACATGATCCGCGACCACCCCTTGTTGGGCGTGGGGCTGGACAACTTTTTGTATGCCTATCGCGGCCGTTACATCTTTGACGCCGCCTGGCGTGACCCCAACCTGAGCCATCCGCACAATCTCTTCCTCGATTTTGGCACGCGGTTGGGGTTGTTAGGATTGGCCGCCGGGCTGTGGATGCTGGCCATGTTGCCCGTCAATTTGTGGCGCAGCCGGGAGCGCATATCGCGCCTGTGGCTACCATTGTGGGTGGGCATTGGCGCGGCCTTTGTGGATATGGTGGTGCATGGGTTGGTAGACCACACCTTTTTCCTGGTAGACCTGGCCTTTGTGTTTTACCTGCTGGTGGGCACGGCCGTGTGGCTGAATGAAGAGGTAATTGAGTGATTGGGTAACTGGGTAATTGAGTAATTACCCAGTTACCCAGTCACCGGCCAGGCTCAGGTAATGGCTGTATTTGCCGGGTAGGGTCTCGGCCCAATCAGGGGGGCGGGGGGCCAGGCGGGTGTTGGGTACATTGTGCGCCAGTTCATACATGCTTTGGGTGAAGATGACCACCCAGAAGGTGAGGATGAGGGGGTAGTAGGCCCAGAGGCGGGCAACGGCCGTGTCATCCGCCCACCGTTCTGCCACATGCCCGATCACCCATTCCCAGGTTTCGTGGGGCACATCCATGTAGGCGGCATGGGCCATCAAGTCGGCAATTTCCAGCGCCGGGTCGCCCCAACCGCTGTTTTCCCAATCTACCGCCAGCCAGCGGGACGGCCGTCGCACAAAGTTGCGCAGGTTAGGGTCACAGTGCAGCAGCGCCGGTTGGGGCGTAGGCCAGTCGGGGAATTTTTGTTTCTCCAGGCGGGTAAGCAAGGTTGTCACCGGACTGATGGTGGCGTCCGGGGGTAGGGTGGCGGCCCGTTGCTGCAAAAAGGCCAACAATTCACGGGGATGGGTGGCAAAGAGCGTAGCAGGGGACAAAGCGACGGCCGTGTTGGACGGCCGTACCGTCTGCACCGCCAGCAGATGATCCAACAGCATCTCCCATTCGGCCAGGGATTGCGGCGGAGTGGGGTCTACCAGGCCATCGAGCCAGGATTGGATGACGGCCTGACGGCCGTTGTACCGCCCCTCCGCCAGCACAAATGGTACAGGAGCCAGGTCTAATCCCGCTTCTTGCAGCGCCCAAAGGGTATGGAACTCGCGGCTGGCGCGGCGGCGTTCATCCTGCCGTGTGAACTTGATGGCAAATGTGCCATCCGCGTAGCGCGCCCTGTAGAGCAGGTTGTTTTGTCCACCCCAGATCGGCGTGATAAACCATTCTTGCCAGCTATGTGGCTCGTCTGGTTGCGCCTGGTACAAATAATCGAGCAAGGGTGGGAAATAAAGCTGTAGTTTGGGGGCACAAAATTTGCTGAACTGCATGTCCGTAATCTGTGAACCGTGATCTGTGAACCGTAATCTGTGAACCGATTACCGATTACGGATAACCGATTACGGGTTACGGATGCTACTCTTCGCCTTCCAGGTAGCGTTTGAGGGCAACGGCCGTGTTGGTGCGGGCGTCTTTGGCGGTGAAGAGCAGGGTGATGCGGTCGCCCACAGCTTCCTGAAAGAGGCGGGTCACGGCCGTGCTGTTGTCGTCCAGTTCGGCGTAATAGTTCTCCACAAATTCGTCCCACTTGTCGCGGTCATCACGGAACCACTTTTGCAGGCGCGGGCTGGGGGCAATTTCGCCCAGCCACAGGTCAATGCGGGCCGATTCCCGCGTGATGCCTGGCGGCAGATGCCGGTCTACCAGCACCCGAAAACCATCTTCTGCTGCCGGTTCAAGGTAAATGGATTTGATGTACAAAGTGATCATGTGTTGATGTGTTTTTGTGGTTTAGTGTCTGTGTGTTTGTGTGGTAACAGGCTACTCACTCAAGCACTAATACACAAAATCATAAATTCACCCCTTCATATGCGAGGCGTAGCCAGGCGATCAGTTCAGCATCAATATCGGCGGGAGTGGCGAGAGCGACTTTGTGGGTCACTTGACCACTGCCAAAGCTGCCAGCGGGTTGTAATCGGGGCGTAGGTTCCACACCGGGCAGTTTCAGACCCACATCCAGGCGAGTTTTGGTCGTTGGCTGGATAACGCCAAACTGCTTTCCTTTTTGCATGGAGACGTAGGTTTTGCGGATGCCAAATTGGATGTTGGGGTCGAGGGTGCGGACGACGGCCGTCAATTGCTCATAAATCGGCCACAACTGTTCTTTGCCTTTGTACTGGGCTTTGATTTTTTCTTCTTCGGTCAATGCCGGGGCAAAACGCACGGCCGACCAGGTGTCGTCAATGGCGATCATGGAGACGGCTTCCAGATGGGCAGCATACACCTGCTGCCAGCCTTCATCACGGGTCAGGTCGGTGTCTACCCCGGCGCTCTTTTTGGGGTAGGCGATCCAGAGTGCGCCGCCGGGTTTGAGGGCGGTCACGGCCGTGTCAAAATAGCGGGCCAATTCGTGGCTGTTTTGCACAAAGATCTGCACCAGGTCACAGGATTGGGGGATGGCCGTGTCCGCCACCACGCCCCCTGCCGGTAAATCTGCTAATCTCGCCAGAAATCCGGGTGGTGGATTCAATACCAGAATATTCCAACCCGCTCTAATGCCATATTTTTTAGCCAGTGTTTGATCACTCATCTCATCCTCCTTTCCCCTTGTTATCCCCCTGCGCTGCCTGATAACTGGGCAGCCAGAGCTTCGGCCGTATTCACGGGCTGCTGGCAGACAAAACGGCGGCAAACGTAGGCGGTGGCACGGCCGTCGCGCTGCTCGCGGTTGGTTAACAAAGGAATCGTGTCGCCGGTTTCGCCAACGGCCGTGACCAAATGGGGCCGGTAGTGGGCAAAAACGGTCTCGATCAGGGCTTTGGTATCGGCCGTATCCGGCTGGCCGATGATAGCCACTTCCTGTGGTTCGCCGGTGATAAATTGAGCCGCGATCAGCCATTGGGCAAAACCGTTGGGGTATTGCAGCAAGGGGCCGTAGAGGGCGGAGACGGCCGTTTCCGCCACATCCCAATATAGCCCCTCCCCGGTGTACAGGTTCAGCCGCAGCAGCACCAGCGCGGCCATCGCATTGCCGCTGGGGATGGCGTTGTCCTGCACATCTTTGGGGCGGTGGATGAGCGCCTCGTGGTCATCGGAGGTGTCAAAAAAGCCACCATGTTCGGCGTCCAGGAAACGGGTGAGCATGGTATCGGCCAGTTCCCGCAGCCAGATGAACCATTTGTCGTCAAAGGTGGTCTGATAGAGCGCCAGCAGCCCATCAGCCAGGAAGGCGTAATCTTCCAGGTAGCCGTTGTAGCGAGCGGTAAATGTGCCCGCTTTCCAGGTGCGGTATAAACGACCGTCCGCCGTTCGCATCTTGCGGTATAAAAATTCGGCGTTTTGGGTGGCAACGGCCGTGTAATCTTCTCGTTTGAGCGCCCGCCCCGCTTCGGCAAAGGCGGCCAGCATCAGCCCGTTCCAGGCGGTCAGCACTTTGTCATCCAGGCCGGGCGGGATGCGTTGGGCGCGCACGGCGAACAGTTTTTGTTTGAGGGCGATGATTTTGGTTTCCAGCACGGCCGTATCCAGCCCCCAATCCTGCGCCACCAGTTCCAGCTCACGGGGGATGTGCAGGATGTTGACCTCTTCCCAATTGCCGTGTTCGGTCACGCCAAAGTAGGCCATGAACAGGTCGGCATCATCACCCAGGTGTTCGCGGATTTGCACGGCCGTCCACACATAAAATTTGCCCTCTTCTCCTTCACTGTCGGCGTCATAGCTGCTGTAAAAACCGCCGCCGGCGTGGCGCATCTCTCGCGCCACAAAGTCCAGCGTCTCTTCGACGATGCGCCGGTAAAGCTGTTTGCCGGTGATTTGCCAGGCATGTAAATAGACACGGGCTAACAGGGCATTGTCGTAGAGCATCTTCTCAAAGTGGGGCACCAGCCAGTTTACATCGGTGGAATAGCGAGCAAACCCGCCGCCCAATTGATCATACATGCCGCCGTAGGCCATCTTTTGCAGCGTCAGTTCGGCCATATGCAGCGCCATGCCATCACCCGATTGCAGATAGTGGCGCAGCAAAAATTCCAGTGTCATGGAAGGCGGAAATTTGGGCGCACCGCCAAAACCGCCCAGTTGTTTATCGAACTGGTTAAACAGGGTAGACGCGGCGCGGCTGAACATGCCGGGTTCTAACACGCCAGCCTGTTTTTCCAGGGCAATGGTACGGCCGATATGCCCACCAATGTCATCCGCCTGCTTTTCTACCACTTCGCGCTCTGTTTGCCACACCTGGACGATGCGCTGTAACAATTGCATGAAGGAGATCATGCCGTAGCGGGGGGTGGGGGGGAAGTAGGTGCCGCCGTAGAAGGGACGGCCGTCGGGCATCAGAAAGACTGTCATCGGCCAGCCGCCTTGCCCGGTGATGGCCACAACAGCCTGCATGTAGATGCTGTCCAGGTCGGGGCGCTCCTCGCGGTCAACTTTGATGTTAATGAAGTGTTGGTTCATGGTGGCGGCCGTAGCCGCATCTTCAAAGCTCTCGTGGGCCATCACGTGGCACCAGTGGCAGGCGGCGTAGCCGATGCTCAACAGAATTGGTTTATCTTCGGCTTTGGCCTTTTGTAACGCTTCTTCGCCCCAGGGATACCAGGCCACCGGGTTATTGGCATGTTGGCGCAGGTAGGGGCTGGTTTCGTGAATCAGTTGATTGGTCATTCATATCCTCTTGAATTAACCACAGATTTTACGGATTGGACAGATTGTTACGGATTTCTTTTTATCCGTTTGAATCTGTAACATCCGTCGTATCTGTGGCTAATTACCGCTATTGGCAGGTCGGTGAATCTGGAAGGATAATAACGCCAAATGAGGACAACACAAAAACAGTTAATGCTCGCCCAATGGGGCATGGTGGCGCTGATTTTGGCGACGATGGTGGTGTATATGCCGCCGTTTATCCGCTCGTTTGTGGGGGATGATTACATTCAGTTTGATTATGTTAAGCGATTTATCGTAGAACCTGCGACAATTCTTCAGGTGTTTAATCCCAATGCCGTGCCCTGGTATTTTCGGCCGACGCAAAATATCTGGTTCTGGCTGAATCAGCTTATTTTGGGTTGGGAGCCGTTTGGCTATTACATCATTTTGCTCTGGTTTCATGCGCTGGCGGTGGCCTTGATTTATCGGGTGGCGCGGCAGTTCCGGTTGGGGGTGGCGGCGGCGTTGGTCACGGCCGTACTCTTTGCCATTCATGGGCACTGGGTAGATGTGGTCACGTGGATAAGCAGTGTAGCGATTGTGACGGGGGCCATCTTTTCGCTGGCGGCGGTGAGTGGGATGCTGGGGTATTTGCGACGGCCGTCTACCTCCCGCCTGCTCCTCGTCTTTTGCCTGACCCTGCTGGCCTTACTCACCCACGAGGAGACGGTGCTGCTGCCGCCGTTTTTATTGTTGTTGTTGGTAATGGGGAGATTGGGGGACTGGGAGACTGGGAGATTAAAGAGACCTTCCCAGTCTCCTAATCTCTCAGTCCCTCAATCTCTCATCACGCGCCAGGAATTACTGATATTTGGTCTGTTAGCTTTGCTCACGGCCGTACTCATCTACATCCAATTCACCCGCCCCAACCCGACCGTGCAAATTGGCGAACGCACACTGGCCGACTGGCTGGTCTATCTGCAATGGCCGGAGGTGGCCGAATTTGTGCTGGTGACGACGTACCGGTTTAGTTTTGTGAATGGAGTGTTGGGGTTGTCTGGTTTTGCCGCCAATTTGTTTGTGGTAGCGGTGGGTTTTGGGCTGGCGGTCTGGCTGTGGCAGGGGAATTGGGCGGTGCGCTATTGGTTGTTGTGGGCGCTGGCGCACCTGTTTTTTATCTATTGGGCGTTGTGGTCGCAGTTGCCGAATTTGTATGCGGGGCGGCATATTTACCAGGCGGGCATCGGGCTGGCGCTGGCGATTGGGGCGATGGTGCAGATGATTGTTTTTAACGCAAAGGGGCAAAGAGGCAAAGGGGAGAAGGGAAGAAGGAAGAAGGGAAAAAAGAGATGGGATGGGGAGCGAGTGGTGTTGGTTGTGACGGCCGTTCTGCTTACGGCCGTGACCATTCACAATATCGCCGAAATTCGGCAGTCACAACGGGCCTGGCTGGCGAATGTGACCGAGGAGGCAACGGCCAGAGAGCAGCTTGTTGACCTGCTGCCGGAACTGACGCCGGACAATCATATCTTTTCCTTCCGCTTTCCCATTTCGCCAGACTTCACACGCAGTGTGATGCAGGTGTGGTATGACGTGTGGCTGGAACGGCCGGGCGGCAGCCTGAAACATCTGGCGGCGCACGGCCGTGCCGACCCCACCTTCATCGTATTGGATTACGACAACGGGCAGGTCTACAACCTGATGCCTGAACTGGCCGATTTTGATGAGACGATCTTTTTGTGGGCCGATCAGGTTGACGACATGACGGTTGTGGGTGGAGAGAACGGCCGTCGCCTGGCAATCCCCATTACCCCCGTACCCGATGAATGGGCGGGGCAAAATTACACAGTAAATGTGACGGAAGGGCTGGAATTGCGGACGGCCGTGCTCGCCCAACCAGACATTGCCTACCGCTTACGATTGGAGGGGGAAACGTTATTTGAACAATCACCCTTGCCCGTGGGCAGCCCGGCAACCTGGATAGATGTGGCGATACCGTTGGCCGAATATGAAGGTGAAAGCATGGCGGTGTGGTTGGAGGCTACGGCCGTGAGCCAAACCGAACAACTGGCTTATTGGGCTAATCCCCGGCTGATCAAGTAACTCATGTTACGCACTTGCTCTGGCCGGTGTCCCACCGAGCCAGCGTCGCACGGTCTGGAGGCCGGCGACAGCCTGCGTAACATCAACAAGTAATATAGAATTTGACATGGTACATTCACATCATACTACCTCAAAAACATTGAGGTTCCCCCATCTTCAGCCGCTTCATGCTAAAATAAGGCAAACTGGCACAAATTTCCAATTGCTAATGCAATGATAATTCCAGTTTTTGGTGAAAAAATGGGACACGCACTTGACCGATTGACAATACGTGGATTCAAGTCCATCCAAGAATTAGAGGATTTCGAACTTAAGAACCTCAATATTCTGATTGGTGGCAATGGTGCCGGAAAGAGTAATTTTGTTGAAATCTTTCGCATGTTACGGGCAATGGTTGATCAATCATTTGAAAACTTTGTCCTGACTCATGGCGGCGCAGACGATTTCTTATTCAATGGCCCGCAAGTTACCCCACTCATTGAAGCAGAGTTCGAGTTTGGCCCCAATGCCTATGCCTTCGAATTGCAACCTACCCGTAATAACACATTCTTGATCCGTTCCGAAAAACAAAAATACCGTAAAAACAACTGGGAAACCCTAGGGGTGAATCAGTTAGAAATTCAGTTGGTCAACCGCAAAGATGAGATGTCTACAAGAGGGCCGTGGCGCGGTGTCAGTTATCACGTATATCAAGCGATTTCTGGATGGACAGTGTATCACTTCCACGATACGAGCAATACGGCTCCCATGCGTCGCTACGAAATCATTCAAGATAACGCACGATTAAGAGCTAATGCTGCCAACATTGCCCCTTTCTTGTGGTCCCTGAAAAGAAGGCACCCAGTGGCTTATTCTAATATCCTAGAAGCCGTTCAATTAGTCATTCCCTTCTTTGATGATTTTATGCTTGAGCCTAACCTTAGCGGCCAAAAAGAGGTGGCGAATTTGAGTTGGACGCAGAAAGGGTCAGATTACCCTATGCAACCATACCATTTGTCAGATGGCAGTATCCGATTCATTTGTTTAGCTACGGCCCTTCTGCAACCTAACCCACCATCAACGATTATTATTGATGAGCCGGAATTGGGTCTTCATCCATATGCTATTGCCATCTTAGCAGAATTGATTCAGGCTGCTGCTGAGAAAACTCAGGTCATTGTTTCCACACAGTCTCCAACGCTGGTTGATTATTTTTCACCTGAAAATGTTATCGTTGTTAACCGAGAAAGAGGGGCATCCACATTTCATCGCCTGGATGCTTCAGACTTAACCGAATGGCTCGATGATTATTCATTGGGAGAGCTATGGCAAAAAAACATTGTCTCTGGTGGCCCTGTGTATGAGTAACCCTGTGTATGAGTAACCCTGTGAATGTATACGTTATTGTTGAAGGCCAAACGGAGCAGTCGTTTGT
This sequence comes from uncultured Ardenticatenaceae bacterium, assembly GCA_964467705.1. GTDB lineage: Bacteria > Chloroflexota > Anaerolineae > Promineifilales > Promineifilaceae > CAADGU01. The sequence continues at coordinate 39,977 of CAYXUZ010000025.1, read as the reverse complement.
GCAAAACATCCTTGCCCCGTACTTAAGTATCTATAACATATTTCTTTTTCCATCGCTTGTCGGAAAACCTGGGCATAAGGGAGGCCATGTCACTTTAGAACGCGCAATGACCGATATAGGTAACTTTCTAAAACAGCGTCATGACACCATCATTACAACAATGATAGATTATTACGGTCTGGAAGATGAAGAGAAATGGCCTGGCCGGAAACTGAACGAAAATGAGCGACGCACTCTGTCAGCTACACAAAAAGCGCAAAGGGTGGAGACCGGTTTGTTTAAACTCATTCAAAATGAATACCCCAAAATCAATGTTGCTTATCGGTTTATCCCCTTTTTTGTCATGCACGAATTTGAAGCTCTTTTGTTTAGTGATCCCACCGTACTGGCACGAAAATTAGCAGTTGCAGAAGACAGCATACAGCAGATACTAGATGAATGTGGTACACCAGAAGAGATCAATGATTCAGTGAATAATGCTCCCTCGCAAAGACTCAACCAGCTTGTTAACGGGAAATATCGAAAAACCACACAAGGTATTGCTATTGCAAATGAAATCGGTTTGGAACAAATTCGACAAAAGTGCCTTCATTTTGATGAGTGGCTGCAAAAAGTGGAGAGCCGTACCCTTGAAAACTGAGCCTGGGTCACAAGTGATTGAGTAGCAATGGTGTGACTAACTCGGCTAATGAACCAGCGCTTCGCGCAATGATTGGACAAAGGCAGCGACGGCCGTTGCCTTATCCTCCTCCGCCCCATCCGCCACATTGATCAACTTGCTGCCTACAATCACCCCATCCGCCAGCGCCCCCACCTCTCGTGTTTGCTCCGGTGTGCTGATGCCAAAACCAACGGCTAACGGCGTCTCCGTTTTTGCCCGCACCCGGTTCACAAAGTCACCCAGACTCGCCTGCACCTGCTGGCGTGCCCCCGTCACCCCGGTCAGGCTGACCAGGTAAATGAAACCCTGCGCCCGCGCCCCCACCATGGCCACCCGTTCCGGGCTGCTGGTGGGGGCCAGAAAGTGAATCAGGCACAGACCGGCATCAGCCGCCGCCCGTTCCAACTCCTCTGCTTCTTCCGGCGGCAGGTCGGGCACAAGGAAACCGTCCACGCCGGCCGCCGCTGCATCCTGCACATATCGCCCCAGCCCATAGGCCAGAATCGGGTTGTAATACCCCATGAGCATAATGGGGATGTGTACACCGTGTCCGCGCAGTTCGCGCACCATTTCCAGGCAACCGGCCGTGGTCGTGCCATTTTCCAGCGCAATTTGGGTACTGCGCTGGACGGTGGGGCCGTCGGCCAGGGGGTCGCTAAAAGGGACGCCTAATTCCAATAAATCGCTGTAGGGAGCAATAGCTTCGATGATTGCCAGCGAGGTTTCCCGATCCGGGTAGCCGAGGGTGAAATAGGGCATGAGGGCAGCAGTTTGGGCGGCTAAGGCAGTTTGAAAAGCGGTGGTGATGTGGGTACGGCCGTGTTCGGTTATGCTCATTTTCTTCCAATCCTTTTTGGGTGTTTGCCCCGATTATAGTCAAAAATCCATCCCAGATTGTAACGCGCCTTGGGCGTATCCGTATATACTGGCAGTATTGAAAGGCGTGATAAACTCA
>CAYXUZ010000025.1:25814-38351 GCA_964467705.1 uncultured Ardenticatenaceae bacterium | reverse complement strand
GACGCGCCGGACATAAAGGAGACAAAATGATCAGTTTTTTAGGCAATCTAGTATGGCTTATTTTTGGCGGGTTTGTAGCCGCCGCCATGTATATCATCGGCGGGGCGCTGCTCTGCCTCACCATTATCGGCATTCCCTTTGGGATGCAGGCTATTCGCCTGGGGGTAGCCACTATTGCCCCATTTGGTAAGGAAGTTGTTGCTCAGGACAGAGGGGAGGGAGGCTGTTTATTCCTGGTCATGGATATTATCTGGGCGATCTTCTTCGGCTGGGAAATTGCCCTGGCGCACCTGACGGGTGCATTGATACTGGCGATCACGATTGTCGGCATTCCTTTTGCTTTACAACACGTCAAACTGGCCCCGGTCGCCCTGCTGCCTTTCCATTTCCGCCTTGAATAATTGCCATGGACATCCGATTTTGCTTGTAAAATCGGATGTCAACCTACTCTGTTTGACGAGAAAGGTGTTCAGCGTTACAAACGAGCCATATGAGCATCAAAATTCTGGTAGTGGAAGACGATAAGACGTTGCTGGAAACGCTAGAGTATAACTTACAGCGCCAGGGGTATGAGGTGATCACAACGGAAAACGGCCGTACTGCCCTCACCCTGGCCCGCACCCAAAAACCGGACATGCTGATTCTGGATGTCATGCTGCCGGGGTTGGATGGTTTTGAGGTATGCCGCATTTTGCGTAAAGAGTTTAGCACCCCCATTCTTATGCTCACGGCTAAATCGGAGGAAGTGGACAAAGTAGTGGGGCTGGAAATGGGCGCTGACGATTACCTGACCAAACCATTCAGTATGCGCGAACTGTTGGCGCGGGTAAAAGCGTTGTTACGGCGTGTGGAGTTGATTCGGGAAGAACTCAGCCTGGAGTCGGCCGCGGCCATTCCGATGGCAAGTGGACCAGACGCAATGATGGTTTATGACGATCTGGTTATTGACCAAAACCGGCGCGAGATTCGGCTCAAGGGCGAAGTTGTACCCCTGAAGCCTAAAGAGTATGACCTGCTGCTCTTTCTGGCAAGGCACCAGGGGATTGCCTTGTCGCGTGATCTGGTTCTGGAAAGAGTGTGGGGCTGGACATATGATGGTAACAGCCGCACGGTGGATGTGCATGTGCGCTGGCTGCGCGAAAAAATCGAAAAAGATCCCAGTAATGCCCGGCGTATTGTGACGGTGCGCGGCATTGGCTACCGCTTTGATGGCTAAAGTCGGCAATCGGTGAATGGCAATCAGTCCTCCATGCCCATCACCGATTACCGATTACCGAGAGATGTTCGCTAAAATACGCTGGCGCATCACCATTCCATTCTTTCTTTTCTATTCTTTCATCTTAATAAGCTTGGGGGTGCTGTTGACCCGGCCTATGTGCCTGGGCAGCGCGGGGTGCGTCTGGCGGTATGTGTTGATGATGATGGGGGTGACGGCCGTTGCCACCTACATTTTGGCCTTACAGTTGGAACGATCAGCCAATCGGTATACCCGGCATATCTCCGAAGTAGCCCAACGTATTACCGCTGGCGACCTGGAAGCGCGTGTGCTGGGCTACACCAGTGATGACGCCGGAGAGATGACCCGTGCTTTCAGCGACATGGTAGCTTTTTTGCGTGACCAGATTCATGCCTTGCAAGCTGAAAACCAACAGTATGGCGCCATTCTGGCAAGCATGACAGATGGTGTGTTGATTACCGGCGAGAATGGTACGGTGCATTTGCTTAATCCGGCGGCTACCCGGTTGCTTGAACCGATGGCCCAACGGCCGATGGGGCGTTCCTTTGCCGAGGTGGTGCGCCACCACCAACTGATTGAATTATGGCAAAAGGCCAGGCAGACGTGGCAAGAACAAGTGGAAATGGTAGAGATCAGCCGGGGCATTTTTTTGCAGACGGCCGTGATCCCCTTTGAAGAAGATGGCACACGTCGCTTCCTGGTTATCCTGCACGACCTCACGCAAATTCACCGGCTGCAAACGGTGCGCCGCGACTTTATCAGCAACATTTCCCATGAATTGCGCACACCGTTGGCTTCGCTCAAAGCGGTGGTGGAAACCTTGCAGGATGGGGCGCTTGATGACCCACCGGCCGCTGTGCGTTTCTTGCAACGGGCAGAGAATGAGGTGGATGTGCTGACGCAGATGGTGGAGGAATTGCTGGAATTGTCGCGTATTGAGTCGGGGCAGGTGCCATTTCGGTTTCAGGTCACGGCCGTGTCTAACCTCTTGCTGGCTCCCATGGACAGATTACGTTCGCAGGCCCAACGCAAAAAAATCGAGATGATATTGGATGTGCCTGCAAATCTGCCGCCCGTTCTGGCCGATGAAGAGCGTACGCAGCGGGTGGTGACCAATCTGTTGCATAATGCCGTGAAATTTACGCCGGAGGGAGGTCGGGTAGTCGTTCAGGCTGGCCTTTCGCCAGATAACAACAATGAACTCCTGATTACTGTGACCGACACGGGCGTGGGTATTGCCGCTGAAGATTTACCGCGTATTTTTGAGCGTTTTTACAAATCAGACCGGGCGCGCACCCGCAGTGGTGGCGGCACTGGTTTGGGGTTGGCTATTTCCCGCCATATTGTGCAGGCACATCACGGCCGTATCTGGGTGAAAAGCAGTGAAGGCAAAGGTAGCACGTTCTATTTTACACTGCCCACTGCCTGATTCATGCGGCATACGTTGTGCTTGCCGGGTCTTTATTCTTCTTCTCTCTTGTCCAGATTGTCCACACCAGAATCCCAAAAATGCAGGTATACCAACTGTTCCTGGGCGCGAGTAAAGCCTAAGGATTCGGCCGTTTGCACAGAGGGCCGGTTATTGGCCCAACAAATCCAGCCGATGTCGTGAATGCCCCGTTGTAAAGCTTCGCTGATCACGGCCGTAGCTGTTACTTTGGCAAGCCCTCGCCGCTGCCATGCTTCGGCCGTAGCAATGCCCAGTTCGCACCGGCTGCCGGTGTTGTATTCGCTCATGCACCAGGCAATGATCTCATTCTGGTGAACTAGGCAATAACCAAAACTTTTATCCAAAAAGTCGGTGATAGACGGCCGTTCCGAAACCATCTCCTCTGTTACCCAGGCCACATTCTTGAGGGTTGGGTCGGCCAGTAAACTGGCATCAACCTGTCGTAGTTGAAAATCGGCCGGTATGGTGGTTTGCCAGTGCCCGTTTCGGGCATCCAGCCGGTAGTAACAACGCAGCGCCGGAATTGCTTTCAAATCGGGTAGTAAATTGGCTGCTGCAACCTGCCATTCGGCGGTGGCATGGAGAATAAACGCCTCCAGGTTGGCGGAGTGGGCTTCCTTATGGTATTGCGTGAGCAGCAGGTGGCGCACGGCCGTTGCTCTTTCCAGGTCCGCCTGCCCGGCCAGCAATACTTTCCCATGAAACCAGGTAACGGCCGTTTGGGGGGCGGCGATATCATCCACATACAGCGTGGCTGGGGTCAATCCGGCCAAAATGGAAGGCACAAGCAATAAATGATCGGCCAGGGGGGACAGCAACGGCCGTGCCTTTGCCAGTTCGCCAGGTGGTAATGGAACCATCATCTCAGGGCAGCTTGACACAGTTGCCGGTGTTCTGGCGCACACTGTGGTCAGCATTGGCTACCAGCACACACATCTCTTCCGCACCGTCCGGGCCAAACGGCCGTTCGTCAAAATGATAGCCAGTAAAAGGAGAGGTTCCGCCATATATTTTCCACGGGCCACTGCCAGGCATACCCGCATTTTCCGGCGAAACAGTATCAAAGAAAAAATGTAGATGTACGCCGGGCAAGACCGGCGTAAAGTTGAACGTATCAAACGCCACCACAAAATTGAAATTTTCATCCAGCGTGATCTGGTTGATGCGGGCATATGCCACCGGCGTCGCTGCGGGCTTTTGCACCGTGGGTAGGAAGATAGAATGATCCAGAATCTGCGTATTCAGGGCGCCGCTGCCGGTTTGCACAAATTGATATGCATTGGGTGTGTTGTTCTCAAAGCGGGTATTGATCATGTGTACGGATGCCGGATCATTGCCTACACTTTCCACAAAGAGACCGCCACCTTGCCCGGCCGCGTTATTTGCAAACAGACTGTTCTTGATCAATATCTGCCCGCCATCCATCTGCACAAATAATCCACCCCCTTGACCACCCGTATTCCCCCCTTCATTCCCGTCAAACGTGACCCCATCCAGAGTGACATAGCCACCATGCATGATGATGTGACCGCCACCGCCATGTGCATTAGGGCTGTAGGTGTTATTGGCGTTAAACTGGGAATGGCGGATGAACACCTGGCTTGTATCATAGACCACAAGATACAACCCGCCGCCAAAGAGCCCCTGGTTTTCGCTAAACAGTGTGTTTTCAATGGTCAGGTATGAACCTTCCCGTAATTCCACATACAAACCACCGCCAAAGTTATCGGCAGTATTGGTATAAAAGGCGCTGTCTTCAATGACCAGATGTGAACCGCCTCGTACCTCCAGGTTGACCCCGCCACCATCGCCAAAGACCTGGTTATCCCTCAGCCAGACATTATCCAGCAGCACTTCGGCGCTGTCGCTGATAATACCATTGATACCCCCTCCATCATTGCCCACAGCGCCACTTAATATGAAATGTTCAATGATCAAGTTATCCAGGTAAGGAAATCCGGGGGCGTTGGGGTCATCTAAAACTAAGACAGAATCAGCGGCCGGGAAAAGTTCAGAACGGGTATAGGGGGCGGCATACTGAAAGCCATAGGCCAGATAATCTGTGGTCTCAGTGAAGTATTGATTATTGACGGCACAATTTTCCGTAGGCAGCCACCCCCCGCTCAGGCGTACATTTTTGGTAATCACCGGGCTGCCAGAGTTGCGGGCCGGGATCATTTGGGCAATGATGTCTCCGTCTTCAGCTAAGGCAATGGCGTCAACAAAATTGCCGCAATTGCCGGCCCCCCCTGTGCGGAACCCGGCATAGGCATATGACCAAAGGACAAAGAAAGTAGCGAATACAATGAAAAGGCTAAAGATTGCCAGTAAAATCAGGTGTGACCAACGTGGTGTTTTGGGTTTACGGCCGTACATGTTTCCCTCCGCAATGAGAATTTTAGTGGCCAGGATGGTTGGATGGTGAGTTATCTATGGGCACAGTATAGCGCAAAGGGGGAGAGATGCACGGCCGTATAAGGCCGTGTAAAAGAGGAGAGGCTTTGGCCGGCTGGCTGCTGGTGGGTGGACATACCGCTGTTGCGCGTCCGGCCGTTATCTGACATATTTTGCATGTCTGCCGTTCTTCCAAACAGAGTTGATCATTCGAGGAATCTGGCGAAAGGGTCAGAATATGAAAGGTGAGTGGATACGGCCGTTAATCTGCCCGATTTGTGCGCAGCCGTTAAGCGATTATGGACAGACGTGGCAGTGCCCGGCAGGGCACTCCTTCGATGTGGCCCGTGAGGGGTATGTCAATTTGCGGCGTGGCCATAAGAAGCTGCCAGAGATGGCGGGCGATTCGCCGGAGATGCTGCGGGCGCGGCGAGAATTTTTGGAGCGCGGCTTTTATGAGCCGCTGTCTGATGTGATCAATGAGCGGGTGGCGACGGCCGTTGCCACCCAGCCAGCCCCGGTGATTGTGGATGTGGGCTGTGGCGAGGGGTATTACCTGCGGCGGCTGGCGGCGGCGTTGGATGGGCGACCGACCCATTTGTTTGGCGTGGATATTGCAAAGACGGCCGTGCGCATGGCGGCGAAACGTGGGGGTGGGGGATACGGCCGTTACCTGGTGGCCGATGTTAATGAAAAACTTCCTTTTGCTGACCAATCTGCCTATGTGTTGCTGAATCTATTTGCGCCGCGCCACCTGGCTGAATTTGCCCGACTGGTAACACCGGGCGGCCAGCTGCTCATCGCTATCCCCGCCTCTGACCATTTACAATCCCTGCGCGACCGGTTTGCTTTGATCGGCATACAACCGGAAAAACTGACACATGTTTCCGCGCAGTTTGCCAGTCTGTTTACCATACAGCCAGCCCAAATCGTCACCTTTCCCCTGCGCCTGGAAAATGACGCCTTGTACTGGCTTATCCAAATGATGCCCGGTGCGCGCCACCTGACAGCAGGACAACAGGAAGTTATCGCTCATACGGCCGTCGTGGAGACGGTAGCGAGTTTTGTAGTATTACCGATGGTTCGTAATCCGTGAGCCGTAATCCGAATTCTGATTACGGATTACCGATCACCAGACAGCGGCTTGCCGGGCAGAGAAAACAGGTTGGCGGGGGCAGTGGCAGGGGCCAGGAGGTGGAGCGCGCGGGTTTTAACAGAGAAGTGAAGTGGTGTGTACCCGGCCTTGTCACCGTCTGTCTGGCAAGCGGCGGGAGGGGTGGCGTGAATGGTGATGGTACGGCCGTTGACCTTTGTTATGTTCGGATGATGATGATGTCGTTCAAACTTGGCTTCGTATAGAAATTGAAGGGTATCGGCTAACCCTTGCCCCCTAAACAACCACACTTCCACCTGTCCATCATCCAGTTGGGCGTCTGGGCTGAGGACAATTTGCCCACCAGCATACAAACGACAGTTGCTAATGAGTACGAGTACAAAGCGATCTTCATACCGTTCTCCGTCCACTTCGACAACGCCGTTCATGGTGGGCAAAGAGGGAGCGGCGGCCAGGCTTTGCATATAATAGCCCAGGCGGCCCAATCGTTTAGACCAACGGGGTCTCGGTTCAACGCGATTAACCAGGTAGCCATCTACGCCAGTGCCGGCCCACAACAACCAGTTACGGCCGTGCCCCCCATCATCTTCTAGCCAGCCAATGTCCATGCACTGGACACGGCCGGCCAACAATGTTTCGGCCGCTTCCAGCAGTTTGTGTTTTTCCAGCCGGTTGGGGAGGGGCATATGCAGTTCGCGGGCAAAGGAGTTAGCTGTGCCGATGGGCAGCGGAGCCAGGATGGTGTCTGTACCGGCCAGACCGTTAGCCACCTCGCCTAAGGTGCCATCACCACCAGCAGCCAGGACAAGCTGACGGCCGTTTTGAACGGCTTGTTGGGCTAAGGTGGTGGCATGACCGGGAGCCTGGGTAGCCTGGGTAGTGACTTGCCAGCCATGGGTTTGCCACAGGTCAACCACTGAGGCTATCGGCGCGGCTAAGTTGGCGGGCCCAGCTAGAGGATTGTATATCAGGGTCGCTTGCAGCGGCTTTTTCACAGTTTACCCAGTAATCATACAGTTCAGCCGCCAGTGCATCGGCCGGTGTACTGCTTGTATCAATAATGAGATGTTCGCCAATAACAGGTTCTTGTGCTTCCACCATCCATTTATACACAGACCAGTCGGCATCTGACAAATCGGTTTCGCGGCGATTGCCGCTGTTGCGCTGCTGCAATCGTTCCCGAATGACGTCTTGCCCGGCCTGAACGTAACAGACGGCCACTGGCGCACCGGCGCGCTGGGCCACTTTTTTTAAGTATTCCCGGCGTGCTGCCAGGTAATTGGAAGCGTCAAAAACAACTCGTTGGCCCTGTTTGAGGCGGGCTTCAATGATGGAGTAACAGACTTCATACACCAGCATCATTTCAGCAGCGGTGTAAGTGGGTTTGTTACGCATGAGGAGGCGAATGTTATCGGTGCTGACAACAACGCAAGAGACCTTTTTCTGTAGCTTTTCGACAACCGATGATTTGCCTGTGCCGGGCAAGCCTACCATCATCAGGAGGCTGCCCCCTTCCCGAATATAAGGCGCTGATGGCAAGTAGTCGTCAATGTCACTAACGATACTATGCAAGTACATGTATAACTTCCCAGTGACGGGCAATAACAAGGATTCTGCATACATCTAATCGTTGTGCATCGCCGTTTTGTTAAACACCTCATTGGATTGGTGTCGGTGCATTTTTACATAGGTTTGGTTAAGAACAGGATTACTTTTCCCGTCTTTGTTAGCGTTCAACAACAAGAAGCATAGGAAAAAGGTCATAATGCATGTTGGTTCTTAACGGCCGTGATCCAGTTCTTGCCTGTTTACGATGTGCCTGTTTGGTAGTCCGACTTGGCGGATATTTGTCCGTCGCGCAGAGTAGCATATACCCGATCCACGTAATGCCCCCCCTCCACAAACAGATCGTTGATTTCCGTCGCATCCATAAAACGGTCCCCGGTGGTGTGAATAAAGGTGATGCGTCGCCATTGCAGGCTGATGATAGGGCGTTCTAATAATTGCAGGGGGCCAAGCTGTACTTTGTAGTACCAGGCGTCGGCCCGGGGATGATCGGTGTCTGCGGGAAATAAGGTGCGTCGTGTCACCAGTTCATGTCCCAGCCGCGGCGCGTAGTAACGGATAGACCATTTCTCGTCGCCAAAACGTCGTCCAAAATAGAAGGCGTAATACTCGGCAAATAAACCTTTGGGCGCATGGTCTTGGGGAATGCGGTACCAACCCTGCTCTTGCAGAAGGGCAAAATCAGTTGGTTTGGGCAGGTATGTGACCAAAACGCGATCTTCTGGGTACATCATTCACCATTTGTTATAACTGCTATGGCATGGTGTGGGGTAAGCAGTTTCTTGATGAAACAGATTTTAGATCAGAAAGGCAAGGGCTGTCAAAAATATAGAGAGGTAAAGGGGAATGCGCTATAATCAGGGCAATTATCTGGAGTTGATGGGTGAATTATGCCAGAGTTACCAGAAGTAGAGACGACAGTGCGGGCGTTACGGCCGTATCTCGTAAACCGCACCATTACTTATGTGCAAAATAGCTGGCCCAAACATGTAGCGTTGCCTTCTTTGCCGGAGATGCAAATGCGGCTGCACGGCCGTACCATCACCACCATTAACCGCCGGGCAAAGTATCTGGTTTTTTCGCTTACGGATGATGAAACCTTGATCATTCACTTGAAAATGTCTGGGCGGCTGTTGGTGGTGGCGCGAGAGGAACCGGCCGACAAACACGTGCATACCGTCTTTGGCCTGGACAATGGGCAGGAACTCCGTTTTTGGGATCAGCGTAAGTTTGGCCGGGTGTATCTGGTGCGGGACCCGGAACAGGTGTTGGGTGGACTGGGGCCGGAACCATTGGCGGCAGATTTTACGGTGGAACGATTGGCGGAACGGCTACACGGCCGTAGGCGCGTCCTGAAACCCCTCCTCCTAGACCAGACCTTCGTGGCCGGTATTGGCAATATCTATGCCGATGAATCTCTGTTTTATGCGCGCCTGCACCCCCAGCGGACGGCCGATTCACTGACGGCCTTAGAGGTATCCGCATTACACGCCGCCATCCAAAAATCGTTGAACCTGGGAATTGAACGGGAAGGCGCCAGCATCGATCTGTACGTGAAGCCAGACGGGAGTAAAGGGGATATGCAAAATGCGGTGGCCGTTTTTCGGCGTACCGGGCGCCCCTGTTTACAGTGTGGTACACCCGTGCGGCGCATCGTTTTGGGTGGGCGCAGCACACATTTTTGTCCAGGTTGTCAAAATTAAGTTGAGGAGTCACCATGAAAAAAGAAGTGGAAGTGATGCGAGTGTTGCGAGTGCCCCCACTGGGCAAGCTGGTGGTGGAGTTTCGGGGCAAACGGTATGAGAACATCAATGAAGTACACGAGGAGAATGTCAAACGGTTTTTATTAACGGCCGTTGGTGAACTAATGGCTTTTAGTGGTGGCTATCAGGCGTTGGTAGATGAAGGGCTGGCCCCTCCCATTGCCCCCAGTGGTAACAAAGATCAAAACGATGAATCCTTATCTGAGCAGCAAGCGCGATTTTTAGCAAGTCTGGAAGCCTCGCGCGATGCCTTAAAAGCGGAAAAGAAAAAGGCCAGTATGATGCTGCCCGGCATCAACCGGGTGAACGATACACCATCCGCCGCCCTCAATCCCGTTGAACAAATCGATCGCATCTTGCAGCGATATGTGCAGGCTGACCCGGAGCTATCTAACCGTTCCATACATCTGGTGCAGCATCCGGCCGGCGGGCTGCAAATTGACGTGGATGGGAAACGATACCAGCGCCCCGCTGAAATTGAAGACCAACGGATTCAGATTTTGATCAAAAAAGCAATCAAGGAATGGGAAGCGGGGTAGTGGCGCGTAACCCGTTATCGGTAATCGGTTCACGGAAACGGTGTATGGCCGTTGTCGCTAAAGGCGGGGGGGAGCCATTGCTCAAAACGGGCAATGAGGGAGTCGCGCTCTTCGGTGGGCAAAAACGCGGCGTGTGCGGCGTTCAGCACCATCTGGCGCAGGAGGGGGTAGCTGACCTGTAGTGTTTGCAGAGCAATTTCATATTCGTCTGTGAGAGTAACGTTGCTGACGGCGGGGTCATCGGTATTGAGGGTGGCTTTGACGCCCAGGTCTAGCATGTCAGCAAGGGGGTGGTGCGCCAGGCTGTGGACGACGCCAGTTTGTAGATTACTGGTCAGGCATACTTCCAGGGCAACCTGGCGTTCGCGCACCAGGTGTAGGATGCGCGAGTTTTCGATGGCACGGATACCATGTCCAATGCGGTCGGCGTAAAGTTCTTCGATAGCTTCACGCACGCCGTAGGCGCTGGCCCATTCACCGGCATGGATGGTGATGCCCATGCCCACTTCTTTGGCTTCTTTGAACAAGGGGGTAAAAGGGGTTGAGGGGAATTTAACTTCGTTCCCGGCCAAATCCAACCCGACAATGCCTTTGCCAAAGCGTTCAAAAGCGACATCGGCTACTTCGCGTGCCTGGGAGATGGGGTCGTGGCGTACCAGGGTGATAATGAGGCCGACGTCAATGTCGTAATCATGGCTGGCCTGCTGCACGGCCGTAATCACCCAATCCGTCACATCCCCTAAACTAAAACCACGTACACGGGAGAGCGCCTGAGGGCTGAAGCGCAATTCCAGATATTTGACATTGTCGGCAGCGGCATCAGCTACCGCTTCGTAGGCCAGCCGGTAAATGGTTTCTGGGGAGCGGTAGAAGTGACGCAGCACTTCAAATTTTTGCAGGAAGGCTTCGTGGTGGGCGGGGTCGTTGGTAACTTGTACATACGGCCGTAACTGATCCAGGCTTTTCACCGGCAACCCCAGGTCATACTCCAACGCAATCTCATATAGCGTTTGCAGGCGCAATGAACCCTCCAGATGACGGTGTAAGTCAATCTTGGGCAAATCCTGAATCGTCGTTAAGCCAACTTGAAAATCTTTATCTGACACTGGTTTCCTATCCCAGATACGGCAGATAGGCTAAAAGGAACGATAAAAGTGATGGATTCTACCTATCACTTTTATCGCTCGGCTGCATCTGCTTGTGCTACCTGTGCTTTTGGTAATGTAAAAAGAAACGAACTGCCTTTGCTGAGTTCGCTTTCAACCCATATTTTGCCATGATGCGCGTCAATGATGCGCTTCACAATCGCCAGACCAATGCCGGTGCCGCCAAAACGCCGCCGTGACGAGCCATCAATCTGGTAAAAGCGTTCAAAAATGCGCTGGTGTTTGTCGGCGGCCATGCCAATGCCCTGGTCTGTTACCGAAACGCAGACGATGTTATCTTGTTCCAGCAGGCTGACGGTAATCACACCGCCATCCGGGCTAAATTTAATGGCATTACCGATCAAATTGTCAACTACCTGGTTAATGCGTCCTTTATCAATGTTGACCATACCCTCAACCTGGGTGGGGGCCATACGCACGGTGAGACCTTTCTTTTCGGCCACCATGCCATGTCCGGCAACGGCCGTGTGCAGCAAATCCACCATCGCCACCGTCTCTAACTGTAAATTGCCGGAATCAATTCGTTGCAGCGTGATAATATCTTCAATAATCCGCGTAATGTCGTCCGTCTTGTCCGACACAATCTGCAAATACTCTTGCTGCTCTGGCGTCAGCAATCCCCGGTCGCCATCCATCAACAAATCTACATACCCCTTTACAAAGGTCAACGGCGTGCGCAACTCATGGGACACATTCTGCACCAACTCATCCTTCAGCCGGTCGCTCTCCTTCAACTCCTCATACGCCACCGCCAACTCCTGCGCCCGTCTTTCCAACTCCTCAAATAAACGGGCGTTGGCCATAGCCACACTCACCTGGGCCGCCGCAATCGTCATTAACTGCTTGTCCGATTCCGAGAAGGCATTGGCCTGATCACTATCTACCGTGAGCGTGCCTACCGGTTCATCACGGATCACCAACGGTACCGCCAGCAAACTACGCACCACCAGATCAAAAAAGAGAAATTCCGGGTCTTTGTGCGCGTCACGGGTATACACCAGCTTGCCTTCTTTGATCACCTTGCCAGAGATGCTGCCTTCGAGCTTCATGTGCGCGTGCATATATTCTGGCTCCACCCCATCCGCCGCTTTTACTATTAGCTCATTTCTATCGTCATTGAGCATGGTGATGGTACTGGCACGGGCATTCAACAGACGGCGCAGGCTTTGCACCGTTGTCTGTAAGACTGACTCCAGATGCAAATTGCCGGTAACGTGCTTCGCCATGTCCACCAGCGCCGACATATCCCGCAGGCGGCGCTGCGAATCCGCATACAGGCCGGCATTACGCACCGCTACGGCCGCATGT